>JBATNS010000041.1:0-3617 GCA_049290475.1 Candidatus Moraniibacteriota bacterium | reverse complement strand
CCCAAGAGGCGTTCATTGTGCCACCTGTTTGAATTGTAATGCGATCAATACCATAATCTTGTTTGAGTTTCTTGAGCGCGTCAGATAAATCAATTTCTTTTTCGTATGTAAGAATTTCAATGTTTGGAAACTCTTTTTTCAGTTCAAAAGCGGGGTGCTTAGGATTCGTTGTGACGATGTAAAGTGTCTTACTTTTCTTCGCTAAATAAGTCGTACCATTTTTATTAAGGTGTGGTTTATTGTCAATGACAATAAAACTCACAGGGGTTTTCTGTGGTTCGTCTGTTTTTTCATTCATCCCGATTTTCTCAAAAACTCTACCAGAATTTAGAGAATGTAAATCAGTTTGCTGTTCAAGATCATAATATTGCTTATTGCCCTCCTTTACTCCGTTGATAAGTTTGTAGTCCCTATCAGTATCCATAATATCAGTATCTCCAGTTGAGATTTTCCCATCTACTGAAACCAAGAGGAAGAGAGTTGTGTAGGGTCTGTTCATAGTTTTCTACTCAAATGCTCGAGAATGATTTACTGTTTGAGGCACTCGGGTCATCCGATAATGAGTACTCAGTGCGGAGGAGGTGAGATTCGAACTCACGATACCCTTTCAGGTACGACAGTTTTCAAGACTGTTGCCTTCAACCACTCGGCCACTCCTCCAGTCTTTGGTTGTATCACTTGTGTACTCGGAGGGAGTTCTCTTTCAATTAAACTTTTTTAGAGAGAAAAATATTCGTGACCCCGTCTCACGGTACTCACCTTTTCTGTCGCCCGACAGAAAAACTCGTACAACGCTCCGCCTTTCTCATCCCTTTGCAAGCCAAGCAGTTGGCTTGCTCCGAGCACTCGCGTTCATTCCATTCACTTGTGTGCGCTCGGAGGGAATCGAACCCCCGACCATCTGGTTCGAAGCCAGGTACTCTATCCACTGAGCTACGAGCGCATAGCCTCCTTTTTGTAGCCCGAAAACGATGTTTCGTCAAACTGCATCACAAATTCGTTTCGGTGCTTTTTAGCTTTATATGAGCCATGAACGAAATGAATTTCTGCACTTTGTGTGCCATTAAGAATCTTTGAGTCCGTAATTGAGTCAAGGCTTCATCGGTCGCTCGAGGATGGGCCGCAATGAAGCGCCATTCATCGCCTCGGGCCGTGAGATACCGAAGATATCAAGTATGGTGGGCGCGACATCGGAAAGGAGTCCGTGGACCTCGTTCTGCTCGCGGACCATTTCCGCCGAAGTCTTTTCACGGTGATTGCTCGGTGTGATATACCACAGCGGAATCGGATTGGTAGAGTGCTCGGTATCTCGCTCGCCAGTCTGTAGGTTGGTGACCTCTTCGACGTTGCCGTGGTCAGCAGTGATCATGAGTGCACCGCCGACCTGGAGGATAGCGGGGATGAGTCTCGACAGGCTTTTATCGGTCGCCTCGACAGCCTTGATTGAAGCAGCTTCGTTACCGGTATGCCCGACCATATCCGGATTGGCATAATTTACGAGGATGAAATCGTAGAGATTTTCTTGTACATTCTTTATGACGGTGTTGGTCACTTCGGGCGCGCTCATCTCAGGCTGCTCATCGAAGTGAGAAACGGCTGGTGAGGGGATGAGGATGCGCTCCTCATTTGGGAAGGCTTCTTCATTCCCACCATTGAAGAAATAGGTGACATGAGCATATTTCTCCGTTTCGGCAATCCGGAGTTGTTTCATCCCGGCCTTGGCAAGCGTTTCACCGAGGCTGTCGTGAACCTCCTCGGGCGGAAACGCGATATGGACGGGAAGATCTTTCTCAAACTCGGTCATAGTGACAAAGTGGATATCCAGCTTCTTTTCCCGGACGAAGCCATCAAAGTCCGGCATCACGAAAGCTCTGGTAATTTCCCGCGCCCGGTCTTCGCGGAAGTTGAAGAAGATCACCGCATCGCCATCCTGAATGACTCCCGATGGCTTGCCATCCTTTTCGATGATGGTCGGCTCGATATATTCGTCGGTGATATTTTTGGCATACGACTGTTCCAAATGGAGGAGTGGGTCGTCGGTCCGCTCGCCAGTACCTTTTGTCAGCATGAGGTATGCTTTCTCGATTCGGTCCCAATTGTTATTGCGGTCCATCGCATAATGGCGGCCGATGAGCGTGCCGATTTCGCCGACGCCGACGAGTTTCAGCTCCCGCTGGAGCTCTCGCAGGTGACCGACGCCCGAGACGGGTCCAGAATCGCGACCGTCCATGAAAGCGTGGATGATGACTTTGGTCAGACCTTGCTCTTTGGCAAAGCGCAAGAGAGCGAGGATATGGTCTTTATGGGAATGAACAGCACCGGGACTGAGGAGTCCCATGAGGTGAAGTGTTGAGTTATTTTTCTTGACGACATCGACAGCTTCAAGAAAAGTCGAATTCGTATTGAAACTCCCGTCCTGGATGGCGAGTGCGATACGGGGCATGTTCTGATAAATGATGCGGCCGGCTCCCATTGTCATATGGCCGACCTCGGAATTACCAGCGGTGTTCCAGGGAAGTCCAACGGAAATACCCGATGCCTGGAGGGTCGTCATCGGGTAATAGCGGTTTAGCTTATCAAAAGTCGGGAGTGTAGCCTCGCGAATCGGATTGCCTTGGGTGGTGTTTGATATCCCCCAGCCATCAAGAACGATGAGTACGAATGGTCGGAACATATACTCTTTTAGTATTTTGTTATTTTTTGGCTTTCTTCAGCCCATTATAGCAGTTCTTCCATTTTGACAAAAGGAGTGTGGGGGAGTAGGATGAGCCTGCAGATACTAATTCTCAAATTGCTCTTCGCGTGTCGCATTTTCCGGTTGGTACCGAAGAAGAGATGGCTATGATTCCTCGGATTTCTCCAGTTTTCTGTTCAACTCTTTTTGAAGAGGTCACTCGCTCGTAACGAGCAATTGTTTTTCGTGCCTTTTCGCGTGTACCAGTATTTTTTTCGGAAGAGAGGCGGCGCTTGGATGAGCGTCACTTTTGCGTATGACACCTCTCACACTTATCCTCGCCCTGACTGGTCTCGGCGCGGGCGTCTTTATCGGTTATCTCATTCGGCAGAATCTCGCCAAGAAACAGCTTTCCACAGCCGAAGGTCAAGCCGCGAAAATCATCGAAGAAGCTGAAAAAAAGGCAGGAAATTTGACTCTTGAGGCAAAGAATAAAGCGGTTACTATTTTGGAAGAAGCCAAGAAGAGCGAGCAGATCCGGGAGGAAAAAATTGGGCATCAAGAATCGCGCCTTGAAAAGCGCGAGGAGCAAATTGAAAAAGAGGCTCGCTCCATCGAGGACGAGAAAAAGCGTCTTTTGAGCCGAGCGGAAGAGATCCAAGCTATCAAGGCTGAAATCGAAGGGCTGAAGGAAAAAGAGATTGAAGAGCTCCAGCGGACGGCCAAGCTGACGCACGAAGAGGCGGAAAAGCGGCTCATGAGGTTGGTTGAGGATGAAAGCAAGGACGCGCTTGTCGCTCGTATGTCGAAATTAGAGAATGAGGCACATGATGAGCTTGAAAAGCGTTCATTTCAGATCATGGCTACAGTTATCCAGAAATACTCACGTACGCATGTCTCTGAATTCACGACAACAACTATCACTATTCCTTCGGATGATATC
>JBATNS010000040.1:0-16658 GCA_049290475.1 Candidatus Moraniibacteriota bacterium | reverse complement strand
ATTATGGGCCGAGCCGAAAAGTGGTGACGTTCGAGAAGTGCTTCGGAGCCGACCGGAAGAGCGGTTTTTGTGTAGAGCTCGACGACGGCCGAGAGTACTTCAGATTGTCGTTCATTTATATTCATATTCTACGACTCAACTGTGGGTAATTACACCGTGTCTCAAGTATAAAAAATCATTTAGCACTCGTCAAGTGTGAGTGCTAATTCAGTGTTGAGCGAGAAAAAAGCCCGTGGAACCCGTGGTTCCTCGGGCTTTCGGAGCGGTCTGTTCGATGTAAGCGCTGTCAGTGAATCCCTCGCCGAGGCAAGGGGTTTATATCCCGACACTTCGCCTGAAGAGAACGCTGGGAAGCGGACGACAGGCGTGGGACTGGACTCCGAAGGGTCTCGGAATCAGTCCGGATGACCTCGCGCCTGGCATCGGCAGATGCCAGGGCAGCGACAGGATGGCGTCGAAGAGCATAGCAAACCAAAGTCGCATGGCTTCACCCCACCTTCATGGTCTGTCCTAATCGGTGCTGACATTCATTGCCCTGACGGCCACAGCTGAAGCAGTGACTGCTGGTGGGGTCATGCAGGTTCAGTGCCTGTGCAAGCGGGATGTGGCGATTCTTGATCCGGCAATGGATGGTGACGCCGAATTCGCCGGCCGCGTGGGCTGGCGAAGTGCCACTGCGGTGGCTGGGTCTCAAACGATGGCTCACTTTCGAGTCTCCTTTTCAGGTGGTGAACAGGTCCTTCTTCGGGGAATGGACCCGTTGAAATTCAGCGTGACCAGATGGTCATTTGGCGCAGAGCAGATGGTGGCCGCACTGCTGGCACTTCAGCTGGTGAGACTGAAACTTCCCCCGCGCTTGGACCAGCGGGATGACCTGACGGCAACGGACTGTCTTCTTCAACTCGACAGGGTTCGGCCGTTTGTCTTGAGGGAACTGCGGCGGCTTCTGACGGATGAGCGTGGGCTCCTTCTTCTCGACGACACCGCGGCCCTCGATTTGATCACCCATGTTGTGAGACAGGCGACCGCGACCGTTGGTGTAGCGCATCAGGTGCTGGGGATGACTGCTTTCGTTGAAATACAATTGAATCTCCTTGGTTGTGAACGATCAAATCTTTCTATCCATTGGTAGTATGACGGGGTCATAACCGCCTTCGGACCATGGCTGGCAGCGTAAGATTCGTTTGAATCCCATCCACCCTCCTCGCAAAACACCGAAGCGCTCCACGGCTTCGTAGGTGTACTGCGAGCAAGTCGGATGAAAGCGGCAGAACCGCTCAGAAACAATGAGGCCAAGGAGGCCATGATTCAAGGAAAGTGTCTTCTGATAGAGCCGAATAAGGGCCAAAACGGCTGTTTGAAACATAAAAAGAAGATACCCCGTTTTTTTGGCTTTGTCAATGGAAAAAGAGCTGCTATACTTGAGGCAAAAGAAAAAAAACATGCGCACGCTCACGCACAAGAGGCTTACGTGGATTGATTTCGAGTCGCCGACCAAGGACGATGTCGCTTATCTCCACGAAAATTTTGACATCCATCCAATCGTTCTCGAAGAACTCATCACTCCGACCTATCAGCCCCGAGTGCTGCAGTACGACCAGTGCATTTTCTTCTCTATTCACATCCCACTCTTTGATGTGAAGGAGAGGACCACGTACGCCGGCGAACTCGACATCATCCTGACCAGGGACCACCTCATCACGGCACACCGGTACCCGATTTATCAAATTGGAAAGTTTTTTGGTGAATTGGAACAGAGCGAAGGCAAACGCCGCCTCTACCTGGAAGACTCCCCCTCTCATCTCATCTATCGGCTACTGGAGATTCTTCTGAACTCTTGTTTTCCGAAATTACGCCACGTCTCTGAAAAAATTGACCGCATCGAGATGGAAGTCTTTGCTGGGCACGAGAAAGAAATGGTGTTTGAAATCTCGCTCGTGAAACGCGATATCCTCAATTTCCGCCGGACGCTGAAGCCCCAGCGTTCACTCATCGAAAGCCTCCTCGCCACCAAGCATCCAATCATACCGACCGACCTCCATGTGTACTTTCAGGACCTGATCGGTACCAATATTCGCCTTTGGAACATGTTGGAAAGCAACAAGGAAACCATCGAGGCGCTTGAGGCGACCAATAACTCGCTCCTTTCAAACAAACTCGAACAAACGATGAAGGTGTTGACCATCTTCTCAGCTGTCATCCTCCCGCTCACCGTCTATTCAAATGCAATGTCGATGAATACTCGACACCTCCCGTTCGAGAACTACCCCGGTGGTTTTTGGTGGCACCTGTCAACCATGATATTTATCTCGGCCATCACCATCGTTATTTTCCGTCTGAAACGCTGGATCTAAACTGAAAAAAGTTTTCGCTCAAGGAAAATTGAGGTACTCTATCGCCTCAATTTTTTATTGACGAAATACTACCCAAATTGTATCGTGGGTCCGCAGGCTGGCCAACGGCAAGGAGAATTACGGGGGTTCATTACCCACTGCCGGTCGAAATGCTAGGTTGGGAATGCGTAGGATAGGCATGAGGCTTTGAAAGACTGTTTCCGGGCAGACTGGAGCCGACGTTGAAATAGTGCCCTTTCGCGACTGAAGGGAGGTATCCGAAAAGCCCACGGGATGCTTCGCAGGAGATTGCGGTCTGCATATGGTGGGGGGTTGTTGGCAACGCTGACAACTCCCTATTTCTTTTTCTTGTTTTTCTTCCCTCTCCACTGTACCCTATACACTATGCCCTATTCTTTCGTATGCTCTCCCTCTACAACACCCTTTCCAAGAAAAAAGAGATTTTTACACCACTTGATCCACCACGGGTGAAGTTCTACACTTGTGGCCCAACGGTCTACGACTATGTCCATATCGGCAATCTTCGCTCATATGTCGCGGCTGATACGCTGCGTCGCGTCCTCGAGGCAGGTGGTGCTGTTGTCGAACACGTAAAAAACATCACTGATGTCGGTCACCTCACTGCCGATGATATTGCTCAAGGCGACAGTGGTGAGGACAAAATGGTAAGGAAAGCGCTCGCCGAACATAAGACACCGGCCGAGATCGCCGCTTTCTATACTGACTACTATCACGAGACAGAGTTCGCGTTGAACATCTTGCCGCCGCAGATTGAGCCACACGCCACCAGCTATATCCCGCAAATGATTCAGTTCATCGAAGGCCTTATCAAGAGCGGTCACGCGTACGCAGTGAACGGCAACGTATTTTTTGATGTGACGAGCTATGCCGCGTATGGCCGACTGTCGGGCAACACACTCGCGCAGTTAAAAGTCGGCGCACGACTGGAGGAGCACCCTGATAAGAAAAATCCTTGGGACTTCGCCCTCTGGCTCCGGGCCCCAGAAAGCCACCTGATGCATTGGGACTCACCCTGGGGCACTGGCTACCCCGGCTGGCATATCGAGTGCTCGGCCATGAATCTCGCCACCATCGGCGCAACGATTGATATCCATACCGGTGGCGAAGATAATATCTTTCCCCATCACGAAGCCGAAATCGCCCAGAGTGAGTGCGGTAACCAAGCGCCATTTGTTCGTTACTGGATTCATACCCGCCACCTTCTCGTCAATGGTCAGCGGATGGCAAAATCGAAGAAGAATTTTTACCGACTCGAAGATGTCTTAGAGCGCGGTTACTCAGCGATGGATCTTCGTATGCTGTACCTCAGCGCACACTATCGGAGTCAGATGAATTTCACCTGGGACGCCTTGGCCCAAGCGAAAATCAATCGCGAGTCACTCATGAAGGCTTATGAACGACTGAAGACTCTTCCCATTGATGCACGTCTGGATATTCCTAAGGAACATGATTATTTTGTAGCGTTTCTGGCTGCTCTCGAGGATGACTTGAATACTCCCCTCGCGCTCGCTACCGCACTCAACATGGCCACACTGATAAACTCTGCGGCTGACAAACAACTCTCAATACACCCTGACGTAAAGAGCCAGTATGAAAAAATTCTTTTTGGCCTTTTCGGACTCAAGACGGAGGCGGAAACTATTCCAAAGAATGTTTTGAGGCTTATGGAAGAAAGAAAGGCGGCTCGAGCCAATAAAGATTTCACGCAATCTGATGCGCTCCGCGATGAAATCGCAGCGCTTGGCTACAACATCGAGGATGGTCCAGACGGCCAAGCTGTTAAGAAGCGTTAGAAAAAAAACGACCGACACGTGCAGAGCACAATCGGCCATCAGGTGACAACGATAAAGGTCCCGGGAAGATACTCACCCGTGGGACTGTAGCAGTTTCCGTAGCAAGTCCTCGGCTTTTCGGATGGTTCATAGACCACCCATTGACGGTAGTCCGCTAGAGAAATGAACTGGTACGGCGACTGATTGCCCTCCCGAAAGAGAAAGTTTTCCTTTGTCCAGGCTAAGACCTGGGTACTTGGAGCATCAGGAAAACCGACGAGTTGACTGTACCCAGCGAACGACGAGAGACCGTTTTCTCGACGCCATCGGCGAAGCTGCTCACTAAGCGTCTCATCTCCGGCACGTGGATTATATTCGAAGAGAACGATGCGTGCCTGAAAGCGCTCGAGGCCCACGGGGCGATAGGGAAGTTCTCCGGGCAATATGCCACGGACGAACTCAGGTCGTGGCATATTCATGTAAAAGTCTCCAATTGGTAAAGATTGATACTATATTGGTATATTTCTAGTATTTTATCAATAGTTTAGAGTAAAAAAGATATAAACAAACTATCTACATTGAGTTCAGAGCCAATACCACGTAGAATAGAGTCCTATGGTCAAATCTTCTTCCACCCCAGAGCATGTGCGCATCCCGCCGCACAATATCGAAGCCGAGCAATCCGTCCTCGGTTCCCTCATGCTCGATAAAGATGCCATCATCAAAGTAGCCGATATCGTCAAAGTTGGGGATTTCTATAAGGACGACCACAACCGCATCTATCAAGCGATGCTCGATCTCTATGAGGAACGTGAGCCGATCGATGTCCTCTCACTCGCAAACCGACTTGAAGAAAAGAAAACACTCGAAGCAGTTGGTGGCTCCGGCTACCTGGCATCCCTCGTAAACTCGGTTCCCTCAGCATCGAATATTGTTCATTACGCCAAAGTCGTCCAGAAAAAAGCGCTGCTCCGCCGACTCATTGGCGCCGCTTCTCAGATTGTCGAGATGGGCTATGATGACTCTGAAGATGTTCAAGCCGTACTCGATGATGCTGAGCAGAAGCTCTTTGCTATCTCGCAAAAGTACATCAAACAGGACTTTATTCCAATCAAGACCATTCTCGAGGCGGCATTCGATCGCATCGATGAGCTCCACAAAAACGATCAGACGATGCGCGGCGTACCGACGCATTTCCCTGATCTCGACAACATCCTCGCCGGTCTCCAAAAATCCGATCTCATCATCATCGGTGCCCGTCCTGCGACCGGCAAGACCTCGTTCGCGCTCGACATCGCGCGTCAGGTAGGTGTCTATGCCAAAGTACCGGTCGGAATTTTTTCGCTTGAAATGGGCGCGGACCAGCTCATCGATCGCATGCTCGCTGCGCAGGCAGGTGTTGACCTTTGGCGCCTCCGGACCGGAAAACTCAATAGTGAAGGGGTCGGCAACGACTTCGAAAAACTTTCTGACGCAATGGGTATCCTCTCGGAAGCACCGATTTTCATCGATGATTCGGGGAGTCTAAACATCATGGAGATGCGGACGATGGCCCGACGTCTTCAAGCAGAACACAAGCTCGGCCTCATCATCATCGACTACCTCCAGCTCATGGAAGGTCGCTCACGCTCGGGCGACAACCGCGTTCAGGAGATTTCTGAGATATCCCGTGGCCTGAAGCAACTCGCCCGTGAATTGAACATCCCCGTCATCGCACTCTCACAACTATCTCGCGGCATTGAATCTAGGCCGGACCAGCGGCCGAAACTCTCTGACCTTCGGGAATCTGGCTCTATTGAGCAGGATGCCGATGTCGTCATGTTTCTCTACCGCGAGGATCGCGTCCGTCCCGATACGCCGAACAAGAATATCGTCGATGTCATCATCGCGAAGCATCGCAACGGCCCGATTGGCCAGGTTTCGCTGTATTTTGAGGATAATGCCACCACGTTCAAGTCTCTCGAGCGGTCCCATGACAGCGGGGCAGCACGGGAGTAATAAACACACAAAGACCGATGTGATATGCGCTACCCAAAAGCTTTCGAATTACTCATCGCTCATTTTTCCAGTCTCCCCTCCATCGGACCGAAGATGGCGGAGCGTCTCGTTCTCTATCTCTTCAAGCAAGACGAGGAAAAGCTCATCGCTTTTGCTGAAAGCCTGGAGGGCCTGAAACATCTGTCGAGCTGCCGAGAGTGTTTCTATATCTCGGGGTCAGAACGCTGTGGCTTCTGTAGCGATGGTTCACGCGATCAAGCGACTATCTGTGTCGTCGAGGAACCGCTCGATGTCATCGCCATCGAACGCACCGGCAGCTACCACGGTCTCTACCATGTTCTCGGCGGAGTACTCGACGCCGGCAAAGAAGATAGCTCCCTCCGGGTCACGGAACTCAAAAGCCGGGTCAAGGGCGCAGCGGTCGCAGAAGTAATCCTGGCGACGAATCCGACCACCGAAGGTGATATGACCGCATATTTCCTCCGGACCAAACTCGCTGATCTCCCCGTCAAGGTGACCCGCATCGCCCGTGGCATGGCGACCGGTGGTGATATCGAGTATGTGGATGAAGTAACACTCTCTTCATCGCTCGAAAATCGAAAACCGCTCAATTAGTGCCCCATTTTAACAAGGCTTTAACAAAACAAAACCACCTCCATTAGGAAGCGGTCTTTGCTTTAGGCGCTGATCTTCGTGATTTCAACAGCTGTATAGTCTTGACGATGGCCGTAGCGAGTCATTTCGCGCTTCTTGGCTTTGTGACGGATGCCGGTGACCTTCTCGTGACGGCCATGGGTGACCACCTTGCCCTCGACATGGGTCTTCACAGCTGGTGCACCGATTGTGACGGATTTTTCGTCTCCGACAAACAAAGTTTCGAATTTCAGGACATTGCCGACTTCGGCTTCGAGTTTTTCGACTTTCACGATACTCCCCTCCGCGACTTTATACTGCTTTCCTCCAGTTTTGATAACGGCAATCATAGATGCTATGGCTAGAAGTAACCCACTCACTATAGCCCAGACTGGTTTTTCTGTCAATTTAAGCCGCTGGTAAGCCTAAAAATGAAACCGTTGACTTACCAGTGAAATACTGGTACTGTACTAAGTTCTGAACCTTAACAAACAGATGCTCCCGTGGTGGCCCATTAATCTGTGTTTCCCTCACCCGGGGAAGGCACACAAATGGAGCCGACCATGAATACAAGCACTACCCCCACCACGAACGATGGGATCTACTTCTTGCCACCAACAGATCTTAATCATCCGTTGAGACTAGCATTTCACCAAAGACGAGTGGAGATGTTCGTCGGAGTGAAGGGATACGAAAAGAGCGCGGCGGACGAGCGGACATGGCATGACGACACAGCCGACTTCTTTGTTTGCGTTCGGGATGGCACCGTCAGCGCCGGATGCCGAGTTATTCACAAGCAGAGGACGGGGCGCCTGCCCGCAGAAGATTACCTAAAAATGGAAACACATCCCCGCTCCGTAGAAATCTCACGGATGGTGTCATTTTCTCAGGGGATTGCCTGCATCCGGACGCTTAATCGACTGTTCAGCACACTGGCTCAATATGTTGTCGAGCAATCGATTCCCCAGGTTGTCATGATCATCAATCAGGATTTCCTGGTGAAGTTACAGAAAATTGGGCTCACCATCTTTGATCCCCTTCCGGGGACAGCACCGCGAAAGGGCACTATTAGCTTCCCTCCGCATCAAATTAATCTGGAGGCTATGCGGACATACTTCCGCTGCTAGAAACAAACGTGCCATGAAAATAATAATCATAGGTGCCTCCAGCGAGCCGTTGACACACAGTGTTGACGGCTCTCATTTTTACTCCAAAATAGCTTTTACCCGCCGAACCCCGGCTGATGAAGCCTCTTCTTTGACAATCTTAAACCGGCCGAAAGCGCTAATATCGGTTGTGTTTACTACATGTGGGCCACCGCAGAGCTCCTGCGAGTAGATTGTCCCGTCCGACCCCTTCACCTGGTAGACTGTGACCTTTTCCGGATACTTCTCCCAAAAGCTTCCCTCCACCCCTGCCGCCCTGGCGGCCTCCTTCTCCATTACCGCCGTCGTGATCGTTGCACCGGATTCGATGGCCGTGTTCACATAGGCTTCAACTCGATCGAGCGTCTCACGTGAGACTTTTTCCGGATAGGTGAAATCGAAGCGAGTGCGCTCTTCGGTGATGTTGGAGCCGGCTTGGTGGACATCGTTTCCCAGCTCTTGGCGCAGTCCGGCAAGCATCAGGTGGGTCGCGGTATGATAAGCAGTCACCTTGTCGCTGTTGTCGGCCAGTCCTCCCTTGAATTTGCCCACACTAGCTGTACGCGAGAGATCTTGATGTTTTTTGAATTCTGCTTGAAAAGCTTCTCGATTTAGCTTTCCGCCTTGCTCAAGCACGAGCTCCTCGGTCATCTCAAGCGGGAAACCATAAGTAGAAAAAAGGAGAAATGCATCCTCACCCGAAATCTGTCCTACTTGGTACATTTTTTCAAACTCCTTGAGTCCCTTTTCCAGGCCAGTCAAGAACTTTTTTTCTTCTGAGAGTAAAGTCGAAAGAATGTAATCTCGCCTCTCTAAGAGGATTGGGTAAGCCTGTTGATATGTCGCAATAAATGCATCAGCAGTTTTCTCCAGGTACACCTCTCTCATCCCTAATTTCTTCGCATAACGCACCACTCTCCGAATAAGCCTTCGGACAAAATATCCTTGGTCCTTGTTAGATGGTAAAACACCGTCGGCAATAAGAAAAACAGAGGCACGCACATGGTCGAGAATGACACGCATGCTGTATTTTATCGGCCACTGTGTCGTCGTATAGTCAACTGAACGGGCTACCTCAAGAACCTTCAACGCCCTTGAAAAGGCATCGGTTTTAAAGACATCAGGGTCATTAACAACAGCAGCAGCCATACGCTCTAGTCCTCCACCAAAATCCACATTTGGCTTTACAAGAGGTTCGAAAAGGTTTTCTGAAACTTTACGATAGGCCATGAAGACATTATTTCCAATTTCAAGAAACCGACCACAATCACAATTTGGGTGGCATTCCTCCCCCCATTTCTTATCATGTGTCCCCCCAAAATCATAAAACATCTCAGAATCTGGCCCGCATGGGTCACCAATAGCAGTTGTTTCCGGACCCGTTTTACCTCGATTCCACCAATTCTTTTTTCCGTCGTAATAAAAGATACGTTCCCCAGGCTCCATGCCACGTACATACCCCTGTTCTTCGGTACCGATTTCCGCAATACGAGCCTCTATACCCTTGCACTCAAATAGTTTCTGCCATTTTTCTGCTGCCTCAGTATCTTGCGGAATCCCATATCTAGAATCCCCAATAAAGCAAGAAATATAGAGCTTATTGGGATCTATGCCAATCTCATCGGTCAAAAATTCCCACATCCACTCAATTTGCTCTTGTTTGAAGTAATCCCCAAATGACCAGTTTCCCAACATCTCGAAAAACGTCGTGTGTCGATTATCTCCCACTTCTTCAATATCCTGAGATCGGAAACATTTCTGAGAGTCAGTGATTCTTGTGCCCATCGGATGTGGCTCTCCTAAAAGGTACGGTACGATTGGCTGCATCCCTGATCCAGTGAAAAGTGTCGTTGGGTCATTTTCGGGCACTAAAGGAGCCGATGGAACAATAATATGTCCTCGGTCTTTAAAAAATTCCAGATATTTCTGGCGAATGTCGTTCGTATGCATAGAGCAGGAAATCTAGCGGAGGATTTTTTCGATACATTTCTTGATATCACAAGAGAGCTGCCAAGGCAATAATCGTTCAATCTCGGTCAGTGCGCCGAGGGTATCAATCGACCCTGATTCAAATTTCCGACCAATCACTCGAACCGATGAACGGAGAAAGCTCGTATCTGTTACATCGGGGCTCTTGGTAATTTCAGCCAAAACAAGAGAAACGAAAGCATCCGTCTTCATAAACTTATTTTTTGTACGATGAGCGCTTCACCCGAAGAATTTCACCATCAATATCTTGGACCTTGCTAATTATCCGATTCCGATCAGCTTTACGCTCCTCAAGCTCGATCTCGCGATCGGTGATAGCCTTTTCAAGCATCCGGATCTCCGCTTCCATCTCATTGGATTGCCGCTCAAGTTTGGAACGATCAGACTGGAGCATAAATATCTCCCCCTCGAGCCGGCGGCGAGCCAGGTGCTCAGCCCGAGCGGGGTCAGCGGCATTGGCATCCGTCGGTAATCCAGTCATAGAAACAAATATTACTCATTAGTCGACTCCAGAATATTGACTGTCACACGTTCCGGATCATCAGGAATCGTCGCAATGAAAACTTTTGGCTTGAATTCGACCTGAAGACGTTTAATCTCCGGATGAGCGGCTAAGTAGGTTCGGATACCCTCCTCATCAAGTCCAAGCAGCCCACTCTTCAGTGCCGCATCATTCAACGGCGCACGAAATAATACCTTGCTCTCGGCTGTCAAATCGACGCGCTTCGTTTCAAAGTTAGACAATACCGTCCCATACCCGACAGTATAACGGTACGGGTGGAGAGCGACCCCTCCAGACTCGGTTGTCTGCGTGTCGATCCGGCTCTTGACCTCGGCTTCGGAAATGATGAATCCCCTTACTTGAAAACGCGCTTCATACTCAAACGTCTCACCTACCGTACCGACAACCGGAGTGACTGGTGTGCCGAGAACAGCAACCTCGAAGGATGGTTCCAGTACAACCTCGCCGGACTTCAGGCTCGTCGCCAGACTGTTCAAAACTGATTTCTTAGCCTCCTCTGTCGCCGCAACTTTGGCCGCATCAAGATCATTCGAACTGACATTCGTACCGGCGGCCGTCTTATCGCCGTCATCACTACCACCAACAAAAGCATTTTTTACTTCAGCAGTAATTTTTTCGAATTTCGGGCCGCCCTTGAATCCTGGAATGGTGAATGATCCCGAGCTAACATTATACTTCGCCCCTGTCGTATCGGCCATGACTCTGGCATCCACTTTGCCCGGAATGGTCTTTCCGTCATCAGTCTTTGTCCCCGGCACCGTCACTCCGTCAATCAATCGATACAGCTTTCCGTCCGCCATTTCGAAACGGGTCGTAGCTACCAGCGACTGGGACGCCTCACTGAAAGCGTTACTAATGGTGATGAGACCGCTCGCTTTTGTGCTATTCCCAATATCCTTTCCGGTCGCATCCCGCGTCAATCGGATTGTTTTTTCTTCCTCAACATAACGAGCAGGAATCACTGTTGTGACACTTGAAGTATTGTCCACTGAAGCAACGAGTGAAAGCTTCACAGTCTGGATGAGTTCTTGCGGTTCAATCGCTACGATTGCTTCAGGACGAAGAAAGAAGTAGCCACCGAAAACCGCACCCACAAGAAGTACAACACCTGCGATTGACCAGATCCACGGAGTACGATCAGTACGTCGAGCCGGTCGAACGACCGATACCGGCGGGATGGGTGAGGTCGCAAGTGGCTGTGAGACCGCATTTCCGCCAACATTTTTGCCAGACGCACGGCCTTCGAAAAGGCGACGAAACCGCTCTTTACGAGCCGCATCAGCAGGACCAGAGGTTCCCAGACTGCTGGACGCAGGTTGTTGCTCGACGGGAAGAGTCGGTGGGAGATTCGTCCGCCGAGGCGGAATATCACGCATCGAATTCAGTGTTGTCTGCATCGGCGGTGTCACATTCCGTACCCGAAGTGGACGAGGGCTTTTTTCGGGTGGCGCTATAACTGCTGGACCAATCGAAGAGCTGAACGATTGGTCCGCCACCGGCCGGATTGATGGAGCGACACTCGGATGATCATAAAAATTAGAGCTCCCGATTTCATTGGAACGACGCAGCCCATCCTGTGACTCAATCGGCTCAGGCATCGGTATTGATTCGCCATGGCGGACAACGAAACGGGCGGGGGCCTCCTGTCGGTGCTCGCGGAGCGCTGCATCCTGATACTCCTGGACCCGAAGACCAGCCTTCTCCGCCAGACGCGCCCCTTGCTCGTCCTGAGTCATGACTACAATCGTTTTCCCAAGTTTATCTGCTTCACGACCCAATAACTTTAGATTGATAATACTCTGGAGAATAAGGGCTCGCTTGGGAAAAACGAATATATTTTCAGCCTCGCTAGACTTCCGGAGACGGCTTACCGCACTGATAATCTCCTCGTCTATTTCGATGTAGTGATTGTCTGGCATACGGCTCGGGTATTAGTTTTGGTCGATTGACTCCATGCTCCGCTGGAGAATACCAGTCAGAATAGGTTCTTCGTCTAAAGCGTTCAAGAGAGCAAGATGAGCGAGTCCCATCGGCGTGATATCCTGGGGATTATTTAACTCACCGGTCTCATCGACAATGCGGGCGATATCATGAGGCTGAAGAAAACCAATCTGCGGCGGTTTAGCGAATGGTAGATTCTTGGACCAATCTCCCGAGGACAGCGCTTGCTTGATGCCAGGCAGCCCGGAACCTCCCCCACAGAGGAATATCTTGGACGGCATGAAATCAGTCTCGGCGAATTCGATAAGGGAAAGCTCGACACCCATCAGCCAGACCCGGCAATCATCGGAAAAAAGTGCACTAATCCGTTGCATATCCTCAGGCTTCAGGCGGCCATTTGAATAATCGATCTTCATCTGTTCAGCTGCTTCGAACTTGATCTGATATTCCTGGGCGAGGCGCTTTGTGAACGCTCGGCCACCGAGCGCGAACATCTTCGTCCCCTCGAGCCCGCCGTTACGAACGACAGCAATATCAGTCGTCCCTCCGCCGATATCGATGAAAATGGCGCTGAAATCAAGCATGTCTTCGACTTCGACAGAGCGCGCCACCGCGTACGGCTCCGCGACAATCGAAAGTAGGTCAAGATTGAGCTCGTCAGAGATAGTCTCAATTGCTCCGAGATGCGTGAGCGGCGCATACGCATTAAAAACGCTCATCGAAACTTCGCGCCCCTGAAAATTCAACGGATTCAAAACTCGATAGCCATCAATTCGGACATCAACGATAGCGGCATTGATAAGCTTAATTTCGATCTCTTGGCCGGTTTCCCAAGCAAGCTGTTTCTTGATCCGTTCTAATGCTTTTTCTTGAACCTTGCTGATAATCATCCTAAGCTCCGGCATACCGATCTTGATCTCGGAGTTCACGCGCTCATAGTGAACCGTCGTCGTTGTCCCCTTCACAAGTTCGCCAGCGATACCGATGATGCTCTTTTCAATCCGCTTGATGCCACATTTTTCCTTGGCGCTTTCAATCGCTTCGCGGGCAGATACGATGACACCCCGAATATCCGAAACTGCACCACTCTGCATATTGCCAACCTTCTGCCGGGCACGGCCGACACCGATAACCGTGCCGCGCCGATTCTCTTGATCGACACGAAAAACCAACGCCTTGACAACCTCCGTGCCAATATCAAGCGCTAAAAATAATTCATCTTTATGCTTCCACGATAGACGTGAAAAAAGTCCCATAGGAATACAGCCTTTTTCCCTATTATATCACCGAGCGGCCAAAAGCGTCGCATGAATATCGGGGCCGTAGGCTTCAGCGGCATTTTGGTCCAAGAGACCCGTACTCGCACCATATGATCCCACCACACTCCCGGCATTGGCGATGCCGTACCGAAGACACTTTTCAAGGGAATAATGGTAGAGATAGGCAGAAAAGAATCCAGAACCGAAGGCATCTCCAGCCCCAGTGGTATCAACGAGCCCTTTCGGCTCAAACACCCCACCTTGCCAAAGTTCCTGACCGTCATACACCCACGCGCCGCGCTTGCCATCGGTCAGAGCAACGATGGAGGGACCGAAATCGTGGAGCGCCTGGACCAGGTAGAGCTCGTCATTCAGGCGCTCCGGACGATTCTCTATGCCGCTCGCGAGGAGCAATTCAAGCGCTTCATCCTTGTTGAGAAACAGCGCCGAGATATGGGGCAATGATTCGAGAATCAGGCGCGCGTCATCTTTCAGATTATGCTGCCCTGGATTGAAAGCAATTTTCACTCCATAACGCTCGGCGGAATGGAGTATCGTCTGAAAGTTTTCTTTCCACTGGCCGTTAAGGGCACTCACATACAGCCATTCATATGAGCGAAGTTTTTCCTCCTCAACGTGCAGCTTTTCATTCGCATCGCGATTATGGAAGATAATCCGATCACCCGTCTTCTGAACAACTATAATCGCTGAGAGGTCAGTCTGTACGGTGCGATCGATGTCAATCATTTCCGCATGTACCCCGGCCCCCTTGAGGGTCTGCACGATCCACTCGCCGACATCATCGGCACCGACTTTGCTATAAACACCTACGTCATGACCCATCCGCACCAAGCCTTGAGCGACGTTCGCGGCGACACCACCGACCGCTTCGGCTCGTTCGCGACTGAGAAACTTCCCACCTAATTCGAAAGCGACCTTTGTTTGGGAGCGGAGGTCTTCCGGTGTCTCGATGATAACGCCTTCATCGGTCGGGAAAAAAATATCTTTTGACGAAGATCCAATGCAGAGAACCCGTTGCATAGCGTAGCTTTTTATTTTTTTTCAGAATATGACTCCGCTATCTCGAGAAGGCGGTTGTATTTCGCGAGCCGTTCCCCACGAGCAAGCGATCCGGTCTTGATGTAATCAGAGCCCGTCGCTACCGCTAAGTCCGCAATAAAGTCATCGCACGTTTCACCTGACCGATGCGAAATAACGGTCCGCATTTGATGTTCCTTGGCAAGAGTGATGCAGTCGATAGTCTCGGAAAGTGTTCCAATCTGGTTCACTTTTACTAGCACGGCGTTGCACGCTTTTTGGCGAATCGCCTCTCGAAGCCGCTTCACATTCGTCACCAGCAAGTCATCGCCAACCAGCATGAGCCTCCCACCCATTTCAGCGTTGAATTCTGCCCACCCTTGCCAATCCTCTTCATGAAACGGATCTTCAATGGAGAAGAGGGGGAATTTTTCTGCCCAATCCCGATACAGAGAGGCGATGGCTGATCGGTCAAGTACAACTTTTTCCGGTTTCAAGAGATACCGGTCAGACTCACGATCATAAAAAGAGTTCGCCGCGGCGTCGATATCCAAAAAAATATCTTTACCCGGTCGGTAACCGCTTGACTCGATAGCTTTTACCATGAGACTGAAGGCTTCGGCATGACTGCTAAGTTTTGGCGCAAAGCCGCCTTCATCACCGACATCAGTCGTGTAGCCATCCGCTCGAAGCAACTTCTGAAGGGTGTGGAAAATCTCGCTCCCCGCTCGCAGCTGCTCGGCATAGCCCGTGATACCCGCTGGCACGATTTTGAATTCTTGGACAGAGAGGCCTGATTCAGCATGTTCGCCACCATTGATGACGTTAAACATTGGAATCGGAAAAGTTTTCTCGGACTGCTCGTACGGCAAAAGCGTCTTGAGATAGGCATGGAGTTCCCTTCCTTGACTGAATGCAGCAGCACGAGCGGTAGCGAGCGAGACACCCAGAATCGCATTAGCGCCCAGTTTGGATTTTGACTCGGTACCGTCGAGCGCTACCATCTTCTCATCGATCGCCCGTTGATCAGTAACTTCCATACCGATGAGCGCCGGAGCGATGTTCTGTTCGATATTTTCGACTGCCTTTAGCACGCCCTTTCCCTGATAGCGTTTTTCATCGCCATCCCGGAGTTCAATGGCTTCATGCGCGCCGGTTGAAGCACCCGATGGCACACTCGCCTTCGCTCGCGTCCCGTCATCGAGCATGAGAACTGCTTCGACCGTTGGATTACCTCGAGAATCAAGGATTTCACGACCATGGACACTCGCAATCAACGCCATACGCTTGGTATTAGAATTCGAACAGATTTATAGCTCCATCATATCACGCAACAATGAGCGGCCGGAGGCCCGGCAAGTCATGGCCGGCCATATATTCGAGCATCGCTCCGCCACCGCTTGATACAAATCCAACGCGGTGCATGACCCCCGCCTGCTCGAGGACAGCGAGTGATTCTCCACCGCCAATAATCACATACGCGTCGCTCTCCAAGATTGCATCAAGAATCATCTTTGTGCCGAAGTCGTAGGGCCGCTCCTCAAATTTTCCCATCGGACCGTTCCAAATGACCGTTTTGGCTTTCTTGATAATCGCTGCATAGTATGAGGCGGTTGTCTTGCCAATATCGAGTCGGGCGGGCGAGTCGAAATCCTGGGGTAGAAGGACTTTTTCAGAAAATGGTATTTTTTGATCGAGCGCTTCATTCGCGATTTTTCCTCCCACGAGCACGCAATCATACGATGCTTCGAGCGCGCGAATAAGCGGCAGTTTGGTCTCAATCTTGGCACCGCCGATAATCGCAATAGCCGGGCGGTCAGGATTAAAACGAACGGCATCCAATCGCTCAGTTTCCTCAGATAGGCGGAAGCCGGCAAACGACGGCAGACACGCCGTCACCCCAACCACCGACGCATGTGCCCGATGAGACACACTGAATGCCTCATTGACGTAGACATCAAAGGGAGCCGCAAGATCAGCCGCGA
>JBATNS010000039.1:0-5027 GCA_049290475.1 Candidatus Moraniibacteriota bacterium | reverse complement strand
CAACAAGAAGAAAGACGAAAAGATCGCTGTCTATGACCTCGGTGGCGGCACCTTTGACATCTCCATCCTGGAAGTCTCCGAGGATACCGTCGAAGTAAAGTCGACCAACGGTGACACCCACCTCGGTGGCGACGACTTTGACCAGCGCGTCATCCACTGGATCTTGGATGAATTTAGAAAGCAAGAAGGACTCGATCTGTCCAAAGACCCACTCGCCCTCCAGCGCATCAAGGAAGCGGCCGAAAAAGCGAAGATTGAGCTGTCCACCGCCCAGGAGACTGAGATCAATCAGCCGTTTATCACCAGTGGTGCGGATGGCCCGAAGCACCTCGTCATCAAACTCACTCGTGCCAAATTGGAAGAACTCGTCGGCGATCTCGTCCAGGGGACGCTCGAGCCGGTGAAGAAAGCACTGGCGGATGCGAAGCTCTCCGTCGGTGACATCAATGAAGTCGTCCTCGTCGGTGGGATGACCCGCATGCCGCTCGTCCTTGCGACCGTTGAGAAATTCTTCGGCAAGAAGCCGAATATCAGCGTGAACCCGGATGAAGTCGTCGCTATCGGTGCGGCCATCCAGGGGGGTGTCCTCGAAGGATCGGTGAAAGACGTACTCCTCCTCGATGTGACCCCGCTTACGTTCGGTATCGAGACGCTCGGCGGTGTCCGTACCCCGCTCATCGAGCGCAACACGACCGTCCCGGTTTCTCGGAGCCAGACCTTCTCGACGGCAGTCGACAATCAGCCGCAAGTCGAGATCCATGTCCTCCAGGGTGAGCGCGAGATGGCTGCCGACAACAAATCCCTCGGCCGTTTCGTCCTCGATGGTATCCCACCAGCGCCGCGCGGCATCCCGCAGATCGAGGTCAGCTTTGACATCGACGCGTCGGGTATCCTCTCGGTGACAGCCAAAGACAAGGCCTCTGGCAAGACGCAGTCTATCCGTATCGAATCATCGACTGGTCTCTCCAAGGACGAGATCGAACGGATGAAGAAAGACGCTGAACTCCATGCTGATGAGGATAAGAAAAAGAAAGAACTGATCGAAGTGAAAAACATGGCCGACACCCTCTCGTACACGACCGAGAAAGCCATGAAGGACGCTGGTGCCAAACTGACTGACGATGAGCGGAAGCCCGTCCTCGAGAAGCTCGAAGCACTGAAGAATCTGAAGGAGAGCACTGATGTCGAAGTGATCAAAAAGGCGACCGAGGAATTGTCCCAGGCTGCCCAAAAGATCGGTGAGAAGCTCTACAAGGCGGCTCAAGAGGCTCAGGCCGCTGCACAGCAGCCGGCCGCTGGCGCCGAAGGAACTCCGACCGGATCAACTGAGACTCCCAAGGATGCGGAGGTCGAAGAGAAACCAGCCGAAGAAGCGCCAAAGGAAGAAGACAAGAAGTAAGTAATGGAGACGGGCCCTTTTTGGGCCCGTCTTTCACTGTATGAAGCGACCGAGTCGTTGGTTTCTCACCACAGTAGTCCTGCTCGCCTGGATGAGCCTCTATATAGGGAAATTCTCTCTGGATGTTTCTCAGATGGTTTTATCTGATGAGATCTATAAGAATTCTACGCTTGGCTTCCCATTCGTATTTTTCTCGGAAACCTGGCGGCCAGGGTCCGAACAGATGCATTCGACGGTTCATTTCAGTCTCGCTTGGCTCCTCGTCGACATCTTCGTGAGCGCGGCGACGGCGGTATTTATCGGGTGGAAGTTTGGGAGTAAGATACATCACAAAGGACCGGATTTCAATTAACTTTACGACTATGTTCGACCGATTGAAACGCCTCATCTATCGCCCGGATTTCTTCCGGGAGAGCACCCTCACCCTCAACCAAGGGATGACATTCTACTCACTCGCGGTTCTCGTCCTGGTCGTCGGTATCATCGCGACGCTCCTCCCGGGCGCGCTCCGCACCCTCGGATCCATGCGTTCCGGTGAGTGGGATGCTCAGCGTGTGCTCGTCACCAGTCTCTATCCGGACGGTCTCGTCGTCAGCGTGACAGATGGCGTCATCGCGACCAATCAGCCGAATCCGGTCGTGGTGCCGGTTCCAAAAGAATGGGAGCCGGTACGAGGCGACTGTTTTACGGTTCGCTGCCAAGAGTCCAAGGCTTCATGGCCGATAAACCTCATCGCGATCGATACAGACCGGGCAGTGTCGACGGAGTCCTTTGCCCGCTATGAATCAGTCGTCGTCGTCGGGAAGAATGATGTCGGCTTTCGCAATCCCGAACGCGGCGAGACCCGCATCTTCAACCTGCGTGATTCCGGTTTCCGCGAGACATTTATCATCGATGAGGATCTCGTCGCCTCGTGGGTAGATCGGGGATTCGTGTTCGCCCGAGGTGCGGTCATCGCCCTCTTTGCGATGGCTCCAGCCTTCACCTATCTGGGCCTCTGGATCGGCTATCTCATCTACAGTCTCTTTGGGGCGATCATCGTGATGCTGGCGGCCTATATCCAGGGACACACACTTCGCTACGGCCGGGCGTACCTGTCCACGCTCTACCTCTACCCGGTGCCGTTCGCGTTTTCGTTCCTCATGTCGCTTTCACACTCTCATATCCCATTCGTCTTCACGCTGGTACTCTTTGGTATAGCGTTCGTGATTTTCCCAAAAGCCGTAGATTCTGAGCCTGCCTCAGATGCGAAAGCAGACGGGAAGTGAGCAAACAGGCGGGCCCTTTCGAGCCTGTTTATTTTTTTATCCTGCAGCTATACTATGCCAGTGTAAACATTAGAAGGGTATTGGAAATATATGAAAGCAATAAAAATATTGGGGTATACTTTTCTACTTTCCCTTCCAATTACATTCCTCTTAATTCGGGCAGCAGGCTTTGACCCATATTCCTACTCGGCTAAAATTTTTGATTTGCTTTGGCTTGTACCAAACTATTTTATTATTAGCCAATTTCAAGGTGAAATTTACTACGGAATATATTTCTTTCTTCCGTTAATTGCCATAGAAATTACATTGCTATTAGCTATTTTTTATTGGCTTCTTCAGTGGTTTGCTCAACAGTCTCAATTCTTACAAAAACGCTGGACATCACCGGCTTATATTATTTTCTATCTCAGTCTTGCTATTTTAATAATGATAGTTCTAACAAGTACTCGAAGAAACGCTCTTGAGCGCTGTTTTACTGAAGGAAACACGGCATTTGAAGAATGCATTAATAACTCTTTCTCTGGCATTTTAAAAAATCTAAAACAAAGTAGTAAGAATGTTAACTCGTATGAACCTCACCCTGCGCTGGAAAAAATTAATCGGTATTGTGATATTTCCGCTCCCTCTCAAAAGGAAGGTATCTCTTTAAAATATCCAGATGGAACTCTGTATCCACGAGAATTTACAAAAAAAGATGCCTGCATCTTACTTTCTTATCCTCAACTTATAGTCTGGACCAATCCGCACGATCAGTGGGAAGCGCTAAAGGCTGTTTGTTCTTTTACTTCTCAAAGTGATGATTGCATGACCTTTCATCTCATTCGACAGAACTTGTCTGCTAGTTACTGTGGCTCATCGGTTATTGATGAAGTTATCAGGGAGTATTGTTTTAAAACATTATGTGAAAAGTCAAAAAATAGTCCAGGTTACAAGGACGAGTCATATTGCCAAGCTTTTCTTAAGCCGACTCCGGTCGCGCCAAAACTACCCAAGGGCTCGGTCGTTTATCCAGATGGTATAGATTTAAAGAATATGGAGGCAAGTAGGAAGATTGAGTATTAATAAATTTTACTTATCCCTAATGCGTTTATGACCGAACTCAAGACCAGAGTGACAAAGCCGAAACGAAATAACGTATGACCAGAACCATCGAGGACTTTACCGGGGTGAAGAAAGATGTGAAGTGTATCGGTTGTGCATGCGCGACGGCAGGCCAGTCTATTGCGGGCTATGTGAACGAGACCGAGCTCTTCCATGTCCATCAGGATCAGGAAGTGCCGATTCCGGGCTTCGTCATTCTTTCGACCAAGCGACATGTTGACAGCATCACAGACTTCACTGATGCCGAGGCGAACGAATTCATCGCACTCGCACGGCGTATCCGACAGGCCCAGCGCGAAGTGCTCGGCATAGAGCATGTCTATCTCGTCCAAGAGGAAGACACCGAGGATCATTTCCATCTCTGGATGCTCCCGCGCTATGATTGGATGAAAGACGAAGCGAAATTCGGTCGCAAAGTTGGATCGGCGCACAATGTCCTAAAATTTGCAGAGCAGAATATGAAGACACCCGACAATATCGCTCTCGTGATAGACGCAGCGAACAAACTAAAAGAATTTTTCAACTGATAATTATGACCCAGCCACAACCCTCCTCCGCTCAAGCTTCGAGCGGGCAGGCAACACAGATTCAGATCAAGGCGAATGATGAAACGGTGAAAGGCACGTACTCGAACATGATGCAGGTGATGCATACCGGAGAGGAATTCGTCCTCGACTTTCTCTCGGTCTATCCGCCAGCAGGCAGTCTGAACGCCCGCGTGATCGTATCGCCCAGCCACATGAAGCGCATGGTCGCAGCCCTCGCAGATAACTTGGCGAAATACGAAAAGCAATTCGGCCCGATCAAATCGAGCGAGGCACCGACCACTGCCCCCATCGGCTTCGACGCACAGTAACCATACCATTGACAACAGTGCCAAAAATTGCTATTATGTAATGGTTTCTTAAAATCCTGTCAGGAGAAGAATATGGCTCATAGCCCCAGCGTATCGGGGAAGCGTGTTTCGCGCTCCCACTCGACAGCCACTGGATTGGCCACACGTGTCGTCCGCATGCTCGAGAAGAGCGGTCTTATCACTAAAGTGAGCAAGCTTATTGTGAGCTTTGACCAGCACGGCTTACGCCTTGTGGCACAAGAGCCGTCCGGCAGGCAAGACCTCTACGTGAGCGCTCCGGATCGCGACGCCCTCGTCGCCCATTTGGAGGCCTGGTGCCACGAGACTCGTCTCGATTGCACAGTCCGCCGTTGATTACCTACCGACTCACCTCCTCCTTGATCGCCCCCGACACCATGTGTCC
>JBATNS010000038.1:0-13297 GCA_049290475.1 Candidatus Moraniibacteriota bacterium | reverse complement strand
CTTTGAGACTAAAAACGGATAGCCGTTTGGAGTAGTGGCTTCTGATAATGTCTTCCAAAAGCCACAAGACGTCTTCATCCCGCACTTTCTTTCGCAAAATCGTCAGCAGAACATCGTGGTCGATACTCTCGAAAAAACTCCGAATATCGCACTCGAGCACAAAGCACTTTCGAGAGTAGTTTCGACTCACTTGGCGTATCATCTTTTCCATTGCCGCCACGCCTTTGTGTGTGCCCTTGTCTACTCGGCAAGAGAAGGAATAGCTGATGAAAGTCGGCTCAAAAATCGGATTGATGATACGGAAGACAGCGTGATGCACCACTCTATCCCTGACACTCGCCTTGTGGATATGCCTTTGCTTGGGGTCTTGGATAAAGAAAGAAGTATAAGCTTCGTGCTTATAGGTCTTTTGTTGCAATTCCCTCTGAAGCTCGAAAATGTTTTGCTCTAGATACCTCTCAAACTTCTGTACATCTCTCTTACTACGCTTACCCTGTTTGAATCTGTCCCAGGCCGAAAAAAGGTTCTCTAGGTCAATGATAGCTTCAAAGAGTTGCTTATACGTTTTCATATTTTCCTATGGATGAAATGGACATCCCGATATTCAAAAAGACTTACGACCTCTACAAGGAGTTTTACAGTTTCCGTTTGACCATTCCGAAGCAAGACCGCTATGCTCTGTGGCAGAAGTGCGAGACAACCCTTTTAGACACGCTGGAAGCCATACTTTTGGCTAGTCAGCTCTCTAAAAAGGAGAAGCTCCCCGCTCTTGAACAAGCCAGTCTCAAACTCAATCTATTCAGGGTTTTTGTCCGTCTCTCAAAGGAAGTCAAAGCAATAGATACCAAGAAGTATATCGCTCTCCAAGAGAAAACGGATGAGATAGGGCGGATGCTTGGAGGCTGGATACGTTCCTCCCGCATCGACTAACGAAAAAGCACCCGATTGGATGCTTTTCATTTTGAGGAGAGACTTCGGCAGAAACCCCGAGGCGGAGCCATATTGCTTGTTGGCATTGTTCGTCCAGTTGTTGTTGAAGTGGAGCTTGCCATCGTTCCAGTTGAAGATGGGAGCGTTGACGAACTGACCATCCGCGTCAGGATTTTGCTTTCACCCGTCCCAGTCACCAGAGGTCGAAATTTACTGCCTACAGGGGCTTATATTTTCTCCCTCCTGAATTTTATTTGGAAGCGATTTCCTCTTTTAGGAAACATCTCCACAAGGTGAAAGCAAGCAGTATCTCCTCAGGATGACACTCTTCTGACAGCCGTAGCCATCAGAATTCTCGTCAGTATCCCCGAAGAAAAGAAGGTGACAGTTATCCGTAAACAACTGTGCAGTAACCTAAACCAAAGTATAGCAAATAAAAGTGGGAAGAAAAAGAAAAAGGGTTGCCCACACCGTAGCGTAGACAACCCTCTCAAAAAAATTCTCGCCGAAGGCTCAAGTATTCAAGAGAAACTCAAGACTTCAAGTTGCGAGGTTCACTCCTGCGGCAGAAACCCCGAGGCGGAGCCATACCGCCTGTCGGCATTGTTCGTCCAGTCGTAGCTGAAGTGGAGCTTGCCATCGTTCCAGCCGAAGATGGGAGCGTCGACGAACTGACCACCCGCGTCAGGCGAGTATTCGTCACCCGAGCAGTCGATGTGCAGTTGCTCCCATTCCACTTCCCGTTCGGGATGAGTGAGAAGCAACGTGCCGACAGCGAAGGCTCCGAGGCCGAACTCGTGTTCCGCGAAGGTCTCGCGGGCACGGCGGACGGACTGACCACGATGCAGGAAGCCGAACTGGGCAGGAACGATGAGGATGTCACCCGACTGCTTTTCGGCAAGCTGGGCGAACATCTGCTTCGTCTTCTCGGACTGACGGAGATACCGCTCGTGGAGCTGGTTTTCACGCCAGTTCTTGAACTTGCGGCTCTTGCCGATGAGGCCGAGCACCTTCTCGGTGGCTTCACCGTAGGTCTGGCCGACCGCTTCCCAGCGTGGGATGGCGAACCAGCTTTCGGCTCCTTCGGGGAGTTGGGGCAGGTTTGCAGCGTAGGCATAGGCCGCCGTGCCGTCGAGGCCGTAGAGCTTGGCAATCATTTCGATTTGCTCGGCGATGGGCTTCGGGCGATAGTTCGCGGGGTAGTTGTAGTTGGTCGCGACCTGCTCGTCCGCGTATTGGTCGGAGACGGAGAGCTCGTCGATGAGCTTTTTCAGCCCCGCTTGGAGTTCACCGCCACGCTCGTTCAGCCGTTGGGCACGAGTGCCGTCGAGCTTGGCCTTGTTGTAGGCTGTCTCGCAGAGAGTGATGAAATGAAGGCCCTTGGAGTCCTTCGACGTGATCAACGTGGATTGCGTCGTCATCATCGTTTCCTTTGTATCCGAACCGTCGGACATGCGACTTGCCTCAGTATTGAGACGAGCTTTTGAGAAGCCAAAAATGGTGTCCAAAAAGCTCGTCTCAGAGGAGTGAAAATATCAAGGAACTAACGGTCTATATTAGCACACTTTGAGCAGTTTGTCAACGTCAGTTTTATGGTATTTTCTATGCCCAAATTTGCCTACTCTAACGGCCTTGAGCTTACCTTCTTCGTCCCAACGCCTCAAAGTCTGCTGATGAACGCCAAAAAGCTCGGCTACCTCTCGTATCGTTAGAAGCTCCTTAGCAGTGCCAGTTTGGGGAATTTGTTTGTCCATAGGTAGATTATACACCACTTTACTTATTCTATACAAAGTTTCATAATTCTATACAGACGCCATACTACTAGCTAGAAATTCCTCGAAATATGGAAGTAAGTAAAACTCCCTATAAGGTTGGGGCGGCCTATATCCGCGAAAGCACCGAAGGCCAAGATAAAGGCTTCTCACCACAAGCCCAGGAAAAAGGCATCCGAGAATATGCAAAACGGAACAACATCCGTATCGAGTTTTTTTATAAAGACCTCATTTCTGGTCGGTCAGCCTCTAAGCGAGACGACTTCCAGAAGATGATTGATGAGGCAATGCAGAAGAAGTTTGATGCCATCCTTGTCTTCCATACCTCCCGCTTTGCTCGAAATGTCGGTGAAGCCCGCCAATACAAAGAGTTGCTTCGGAAGAAGCTCGGTATTGACGTCATTTCAGTCACTCAGAACTTCGGGGATTTTGAAGACCCAAGCTCGTTTCTCAATGAGGGTATCAATGCACTTTTCGATGAGCACATTTCTCGACAGATAGGCTTCTGGGTCAAAAGTGCCTGCCTTGAAAAACGACAGCAAGGAAAACAGAATGGTAATCCGCCACTGGGATACTACAAAAAACAGGTTGGTTTTGACGAAGATAAAAAGCGGCCTATCTACACGCGACAATGGCTCACTCACCCAGAGGAAGCAAAAACCGTAAAGCGTATTTTCAAGATGTATGCCACGGGAAAATACTCAATGTCTGAAATCGAGAATGTCCTTTCCATAGAAGGTTTGAAAACGAAGTATGGCAACCCTTTCACCTACTCGTCACTCAAGGGAATGCTTTCTAATCGCGTCTACCTCGGACTGGTAAGTTCACCAAGGAAAAAGCATCTGGCCGATGTGCCAAGCACCAATCACAAAGCTATCATTTCCCAAGACCTCTTTGACCAGTGTCAGGATATGATTGCCGAACGAACAAAGAAGTTTGGTCGGCCAGTAGCTCAGCACCGCTTCTATCTCCTGCAAAGCCTTCTCTATTGTGAGCACTGCTTTCAGCGAATGAAGAAAGAGCAGCGAGAAGACAGCGTTCGGCCTCTCCTACCCACAAATGCAGTGCTATACCGACATCACTAAAACTAAGGCGAAGGGTGTCCAGGAGCGATATACTTATAGGTGTAAGATGGGACGTGAAAACAGAACGTGCACCCAGAAAATAGTCGAATGCTCAGTTATAGACAAGCAGATTATCAAATTTATGCGTGGCTTCAATCTGCCCGAAGACGTGATAGCAACCACGCTGGAAAAATTAAAGGGACTGTTCGTCCAGGCAAGGAAGGCAAAGAAGGTTGATGCCCGCGTCGGTAAGCTCCTCGAACAGAGACGGCGGCTTAACATCACCTACAAAGCTGGAGAGATGGATGACAATCAATACCTCCTCGACCTTCAGCAAATCAAAGACGAGATAAAGCGACTGGAACGCCAGGACATCATTCAGAATATGACCGCGAAGCAGGAAGACCAGTTCATCGCCAAGACTGAGAAGTTCTTGCGAGACTTCCCAAAGTTTCTTGAGGAAGAATTGGAGCCAGAGGAGATGCGGGACTGGATTTTGATGACCATCAAGCGGATTTGGATAAAAGACGAGAAAGTTGTTAGGATAGAACCGAGGGATGATTATAAGCCTTTATTTAAGGCTCACCAGAAAGTCATTGCTCAAGCCCCTCTAGTCACCCCTGTGGATATTTGATTGTTTCTCGCTCGAAACACCGCTCCAACGAAGTGGATGGACGGGGTGTTGAGGAATTCTTTGCATGGAAGAGAACACCCTGTCCCGATAGCTCAATAAATAGAGCGGGGGGCTTCTCAGCTCTTGATGGGAGTTCCCTCCCGCCATACATATGTCCCTGTAGCTCAATGGATAGAGCAGGAGTCTTCTAAGCTCTTGATGAAGGTTCGATTCCTTCCGGGGACACAACAACGAGTAGCGAGCCGGCGAGGATTCTCTCTCGGGATACTGACGCCATCTCGCTCGATGTCGGATTCCCGTCTAGTAGAGGTGGACATTGTTTCCAGTCCTCTTTTTTCCTTTTCGGGAGAAGTTTTCACATCTTGACAGGAAACTTCATGGGGTTACCAAAAAAGCGCTATACTTGAGCAGTAATCTCTAAATAATGGCTATGTTTTCCAAAACCTGTGCGACAGCGCCCTGGACCCCGACCGCCGCGCGTGTGTTTCTTGCTCTGTTGTTTGTAGTTGCTGGCTTCGGCAAACTTACCGGTTTCGATGCGACCATTGGCTACATCGGTACGCTGACCAACGAATCGGTTGCGCCGATACTCACGGTCCTCGCAATCATATTCGAACTCGGCGGCGGTCTCATGCTGCTTTTCAACTGGAAGACTGCCCTCGCTATCGACATGCTCATCGCCTTCACGGTCACCGCCACTATCATCGGTCACACCACTTTCACCGGAGATGCGATGAAAGACCAGATGCAGTACACGATGATCTTGAAGAATCTCGCGATCATCGGCGGCCTTCTTCTCATGGCTCGCCTCGTCTGCCGGGAGGGTTCCCCTGAACATGAAATGGCTTAGAGGCTTTTGTTGCACAGTGGCAAAGAAAAACTGCCTTTCTGGGCAGTTTTTCTTTTTCTGACGAACTCTTAGGCTAATACTTTATCGACAATCCCGTAGGCCTTCGCCTCTTCGGCCGTCATAAAGTAATCACGATCCGTGTCATGTTCGATCTTGGCAAGCTTCTGACCGGTATGCTTTACGAGGATCTTGTTCAGTCGATCGCGGACTTTCAAAATATGCCGAGCATGGATATCGATGTCGGTCGCTTGGCCCTCGACACCACCAAGGACCTGATGGATCATCACCTCGGCATTAGGAAGGGCAAAGCGCTTCCCTTTCGCTCCCGCAGCGAGAAGCACCGACGCGGCCGACGCGGCGAGACCGATACAGATAGTCTCCACATCCGGTTTCACGTGCTGCATCGTGTCGTAAATCGCCATCGCTGAAGTGACCGAGCCGCCGGGGGAATTGATATAAATCTTGATGTCATCCTTCGTGCTCTGTGACTGGAGAAAAAGCAGTTGAGCAATGACCGTATTCGCTACCGAGTCGTCAATCGGTGAGCCGATGAAGATGATTCGATCCTTCAAAAGTCGCGAATAGATATCATACGCCCGCTCGCCCATGCTCGTCTTTTCGATGACCATCGGCACAAGATAGTTGTTCTCTATGGCTGACATAGTATGTTATTAGGATTCAGACCGATACACCGCTAGCGGACAATCCCTTCGAGCCAAACGAGCACTTTCTCATTCACCATCTGCCCGCGGACCGACGTATACAACTTGCCCATATCCAACTTCTCCTCGACCTGCTTGACGTTCTTGTAGTACTGGAACACTTTGTTCATCTCGGCCTCGACCGCTTCCGTATCAACATCAATCGACTCATCCGCGGCCAGTTTCTGGAGAATCAGCTCGGCAGCAACACGTTTCTTCGCCTGTGGCTCCCATTCCTTGCCGAGATCGATTTCTGTCTTTTTCGTTTCCGTCAGATACTTCTCCCATTCGAAACCCATTGATTCAACTTGTGAACGGAACTGCCCGAGCATGCGCTTTGCCTCCTCTTCGACGAGAACGGATGGATATTCCATTTCAGCGGCCGTGATAAGCGTATCGAGGATGGTATTCCGCCGTTCTTCCTTCGCTACACGTTGCTTCTCCTCGAGCATCCCCTTCCGCATATTTTCTTTCACCTGTTCGAGGCTTTCGAATTTTCCGATTGTCTTAGCAAAGATATCATCAATGGCTGGAATCTGCCGTTCCTCAACCGACTTCAGTTTCACGGCAAATTTCGCCAGCTTCCCGGCCAGGTGTTTGGCATGATACTCCGCTGGAAACGTCAGTTCAAACACCTTCTCTTCCCCTGCTCCCATGCCGACCATCTGGTCTTCAAATCCCGGAATGAACGCACCTGAACCAAGCACGAGTGCATGATCCATGCTCTTGCCACCCTCGATGATCACACCATCTACGGTCACTTCGAAATCAATCTTCACAGTGTCTCCAGTGGTGGCTGTCCGCTCCACCGGAACGAAAATAGCGCGCATCTTCGCCAACTCAGCGAGTTCCTTGTCAATCTCTTCTTCTGACACGGCGACTTCTTTCCCGCTGGCCGCGACATTGATCTTCGCGACATCCTTCTTCCATTCTTTCAGTGTGATTTCTGGCAAGACGTCCGTCGTCACGGTATAGACAAGCGGTTCATGCTCCTTGGCTGCTTCAAGCTTGATTTCCGGATGGCCAATCGCCTCCGCCTTGGCCTCGAGAAGCGCCTGCGGATAGCTATGATGCACCGCATGTTCAGCCGTCTCGATGAGGATAGTCTCCTTGCCAAAACGCTGTTCAAGCATCGCCTCAGGAACTTTTCCCTGTCGGAATCCAGGCATATTTACGTTTTCCGCCATATGTTCCACTGCATGCTCACGGTGACTCTGCCACTCCTCCCAGGGAAGAGTAACGATGATTTCCCATTTTGAAGCTGGGAGCTTCTGTACTTGGACGTGCATAGATGTCTTCCGATCAGGCTTGATTACTTCTTTCCGAATTCCTCTTCATAGAGCGTCACCGAACGCTTCACCGCGGCGAGAGCGTCTTCTTTCCCTTTGAAGCCATGCACGACGACTTCATTTTTCTTGCCTTTCAGGACCTTATAGGTCTCGAAAAAGTGCTGGTACTCCTTCAGATTATGCTTATTGATATCCGAGAGGTCCAGGACATCATCCCAACGCTTGTCATCGACCGGAACAGCGATTACCTTGTAGTCCGAGTCACCGCCATCGATCATCTCCATGATAGCGACTGGTCGGGCGTTGACGAGGATACCCGGGGCAAGGGGAAACGTCGACAGTACGATGACATCGAGCGCATCACCGTCGTCCCACAGCGTCTGTGGGGCGAAACCATAATCCACCGGATACGGTGCGGCTGAATAGTTAGCCCGGTCGAGCTTGATGAGTCCGGTTTCCTTGTCGATCTCATACTTATTCGGCGAACCTTTCGGAATCTCGATGATGACATTGATCTCTTCCGGAGCATTATCGCCGAGCTTCACATCATGCCACAAATTCATAGGGATAGATTATAGGAATTAGCAAAGAAGTAAACGACTACTCTTTCTCCTCGGCTGCAGCCTCCGGTACGGCTTCCGCTGATTCAACAACTGTCTCCGCTTCGGCCTCGGTCACTGCTTCTTCCTCCGGACTCATCACGTCGATGCGCCAGCCGGTGAGTTTGGCTGCCAGCCGGACGTTCTGTCCACGCTTACCAATGGCCAGCGAGAGCTGATCGGCTGGAACCTTCACGATCGCTTGTTTGTCTTCCTCACGGAGTTCGACCGCGAGCACCTTGGCGGGTGACAGTGCGGCACTGATAAATTTCTGGGTATCTTCGTTCCACTCGATAATGTCAATTTTTTCTCCGCCAAGTTCATCGATGACTGTCTGGACACGTGTCCCCTTCTGGCCAACGCAGGAACCAATCGGATCGACACCGTCTTCATTGGCTGAGACTGCGATTTTGGTCCGCGACCCTGCTTCTCGGGCGATCGCTTTGATCTCAACGGTACCCGCAAAGATTTCTGGTACTTCGAGCGTAAAGAGATGGCGCACCATCTCCGGATGGGCACGTGACAGGATAAGGCCTGGACCCTTCGGATCGGACTCAACCCGAGTGAGGTACACCTTCAAGTGCTGACCCATGCGGTAGTTTTCACCTGGAATCTGCTCCGACGGGAAAAGGATGCCGGTTGACTTGCCCAGATCGACAAAGACATTGCGGCCTTCGATCCGTTGGACGATACCGTTCACTGCCTGACCCTCCTTCTCTTTGTACTCGATGAACATCGTCTCGCGTTCTGCCTCACGGATACGTTGAATGATGACCTGCTTGGCCGTCTGAGCAGCGACTCGACCGAAGTCCTCGTGAGACTCCAGTGGGATCTCGATGATGTCCCCGATGACCGCATCTTTTTTCATAAGTTTCGCCTCATCGAGCGTCAAATCACGTTCCGAATTGAAGCGTGGGAGCCGATCCTCAGCAGCACCTTCATTGGCCGACTCTGGGCGGGTGCTCTCTTTTTCATGGGCCCCCTCCTCGGATTCTTCCACCACCGTCAAATCACGCAGCGTTTCATCCACAACTTCCTTCACGAGAAAGAAGTCCGCCGACTTGGTCACTTCATCGAATTTTGATTTGATGACCTGCCCCTTCTTGCCGTAGTCCTTCTTGTAAGCAGCGGCCAAGGCGGCTTCAACGATTTCAAACACTTTTTCCCGCGGCAGATTCTTCTCTTCAGCGATTTGCATCACGGCACTACCGAACTCACCGAGCCGGCCAGAGAGGCTCTCCTGCTCGTTTTCTTCAACTACTTTGCGCTTGGGCATACCTTTGGATTAACCGATTTAAATTCTTGATAAAAGAGGGATTGCCGAAAAAAAAAGCCCGCTTCCGCGAACTACTACTCCCCCAAACCTTGCAAGGTCATTCTACGAGGGAAAGTCGACCTTGTCAATGAAAAATATGCTCACAAAAAAGTATTGAAAAGTATGCTGTTTTGAGCTTTATCCAAGCCACATATTTGAGCTTAGTCTGGATTGACTTTTATACGAATTTATGCTACAATTGATTGTTGTGAAATTCGGGTCAGTACCCGCACAACCAGGTGACAGTACGTCACCTGCGGGTACCTTTACAATTAACACTACTTGATCGAAAGATCAGAAGGAGAGACCATCATGGCCATCGAACTGTTCAAGGGCATGTTCAAGGAAATCAGCGTGCTGGAAATCCTGAACCTATTTCAGATGTCCAGCATGCAAGGAATGTTGGAAAAGGTCGGCATCAGCAAAAAGAGTGGCAATAGTGCCTCCTCTCAAACAAGTGTCGCCGAGGAAGGTGGCAAGGGCAATGTCGACGAGCACAATGCGCTCATCGCGCTCGCCGAAGCCCACTTCGGCAAGTCGCTGAATGACATGGACATGCAGGAGTACGCGGTCACCCGCACCCGCTTCAGCAAGCTCATGGCCATCTTCAAAGCCCTGCGCGAGCAAGGCAAGACGGGTGGCGCAGAAAAGCTGATGCACATCATCGGCCACGAGAGCCACCTGCACGGGACGCAGGCGACCGCACGGAATGCCCAGGGCCACAAACCCGAGGGCCAACCCCAACGGATCGACCTCATCAACGTGCGGCAACGCACAAACCCTGCCGGACAGCTCATCATCCGCTTCCTCACCGACCTCGAAATCCAGGAAGCCGTCGACCTCCTCGTCGCCACGTCCATCACGGACAATGGCAAAGACAAGACTGCGGCAGCCGCCAAGGCCGCCAAAGACAAGGCCGATGAAATCTGGGACAAGATGAAAAGCTGGTACAGCGACAATGACAGCCGCATCCATGTGGTCCTCGCGACCATCGCGACCAACCGGGAAACGGTCAACCGTATCCTGGCGAGTCCGACCGCGGTGACCATGTGGACTGCTGTCGAAACGGCCGCCACGCCGGAAGAGAAGCGGGTACGTCACGAGACGTTCCAGGCATTCCTCCTCCAGCGGGTCCGGGATTTCCAAAACCCGGACAACCCAGCCATCGCACGGCATCAGGCGCGTGAAGCGGGGCAAGCAACCCCCGAAGAACGCGCAAGGAAAGACGCGTGGCTGACCAAGCTACTCATCGGCATCATCACCGGTGGCCTCATCATTCTCGGTGTCGCTGCCAAACTCAACCTCAATCCCTAGGAGCCAACATGGCAACATCTCCCGTTACCCCCGCGACACCTCGTGTGCCGCTCTCCGAGTACTTCGGCCCGCTCTTTGGCGCCGACTGGACCGGCAAGTGGCTGTCCTTTCACAAGGGCTACTTCCGCGTCACCCGACTCGGTCTCCTGGCCCTGTTCGCGGCGATCATCGTGGGCGCCGTACTGAACGTACTGTTCCCCGACTCGCTCCGGTACCTGAACTGGGTCGCTGCAATGGCGTTCCTGCTCACCGCCGTGGTGTGCCTCCTGACGCCGGCCAACCTGCTTGGGCCAGCCGCCGCCGCCTTCATCGCCGCCCAACCTGGTGGCGAAGATGGCTGGAGTCTGAAGGACGGTACAGAGTGGGGTGAGAAGTGGATCAACGCGCTCGGGCGGTTCGCCGCTGCGATCGCGCTCAACGGCTCACTGCCATTCTTCGTCCTCGCGCTCTGGCCCATCGGGAGCAATCCCATCGGTGCCATCGCTATCCTGGCGTGCTCAGTGTTCCTCGCCATCTGGTCGATGTACACCAATCAGGATGGGAAGTTCGTCCTGAACACGGCAGCCATCATCATGACAGCCCTCATCGTCTGGACGCTCGCTGGCTATACCCCCGTAATCGGCGTGTACCAGCGCGACCTGGTGGCCTGGACCCAGCACAAACTCGGTCTGAAGTCGATCGACGACAAGTCGACCGATGCCAAGCGGCGCGCCGAAGCGGCCACCGCACAGGCCCGAGTCCAGGCAGAGATGGCTGTCGAAGCCGCCAAGCAAAGCGAGCGCAATGCTTGCTACGCTGGTCTCGAAGCCAAGGCCAAGGGCAACCCATCCAAAGGGGTCGCACCGGTCATCCCGACCACGGCCGAGTTCGAAGCTTGTGCAGAGATCGGTGTCGAGAAGACCCCGGTCGCCACGGCGCCGGCCAAGAACGTTCCGCCGCCGGCTGCAGAACCAAATCGTTCAACCCCCGTGGTTGAAACGGCCTGGAACTGTGACCGGACCTGGAAGGAAGTCGACTTTGCGCCGAGCCAAAAGTTCGGTGTCGTCAACCTCGGTACCCTGCCAGCGGGACGCTACGAGTTCGCTGTCTCGGGCAAGATCTGGCAAACATTGACCAAACTTGATGCAACCGGCACCCCAGTGTTTGAACAGATGTGCGAGATGGACGCCGACGGCCGGATCTACACTTGCGTTGATCAGCGTGGCAACACGATTCGCAACGCAAACGGTGCGATCATCCAAACCGGCCCGGACCAAGGGAACGCTGCTCGAGTCTTCGCCCCCGGTGAAGGCTATGGGATGTTCCTCGTCCATGCCTGGGGTAAGGCATTGCCCATTGGTGCAAAGGGGCAGATCCAATCCGTTGGTGATCTACCGATTGTGATGAATGTGAATAACAGCCGCCTCAGTCCGCTGAACTACACAGGTGGACATGGGACCTTCAAGGTCAAGATCACACAGTGCACCCAAACCTGACCGACCGACACGGTTGGCAGGAAACAGTGAACGGGCTTCGCGATACTCTCGCGCAGCCCGTTTTTTCTTTATCTTCTTTCCTTTACAGAGCCGTTAGAAGAACCCTGCGACCAGGCGCACCAGGACGAGGGCGGCCAATGCAATAGTGATACCGATAATCGCGTATTTCACGATGGACTTTCCGGTATCGATTCGACTCTCATCCCCGGCCGCAGTCAGGTACATGAACGCGCCGACGATGAGCATGATGAGCGACACGACGCCAACTGTGGCCAGGAGAAAGTCCAATACCTTGGTCGCGATCTCAATGAGTGAGAGCACCGTCCCGACGCCGGCGCACGCCGCGAATCCGGCCCAACCGAGAATGGTCCCGATTTCTTTCAGGATGGCCGGGGTAGCGATGCCCAGAGCGAGACCAATGAGCGCTCCCAGAATAGTATTCTTCGCCAAGGTCATCCGACTCTCTACCCCGGCTGAAGTGATATACAGGAAGCCACCGATGACGATCATGATGAGGGCCAAGACCACGATAAACCCCTGAAGGAAACTGAGGAAGGCGCACACGAGCGCGTTGATGTTATCGAACTTGAGCGGGTTCAGGAAATTCACTGGCCCGCCTGGTACGGGTGGTGGAGGTGGGGGCGAAAGCGTACAGCAACTAATACCCGGACAGTTCGTCCCATCAACATCAGCAAATTCTCCGGCGAGACAGGTCCCCCGACAGGTACCAGAAACCTTCGTTGCCGCTCCGGTACAGGTTGCTGGGGGTGGGGGTGTAGCCGCGCAGAGAGCCCCATCCCAACTACTGCCGGCGGCGCAGACGGCACTCGCTGGTTGAATACTGAGTGATGTCGCTCCATCTGAAAGCTCAAAAATATTCAATCCGAAACTCAGGGTAGCAGCCAAACCTGGAGAGGACGCGAGATTTGAAATCAAATTCCCATTCAGCCTCAGGGCCGGGGCGACCGGATTATTGATTGACCAACTAACTGTGATAGGACAATCACTCGCACCGACAGCAATCGTACAGCTAGCAGGGACAACAAACGAGCTCAGCGTTGGTGCAGGTGGAGGCGGACAGCACACCGTCCCACCAAAACAAGCTCCGTCTGCATATCCACCGATTGCACAATTCCCCGGCAACTGGCAGGTGTCTGGCCCCCCATTACAAATCGCGCCAACATTGGGTGGCGGCTGGCAACACATCCGCCCAGGGCCACCGCCACACGCTAAAGATAATGGCACGCCAGTTCCATAGCCACAAACTGGCTCACCTGGGAAATAAACATTGTAGTAGTCGCTCCGACACGTGCCACCTCCGGCAGTGCAGGCATCATCTACTTGCGGGGCTTTA
>JBATNS010000037.1:0-2704 GCA_049290475.1 Candidatus Moraniibacteriota bacterium | reverse complement strand
GTCCAGATCCTGCAGGTTCAGCCGCATACGCCGGCAGATGAGATCGGCTTGAAAGCGGGGGATGTGATTCTCGCCCTGGATACGATTCCGGTGATGTCGCTGGATATCGTCTCAAGCTATATCCGAGAGCATCGCGGCCAAGAAATCGCCGTCATGGTTCGGCGCGGTGGTACGGAGATGACACTTTCTGGTGCGCCCAGGATTTCGGCGCCCGAGGGTGAAGGAGCACTTGGTATCAGTTTTTCTGAGACCGCTATTGTCCAGTATCCCTGGTATAAAGCGATTCGGCTCGGTTTTGAACAGACCTATGTGAAGACGGCTGAAATCTTGAACGCGCTCGGCGGCATGGTTGCGAGTGTTTTTACCGGAGCGAAAACGGAGATGGATATTGCCGGTCCTATCGGTATTGTGACCCTCACCAAGCAGATGTCAGAGCTCGGCCTCTCCTATCTCTTGTACTTTGCAGCGATTCTTTCCATCAATCTTGGCATCATCAATATCCTTCCGATTCCCGCCCTCGATGGGGGGCGAATCCTCTTTGTCCTGATCGAAAAGCTGAAAGGAACACCAGTCAGTTCTCGAGTCGAGGGATATGTACACCAGGTTGGCTTCATTCTCCTTCTGCTCCTCATGGTGCTCGTCACGTTGAATGATATCGTCCGACTTCAGTTCTGGAGCCGATTCTCCGGCTGGTTCTAGAGAGGTAGCATGTGGCGAAATCACCGCTGAAACGTCATCTCGCTACGGTCTTTTGTAGCGGGTTTCTTCTGCTTATTTGTATGAAACGTTTGGTGAGAGAAAAAATTTCCGGAAATCTTTCCCTGGACAAAAAGTGTGACTTGAAAAAATCCCTTAGAGTGGCGCCGGAAGTTTTTCGAAAATGAGCGTGCTCCGTACGGCATCAAGCAGCGCTGCTCGATAGTCTGAAGTAACGATTTACATGGGGTTGACAAAAGCTTGCTTTTTTGCTACTATTTAGCGTTACTTCATTATCACCCAAAGGCTATGTCAATGACCAATTTTTTGGCTCTGTTGTGGGAAAAGAAGGGGAGTATTTTCCTTTTTGGTGTCCTGGTCGCCGCGGCTGTCTTTTTCGTCGAGACCGCTGTTTCCCCTCGCTATGCTGTGCGGACGGACTTCATGGTGGTACAATCATCTGGCTCACAGGACTTCTACACGCTCTTTAAATCATCGGAATACCTGAGCAAAGTCCTCTCGGAGTCGATGTACAGTGAGCGTTTCATTAATGCTGTCGTTGAGACCGGAAAAGTAAGCGCTCAAGGATTTCTCCCGACTGACAAAGGCGATCGGCTCAAGGCCTGGCGTTCGATGGTGAGCGTGGAAAAAAATATCGAGCTTGGTATGCTTTCCGTCACCGTGAAGGCTGATACTGAACGCGAAGCCGGAAAAACTATGGAGGCACTCTCCGACGTGCTCATTAATCGGAATATTGAGTTCCGTGGTGGCGAAGCGAAGGCAGTTGAAATCCGTGTCCTCTCAGGCCCGATTACCGAACGCAATCCGACACCAAAACAACTCATCACTTTGTCAGTCCTCGGATTCCTCGCTGGTGTTTTCGTTCGCGCGATGTGGATCGCTCTCCGGACGCTTGATCGACCGGGCACAAAGAGCACTTCTTTCGCCCAACGCTAAGCATCATCTTCGGGAGGCGCAAGCCTCCTCTGGATCGTTTCTCTCTCTGAGGGCGGCGTTCCAGAGGAAAGGTTTCGACCAAGTACTTTCACAACTTACTGCTTACAACAATTCTCAACATCAAGGAGTTCGCCATGCGTGTTGTGCTCGCTAGTCTTGCGCTCGCGTTCCTCGCTGGCTGTTCGTCTCTACCCCGTGAAAGCGGGTTCGATGTCCGAACGGTCAAGGCAGAGGGGCGTCAAGAGCCCTGGCAGAACCGCGCAATCAATCGCGAAGCGTTCTCGCCAGAGGGAGTGGCCGCGGTCTACGTCAAGTTGCCGCAGCCGCTGCCCAAACAGTGGAAAGAGGAATTCGTTGACCTGGCCCGCACCTACGAGGTGAAGGCTGGTCCGCGGAAAGCTCAGAAACCGCTGGAACGAGTGGTATTCCGCGCCATCGCGCTGTATGGTCCCGGTGAAACGGGTACGTATGACGCGGTGCTCGATCGGAAGGCACAAGGCTTTACGGTCTTCGTGCCGCTCGTGGATGCCGAACGCATCCGAGGGAAATCGCTCTTCATCCTGTCCTCGGACGGGAAATGGGGGATGACGGTCCTCGGAACGCTTGTCGAGTTCGAAAAGGGGTTCGCCCCGGATCGGCTCCCGCCCGGATTCCTGACGACTCACCCGTCCACTGTGACGCAAGTGATTCGGCTGAATCCGATCGAAAACGAGCATGCCCGTCTCGCCCTCGATGGTGTGGCGACGGCCTTCCCGGTGCGTTTCTCGCTCCGGGACAAGGCTGGTGCCTACGTCGGTACCCCTGATATCGTCACCGTTCTCGCCGAGTTCACCTCGGTTGAAGACATCGGCGATCGGTTGATCTCGTGCACGAGCCTCAAGCTCGGACCCGGATCATTCAGCGCACTCCCCATCGTCGCGGCGTTCTACGGCATCCAAGCCGGCGTCGCATTGGCGAAGGAAGATTGCAAGAAGTAGCAAAGAAAGGAGGTTACTCTCATGAGCGACCCATCTGTCCTGTACCGTCCCTGGTACCAGGCGTGGGTCGCTCA
>JBATNS010000036.1:0-6385 GCA_049290475.1 Candidatus Moraniibacteriota bacterium | reverse complement strand
TCACCACGAGGGAACTGAAGCGAGTGCAGCGGTCGCTCAATGGCCGACCCAGGAAAGTGTTACAATTCGCCACGCCCCAAGAAGTTTTTAATCAATGTGTTGCGTTAGATTCTAGGAGGTAAGTTATTAAGCACATATGGAGCTCAATTATCTTGCGATAGTCGTGGCGACTGCGCTGCAGTTCATCTGTGGCTGGGCGTGGTATATGCCGCTTTTCGGGAAGGCATGGGGAGCGATGCATGGCTATGACCAGCTCTCCGAAGAAGACCAAGAAAAAGCGCAGAAAGAGATGGGACTACAGCTTGGATTGCAATTCCTCGGCACACTGGTGACGACCTTCGTTCTCGCACTCTTTGTCGCAGGACTACCAACCGAGTGGAATACGTACGGTATTGCCGGATTCATGTGGCTCGGCTTTGTCGTCCCGACGCAGCTGAGCGCCGTCATGTTCGGCGGTACACCGAAACAGTGGATGGTGAAGAAAATCGCCATCATGGCGAGTGGGTCATTGGCCTCGCTCATGACTGCCGCCGCGACGCTCCGCGCTTTCTAGGAGTGATACACGTCTATGCAAAAGATCGTACCATGTCTGTGGGTGGAGAAGGACGCCGGTGCCGTAGCTGAGTTCTACGCCGGCATTTTCAAGGATGCCAAAGTGAAAAGCGTCCAGAATAATCAGAAGGGACCAGGAGGGGAGTTTTCAACCGCTGCCATGGAGCTTTTTGGACAGGAATTCCAGATCCTCGCTGCCGGGCTACTCTTCAAATTCACGGAGGCCGTCTCATTCGTCATTAATTGCGATGACCAAACAGAAATCGACTATTACTATGCGAAGCTGTCGACGGTGCCGGGGACTGAGCAGTGTGGCTGGCTGAAGGACAAATTCGGGCTCTCGTGGCAGATCGTACCGACAGTACTCTCTCGATTTCTCAGCGATCCGGACTGGGAGAGGGTGGCGAGAGTGAATGCGGTGCTGTACCAGATGAAGAAACTCAATCTCGCGGCGCTCGAACGGGCGTATACTGGAGGAGATGTATAATTTACTTTACCTATCCCTATGTCTCAAGTCAGTACGTATCTGAATTTTCCTCGGCAGACCGAGGAGGCATTCAATTTCTATCAGTCCGTCTTTGGTGGGGAATTCGAGAGGGGTATCCATTATATGGGCGAGGTACCGGCAAAGGAGGGTCAGCCGCCGATGGCTGAAGCTGATAAGAAACTGGTGATGCATGTGGTGCTGCCGATCCTCGGGGGGCACCGGCTCATGGGGACAGACGCGCCGGAATCGATGGGCTTCACGGTGAAGATGGGGAACAATGTGTACATCAATCTGGAACCGGATACTCGGGCCGAGACGGTACGATTGTTTATGGCACTTTCGGACGGCGGCAAAGTGGAGATGGCACTGACAGATATGTTCTGGGGGGATTACTTCGGCTCCTGTGTGGATCGATACGGTGTTCAGTGGATGTTCAACTGCGCCGAGAAGAAATAATTATCAATTCTATGCCAACCAATCATTCCCATTCATCTTGTGAAAGTTGTCTCATGCCGTTTGCGAAGGATCCGGGTCAACAGGAGAACGATCGCTATTGCAGTCTGTGTTTCCGGGACGGCAGACTCTGCTATGAAGGGACGGATCTGAAAGAATTCCAAAACATCGCCTACGAAGGGATGCTCGCACGTGGGATGAACAAATACCTGGCCATGTTCTATGCGTGGCTCATCCGCTTTGCGCCACGCTGGAAGAAGTGAAGTGGAGAGGTTTTATAAAGGAAGCCATCCGATACGCTGGTGGCTTTTTTCGTGGGGTTCGTCTACAGTATGAAAGCTAGTTAAACAGAATTTTTACCGACATGACCCAGGAGACGGCCCTCAATATCTTAAAGCTTGGGAAAAACGTCTTTCTGACGGGTCCAGCCGGGAGTGGAAAGACATTCGTCCTTAATCGCTATATCCAGTATCTCCGCCGGCAGAAGATTGAAGTAGCCGTGACGGCCTCGACCGGAATCGCGGCGACGCACATGAATGGGGTGACGATTCACTCCTGGTCGGGTCTCGGGATCCGGGATGCGCTCACGGAACGCGAGGCGAAAGACATCGCCGAGAGCGGAGACCTTGTCGCCCGCTATCGGAAAACAAAAGTCCTCATCATCGATGAGGTCTCTATGCTCGATGCGAATCGTTTGGATGCGGTGGAAAAGCTCTGTCGGGCAATGAAAGACCCATTCCTGCCGTTCGGCGGTTTGCAGGTGGTGCTGTGCGGGGATTTTTTCCAGCTGCCGCCGGTAAATAAAGGAGGAGAAACAATCCGGTTCGCTTTCGAGTCGGCAGCCTGGCAGTCGATGGGGCTCAAGATATGCTATCTCGAAGAGCAGCATCGTCATGAGGATGACATATTGAAGCATCTCCTGAACGCCATCCGGACGAGCAAGGTGACGGACGATGTCCATGAACTGCTTCAGGAGCGAGCGCAGGCGCTCGACGCCGATGACGGAGCGGCGGCCCATGCGACCAAGCTGTTCACACACAATACGGATGTCGATTTGCTGAATAACCGGGAATTGCTCCGTATCGATGCGCCCGCCTATGCCTACACGATGAAACATCGGGGGAAGCGTGCGTTGATTGAAACCTTACAGAAAAATTGCCTCGCCCCCGAACGGTTGGTGCTAAAAGCGGGCGCCCAGGTGATGTTTGTGAAAAATAATTTTGATGCCGGCTATGTCAATGGGACGCTTGGCCGGGTCGTTCGGTTTGATAAGGAGACGAAGATGCCGATCGTCGAGACCTTTGCCGGTCGTGAAGTGACAGTGATATCGGCCGAGTGGCAGCTCGCTGACGGCGAAGATGTAGTGGCGGCCATCGAACAATTGCCGCTCCGGCTCGCCTGGGCCGTGACGGTGCACAAGAGTCAGGGGATGAGCCTGGATGCGGCTGAGATCGATCTCCGGAAATCATTTGAATATGGCATGGGCTATGTGGCGCTCTCGCGAGTCCGTCGACTGTCGGGCCTGTTCATCCGCGGCATCAACACACGGGCGCTCGAGGTGCATCCGACCGTCCGTGGACGTGACGAAGCGTTACTGCGGGATTCTTTTCGAGCGGCCGAAGAATTCGCCAAGCTGACGGCGGCGGAACGAACGATGTTTCAGACCGCTTTCGCGGGCCGGCCGGTACGCAGAGAAAAGCCAGATTCGAAACGAGGGGGTAATGAGCGACAGACGCCTATCCAAAAAGCCCGGAAAAAGCATCCGCACGCGTATACAAGCTGGAGCGATGAAGAAGATAAGATACTGAAACGAGAATATGGAATCGGCAAGAAGATGACGGCATTGGCAGTGATGTTTTCTCGAACGGAAGGAGCGGTTCGAGCTCGGCTGAAGAAACTGGGTCTAAAAAAATAAATGTTGGAAGGATTCATTCCCGATAGGAGGCCAGCGGGGATTTGTCGGAGTGGTATGATAGGGTCAGTTTGCTCTCTCAACCATGCAAAACAGGCTTTGTATGCGGCCCAGCATCTTCATCATCATTCTGGTCCTAGCGCTTCTCTCTATCGTGGTCATCCATCGATACAATAAGCGCATGGCCCAGCAATTTACTTCCTCACAATCGAATCAGGCAGCGTCAGAGAACCGTCCGGCGGCTCAATTGGTGACACCGTCCGATTTTACTCTTACGTCCGGTGAACATGAACTCAAAATTGGAGAAAAGCGAAAGTATCTCCTCTATATCCCCACGAGTTATGACGCGACACAGGCGACGCCGCTCATCCTCTTTTTTCATGGTGGTGGTGGACATATGGAACAGGCCGCTGCTGACTACGGCTGGAAAGAAAAAGCGGACCAGGAAGGATTTATCGTCGCCTTTCCAAATGGATCCAGCCGGCTCCTGCGGCAGCATCTGGCGACTTGGAATGCGGGAAATTGCTGTGGCTATGCGCGTGATCAGAAAGTAGACGATGTTGGATTCGTCCGGCAAGTCATCGCCGATATCGAGCGGCAGGCGAATATCGATACCGGCAAGATATTTGCCACTGGCATGTCAAATGGCGGGATGATGGCGCATCGGCTGGCGTGCGACATGGCAGATACCTTTGCTGCGGTCGCCTCCGTCGCGGGGACGGATGGCACGCCCGTTTGCACTCCCTCGCGGCCGATATCGGTCATGCATATTCACGCGAAAGATGATACGCATGTGCTCTATGGTGGTGGCGCGGGAGAAGACGTTTTCAGGGATGAGAGCAAGGTAGCGGATTTTACCTCTGTCGATGAAACGGTCCGGCGTTGGGTTGAACGGAACCGCGTAGATACTACGCCAAAACGAGTGTTGGAAGTTCCGGGGGCATATGGGGATTTGTATACCTCGAAACAGAATAATGCACAGGTTGTGCTGGTAGTGGCAGAAACGGGTGGCCACTTTTGGCCGGGCGGGCGTATAGTAAGAGGGAAATCCCCGTCACGTGCCTTCAATGCCGATGATATTATCTGGAATTTTTTCAGCGCCCAGACAAAATAGCCCGCAGTTCTACCGGGCGATAACAATACCCCAAACAGTTTTTGCTCCAGCGATTTTCAGTGCTCGGGCGCATTCATCGAGTGTCGTGCCCGTCGTGGCGACATCATCGATGAGCCAGAGGTGTTTGCCGACGAGCGGTCCAGCCGTTTCGAGCGGAGCGATGAAAGCTTCGGCCAAGTTCGCAAGCCGTTCAGGCTTCGAGTCTGTTTTCATTTGTGGCTTGGTGAAACGGGAGCGAGCGAGGAGATCGTTGCGAATGGGAATGGGCGAGCCCGGGAGCAAATGAACCATGAGCTTTTGAGCGAGTACCTCAGCTTGGTTGAACCCACGGAAACGGAGTCGCCGAGCATGGAGCGGGACGGGGATGACCAGATCAGGCAATGGAAAAGGGTGATGAGCGATACTTTCGGCCAGGAGCGCCGCGAGTGGATCGGCCGCAGTATCGATGAAGCGGTATTTCAGTGCGAAGACGAGTTTCTGAAGGAGGCGATGACGGTAGGAGCGGGCGATGAAGAGACCATCGAGCGCAGTTGTTTTCCGGCAATCTCGGCAGGTAGCGCCATTTTTCTGATACGGTTTGCGGCAGACGGAGCACTCCTGGTATTCGCGTTCGCGGATAGTGCCGAGGCATGCTGCGCAGGCAAGCGTGCCCTCGGTCTCGCAACCAAAGCAGCGAAGCGGGAAAAAAATATCAGTGAGGCACTGACGCAATGTTCGGAGGGGGTCAGCGAGCGAGGACGGTGTCATGGCGGATAGAGAGTGCAAGCTTTTTGGGCAGTCGTTTGGCTAGCATTTTCTCGGCGAGGACAGACTCGATGTATTCTTGGACATTTTTCCGGACGAGGCGGGCGCCCTGTTCCGGAGCGAAGCTCTTTTTGGCAATCCATTCGGTGATCGTTTTCGGCATGGTGAGTGCGATACCCTGGCCGGTGAGGCGAGACTTTAGCCGATCGAGTTCGAGAGATGTGATTCGTTCAATCGCAGTCTGGTCGAGCGCGTTGAAGACGACTACTTGATCGAGTCGGCCCAAGAGTTCGGGACGGAGCTCTTTTTTCAGCTCTTCGAGCACCTCTCGCTTAATTGCTTCGAACTCAGCGCGGAGCACGCGGCCTGGGACGTCTTCAGCGAATCCGACTTTGGCGGATTGCGTGAAGCTCGCCGTGCCGATGTTCGACGTGAGAATGATGAGGGTGTTTTTGAGGGAAACACGGCGGCCTTCCGCATCGGTGAGCATGCCTTCGTCAAGAATCTGAAGGAGGATATTGAAGACATCGGGGTGAGCCTTCTCGATTTCATCAAAAAGCACGACGGCGTACGGGCGACGACGGATGGCCTCAGTCAGCTTGCCGCCCTCGCCATACCCGACATAGCCGGCAGGCGCACCGATAATCTGAGCAACGGAGTGACGTTCCATGAATTCACTCATATCCAGTCGGATGAGCGCTTTCTCATCGCCGAAAAATTCTTCCGCGAGCACCTTGGCGAGATGGGTCTTGCCGACGCCGGTCGGACCGAGGAAGAGGAATGACCCGAGCGGGCGTCCGGGATCATTCACGCCCGAGATGGAACGGGCGAGGGTAGCAAGGACATTATCTTTGGCTTCGTCTTGGCCAATAATCTTGGTCCGGAGAGCGATTTTCACCCGTTCGAGACGGATGGCTGGTGTATCTTCGGAAAGTCGCGCGAAGGGTATGCCGGTTGTTCGTGAGACGATTTCGAGGATATCAGCCTCTTTCACCATCGGCTTTTTTGTTTTGGGCTGGGCCGAAGCCCGTTCCGCGAGCTCTTCGAGTCGTTTTTCAATGAGCGAAATGGAACGTTTGATACCCTCGGCTTCATCGTAGGCACCCTCGGCGATGAGACGGTC
>JBATNS010000035.1:0-13705 GCA_049290475.1 Candidatus Moraniibacteriota bacterium | reverse complement strand
GAACAGGGCGGGGCTGATTGCTCTCGCCGATACAATCAAGGACGAATCGGTGGCGGCCATCAAGAATCTTCAGAAGAAAGGAATCAAAGTGATCATGTTGACGGGGGACAATGAGAATACGGCTCATCAGGTCGCCAAAGAGGCCGGCATCGATACGGTCATTGCTGGTGTTTTGCCGCAGGAAAAGGCTGGGAAAATAAACGCCCTGCAGAAAGAAGGGAGTGTGGTGGCGATGGTGGGTGACGGAATCAACGATGCACCCGCCCTCGTCCAGGCCAATGTAGGTATCGCGATGGCGACTGGCACGGATATCGCTATCGAGTCGGCCGGGGTGACGATTCTCCATGGCGATCTCCGGAAAATTGCCCAAGCAATCGAACTCTCCCATGCGACGATTCGGACGGTGAAACAGAACCTCTTTTGGGCGTTCATCTATAATGTGGTAGGCATCCCGGTTGCTGCCGGTTTATTGTATCCGTTGTGGGGAATCATCCTCAATCCAGTGTTCGCGGGCCTTGCCATGGCGCTCTCGAGCGTTTCAGTTGTCGGTAATTCGCTCCGCCTCAAAACGAAAAGGCTCTAAGCTCAAAGTACCGCTATGAAAACATACAGCTTCCATGTCTCTGGCATGCACTGCAGCGCCTGTATCCTCCTCACGGAGAGTGAGCTGACCGAACACCCAAAAGTCTCGTCGGCCCGATCGAGCCTAAAGACACACTCGGTTGAGGTCACGGGTGATTTCGGTGATATGAATTCGGAAGATATCGCCCGAGAACTCTCGGCGCTGCTTGAGAAGCATGGCTACCGCCTCTCGGTAGAGAAAACGGCTGTTACCAAAGATTGGTCTGATTTCAAGTTCGCGTTGCCAATCGCAATCGGATTCGCCATTCTTTTCGTGGCGTTCCAGAAGGCGGGCATTGTCAATCTGGTGAATACTGGTTCGGTTTCTTACGGCACGGCTTTCCTCATCGGTGTCATCGCTTCGCTCTCGACCTGTATGGCAGTGGTCGGTGGTCTGGTGCTTTCCATGTCGGCGACCTTCGCGAAAGAGGGGGACCGAGTGAAACCGCAGCTTCTCTTTCATGGTGGCCGACTGGTCGCGTTCTTTCTCTTCGGTGGAGTGATTGGGGCGCTCGGAGCAAACTTTTCCCTCAGTACTGGAGCGACGTTCATCCTGAGCCTCGTCATCGGACTCGTGATGCTTGTCCTCGGCATCAATCTCCTTGATATGTTTCCTTGGGCGAAACGACTCCAGCCAACAATGCCAAAATTTCTCTCGAAACACGCCTATGGCGTTTCAAAGCTAAATCATACCCTGACACCACTCCTGGTCGGCATCGCGACGTTCTTCCTGCCCTGTGGATTCACCCAGTCAATGCAGCTCTACATCCTTTCCACCGGGAGCTTCATGGATGGCGCGCTGACGATGTTCTCGTTTGCTCTTGGGACGTTGCCCGTCCTCGTCCTCATCAGTTTCAGTTCATTCAGTATCCAACAAAGCTCCAAAGCAGGGGTATTCTTCAAATCAGCCGGCCTCATCGTAATCCTGTTTGCTATTATGAATATTGTGAACAGCCTTGTTATTGCTGGTTTTATCCCGCCGGTCTTCAATTTTTAACTCGAATCCTATGAAAATTGCTTTCGGCCTAATAGCGACCGTCGCGCTCGCCATTCTGGGGTATATGCTCTTTCAGGTGAAAGAACCAGTAGTAGTGGGTCAGCAGGAGCCAGTCAATAATGTCAGTATTGTTGACGGTCAGCAGGTAGTTCGGCTATCCGCCAAAGCCGGATATCTGCCTCGGGTAAGCGAAGTGAAGGCGGGTTTGCCGACGATTCTTCGTGTGGATACCCAGGGGACGTTCGACTGTTCCTCTCAGATCCGGGTCCCGAGTCTGGATATCAGCCGTTCACTGCCGCCATCCGGCGTGACGGACATCGCCCTCGGTACCCTTGAACCAGGTGTGCTGCACGGCACGTGTGGTATGGGCATGTATCCATTTGAACTCAATGTTCAGGGCTAGTGTGGCTGAGGGTGGGAATTATAGCCAAAATAGAAAAGAAAAACACCCTGGTTTCCGCCAGGGTGTTCATTCGTTTGAAACGGACTAAGAGAGGTGTTTGGAAACGAGCTTCGTCATCTCAAACATATTCACCACATCCTTGCCGCCAAAGACGACCTTGAGGGCCTCGTCAGCGTTGATGTTCCGCTTGTTCTCCGGGTCTTGAAGGTTCTTGCCCTTGATGTAGACCCAGAGCTGCTTCACTACTTCGGAACGGGGCATCGGCCCAGCACCTACCACGACCGCGAGTTCTGGGCTGATCTGCATCGGCTTCATGAACGCGGAATTGCTCGTCGCCATAATTTCCTGCTTTAGGGGTTACGGCTCCCATTATACACCTTTTCTGGAAAATGGGGTGTTTCGGTCCGCTCGCGGTGTGTTTTATGGTACAGTGGAGTCAATAATCACTTGATTCAATTTATGAGTTCAGATGACCGAATTATCATCAATGACATGGCTGGCGACAGTCAGATGAACTTCATCATCCAGGAGGGAGCGAAGCGGGGAGCCTCCGATATCCATATTGATCCCTTGCCAAATGAGGTGCTCGTTCGTTTCCGTATCGATGGTGTCCTCCAGGAAGCCAACCGTTTCCCGAGAGAATACCTCGACCATGTCATCAATCAGCTCAAGGTGCTCAGTAATCTCGAAATCGGGACGGTGCGTCTGCCCGAAGACGGCCACTTCTCTGCTCAATTGACGAGCGATGGGACGGGATCGAGCCGGGTGCTCGATGTGCGGGTGTCAATTTTCCCGAGCGTGAATGGGGCAGCTGCTGTACTCCGGCTCCTCAACCGCTCCGAGATGCTCATCTCGCTCGATGAGATTTTCATCGATGAGACACTCCGTGCCAAGGTCCGTGAGATGACGTTGTCGAGCTATGGCATGGTGCTCACTACTGGTCCAACCGGGTCCGGCAAGACGACCTCACTCTACGCGATGTTGATGGAGACAAACCGGAAAGAGCGCAATATTCTCACTTTGGAAGATCCCGTCGAGATGTATTTCGAGGATATGCGGCAGAGCCAGATTCATCCGGAAATCGGTTTTTCTTTCGCCAAGGGGATGAAGAGCATCCTCCGTCAGGACCCCGATGTCATCATGATCGGCGAGATTCGCGATGCTGAGACGGCTGAGTATGCGGTCCAGGCATCGCTGACCGGCCGCCTCGTCTACTCGACCCTCCATGCCAACACGACAATCGGTGCCGTTGCCCGGATGATCGATATGGACATCGAGCGGGGACTCATCGCCTATGCTGTCCGGGGGATTATTTCCCAGCGTCTCGTCCGGAAGATCTGTGCCTCGTGTAGTGCTCCAGATCCGAACCCGCGTCCCGAATTTGTTTCTTTCCTCGGTCTCGATGGCATGATTATCCTGTTTCGTAAGGGGAGTGGCTGCGCGGCCTGCGATGGCACGGGGTACCGCGGCCGGGTAGGCATATTTGAGGTCCTTACTTTTGACGATAACTTCCGGGCGATGATCGTCGATAAAGCATCGATGAATGATCTCCAGGCCTATGCCGTTCAATCAGGGATGGTGACACTTCGTCAGAATGCAATCAATCTCGTTTCGAGCGGAGTGACAACATTGGAGGAAATCATCCGTGTCGTCTAGTACGGCTGTTCCCATTCCTCGCATGCTAAAATAGGGGCAGCTTATGGTTCTCATCCGTCGTGCTGGCAAATTGAAATGGATCGCTCGGCTCCACTTCTGGGTCATGTTTTTTTCGTTTTTCTTGTACCTGGGATTGGGGTTTTCACTCGGTTTTGAGTTTCTCTATCAGGATATCCGAAAGAAGTTCTTCGCGTTTGCAGACGACACTATTGTCGTGACAGCGACCGTCCCGGGCCCGCCAGCCACTCCCGCTCTCAATGCAACCCCGGTCTGTGTCGCTTCTACCCCCCGCATCATCCTCGATTGGGCAGATGATACCGGGACGACCAGTTGGGATATCAATCGCGATAGTCTCCCGCTCACGACGGGTCTCGTCGTTTCTCAGTATACGGATGCCGCTGTTGTTGCGAATACGAGCTACAGCTATCAGGTGACGGCTTTCGGTCCGATGTCTCCAGGGACAGCCGTTTCGACCGTCGTCTCGGTGACAACACTCGACTGTGCCGGTACTGTGCCAGTGACGGTCGTAATTGAGACTCTGGGCGGGAAAAACGTGACGCTGAGCAATCGGCACAATACCGATCTCTCCAAGCGCCGGCCGAAAGTTACTGGTGCGACAAATACGCCGAATGCCATCATCGATATCGCTCTGACCAACCCAGCGATTCGGGCGCGGACACTGGCGAATGCTAATGGTTATTTCGAGTGGATTCCGCCCATCAAATTGGATACGGGCAACCATATACTCACGGTCACGGCGACTGACCCGGCAGACAATAGCCGTATAGGCTCTGATAGTCTCACTTTTTGGACCAAAAATACGAGTACTACCGAGGAAGCGAAGGAAGCAGCCGTCATCACGGGTGGCGGTGATACAGGAGATTTCGACTTTACCATCACAGTAAAGAATACGAATGATGAGCTTTTCCAAGAGGAGGTGCTCATCGCTGAAATCACCCCAAGTCAAGGGCTATTCCCAGAGGGTGCGTTCGGACAGATATTTCTCAATGATGCGACCCATCAGGATGTTCTGCATCTCCCGGAGACGGGCCTTTTGAGTGGGATGGCGGGGCTGACTATCGAGACACCGCTACCGGTGTACCTCGCTCCAGGCGAATACCGGGTGCGGGCCGATATCACAGTCGATGGTGAGACTGTGAGCCGTGAAGATACGCTCCGACTCAAAGGTCTGCCGTTTATTAGTCTCGGCAGCCGAACAATTTCCTACTCAGAAGCAGCGAGCTATGTCGGGATCATCTTTTTCTCACTCTTCTTCTCTTTCCTCCTTACCCTTCTGTTCTTCGTGCGGGAGTACTGGTTATATCTCCATAGCCTCCGTCATGTCACCAGCCGACACCTTGCATGGCTCGGACTCTTCGGGATCAGAAAGGGGGTGATCCGATGAATACTGATTTCCTCATGCTCTTTCTGTCATTCCTTACCGTTACCTCACTGTTCTTATCGCTCGTTTTTGTCATCGGTATCGTCTGGCGGGTGGAAATGGAGCTCGACCTCTCATTCAAATTTTTCTCATTTGCAGTCATTTTTCTCCTCGTCGCCGAAGTCCTCGATCTCATGCCGGTGACGCATTCCGCCTCCTGGTGGCAGCTGGCTCTTCCAGTGGTGAAACTCTGCATCGCAGCCAATCTTCTCCTCGGGTTGTTCTTCATGCGCGATCTCATCCGTTGCATCGATGGAGAGAAAGCGGACTAGCCCAAAGCCTTCGTACCGAAAAAATAGCCATGTATCACAATACTGAGAAAGGACGGGCACACCGTCCTTTCTTGTTTTTTCACCCCCTTGTGATAGGCTAGCGGCATTGATTGACTTTCCCAACGAGGAGACATCATGAAGGTTCTTTACATCTTGATAGCCGTTTTTCTGAGCCAGTCAGTGCTCGCGGCAGATCGAACGGATCCGTACACGGTCCGGTTGAATGAAGAGACGGAAACATTCGTATCTTGTGAGATGCTCGAAAAGGAGCGTCTCCTCTGCGAGCGCCTCCGTATCGCTCGCGATCGACTGAAGGACGTCTCCCTCACCACCTTCGAAGAGAGGGAGGGTAAGCGTCTCGTTCGGTACCACGAATTTGCCCTGGTCGCCTACGATCCGGTAGAAGATCGTTTCCACGATATCCGGCTCGCTATGCCGAAAGACATCTCGAAGCAGCTGAATTTCCAGCCGATTGTTCGGACGATGAGCGATCCACCCTACCAGGTGAAGCGCCTTCGCGGCCAATCGCTGAACAAGATAGTCTTCGAGATCCGGTACGGTGGGCGCGAACTGTACGCGTATGCCGGCAAGCACCTCTTCTTCACTGAGGAGAAACTTCACCCGTTGTGGGGCGGACGAACCGTCGAGCTCGTCGATCCGGTCGTGTACCTCGCTACGGCGCCGTATCTAGTGAACGATGAGTTCGCTCGAGCGGGCCAGGCCCTCTTCATGCGGGCGGTCGAACGTGCGTTTATGGAACTCCGCCAAAGCGGCGTCCGATCGCTCGCCTATCCGGATCGGCTTCTTGCTGATGTGGTGACGGCCAACGAAGTCGCGCACCTCATCGTGGCCGAACAGACCGACCCATGTTTTCTAGCGAAGCGGCCGGCCGGCTGCGAGCACCTCATTCCGGTGCGACCGTATCCGAACGATGCGGTGGTCATGCAGGCGGTCAATACCGAGTTCGTCATGAATGGCCTCGCGGCGTTCCGTTACATGCGTTCCTCAGCTTCGGCGCGCGGCTCCCTCCAGTTCACCAATAATCCGGTCAAACGACAGGTGGAGCGAGTAGAACGGGTGAAGGGGAAACTCATCACAACCAAGCAGTGGGTTACGTTCCCCGGGACGTATGATGTGGTGCAATCACTCTATCCACTCGCTGCTATTGATCCGGATTTCCGGCGCGGGACGATGAGTCTCCACAATCTCGCGAAGGCGGCCGCTGGGCTTATTGATCTTGAGCTCTCCAATCGGAAGTTGCCGGACTGGGTCCGTCAGGCCTTCCTCATTGATCGCGAGTTCGGGATGCCGGTGCCGGGTGCAGCCTACAACGGCGGTCCATCCCAGTCCCATCGACTCTCCCAACTCATCGAGGGCTTCGCGAAGAAGCACGGCATCGACCAGGAAGACTTTCTCTTTGATCGCTTCCCGTGGGACACTTTCCTCGAGTGGGTCGATCGGGCAAAGGGAAACCTGAAGCCGGAAACGCGCGGCTATATCGAAAAGATCATCAAGATCCGTGATCACCTTCGCCGGCACCAGCCACCGCCGTCCGAAGTCAACCTTGACGGGGTCCTCGCATGAGGGCCTTTTTTCTTTGTTTTCGTGGCTTGCCTTTGACTCTTTGGATTGATACTATTGTTCCTGTGACTGCTGCTTGTTGTCCTATCGGACATTTTTTATTACCCTCTGCACGTATGACTGTTATCAAACATGACCGGCCGACCAATGTGAGCGTGAAACGTTCAAGCGCAGGCCTCGGACTCTTTGCCGCTGTTCCATTGAAGAAACGGGAAACCATCATCGAATACATCGGCCGGCGCATCGCATCCAAAGACGGGGATGAGCTCGAAAACAACAGCTACGTCTTCACGGTAAATAGTCGTGTCGATATCGATGGCAGCCCTCGCTACAATACGGCCCGGTATGCCAATCACTCTTGCCGCCCAAACTGTGAATCCGTCATCCGAAAAAGCCGTGTCTTCATCGTTGCCATAAAGGACATCGAGCCGGGCGAAGAGCTGACCTATGACTACGGCAAGGAATACTTCAACTATTTCATCAAGCCGGCCGGCTGCAAATGTGTGAAGTGCCGCGCGAAGAAAATAGCTCGGCCGGTGCCAAAGAAATCATCAAAATCCCGGGCGTAGCTCGGTGATTTGATTGACGGCCTGTCGCTTCCGTGGGATGCTCCGGGCACTATGGAAGAACACATCCCGTTTCCTGTCCGCATCAATCGCTATCTCGCACTCCGCGGGCTTACCACGCGCAAGGCCGCCGATGGTCTTATCACGTCCGGCCGAGTGCTCGTGAATGGGAAACCGGCCGAGCTCGGGATGAAAGTGAATGCCGAGGACGTGATTGAAGTCCGGGGTGAATTCCGGTCCAAACCGTATCGCTATATAGCCTATTACAAGCCGCGGGGTATTATCACTCATTCGCCTTTGAGGCGGGAAAAAGCAATCGCTGATATCTTTCCAGAAAAAGGAGTCTTTCCCATCGGCCGGCTTGACAAGGCGTCCGAGGGACTCATTCTTCTCACTGACGACGGTCGGGTGACGGAGCGTCTGCTGCATCCGCGCTTTGTTCATGAAAAGGAATACGAAGTGGTGCTCCAAGAGGCGGCCCCGGCTAACGTCGCCGAGAAGCTCGTCCGCGGCATCGAGAGTGAGGGCGAACGGCTGTCCGCGAAGCACGCGAAATGTATCAATAAATTTGAGCTCAGTATCGTCCTGACCGAAGGCAAGAAACACCAGATTCGCCGCATGCTCTCGGCTCTTCACCTGACGGTGAAAGAACTGAAGCGCGTTCGTATCATAGATATCCGGATCGGGGTGCTCATCCCAGGCGAAGGGCATCAACTCACTCGTTCGGAACAGGACGTACTTCTTGCTGCTCTCGGCCTGTCATCATCGCCGCGGCTTGACCGAGCGTCTATAGGTGATGCTCTTTCTGGTAGAATAAAAGCATGAACAAACGGCCGGAAAGCAAGCGGGGATTCACTCTCATCGAAGTCGTCATCGTGACGGCTATCATCGCTATCCTCATGTCGATTGTCATGGTGTCTCTTTCGGCGGTGCGGCTCAAGGCCCAGACGACACAGGGGTTGACCGACATCCAGGAAATTGCGCTGTACCTCGAGACCTACAAGGCGAATTACGGGACGTATCCGCTGTCTTGCGGTACGGGGAACTCATGGGCCAGTCGGAACGCGAATCCCTGGGGCTGCGGTTTGGGGGCTTGTTGGATTCCTCCACTTGGTGGTGAGGGGTGGTGCCCGTTGCCTTTCAATACATACTCGGTAGCTGCAGATGGAAGAGATCAGTATTTTTACTATTCCGATGTCTCCGGAACGAATTATAAGCTCCTCAACCATTCTCCAGTGAGCATGGCGGTTCCGGCGGAGTTTATTGACCCTTCTCGCCCGACCTGGGCCTACGGCATCTGGACGCCCTGGTGTGCTCTTAACTGCTAGCTTATGATCAGACACTTCATCCATTGGTTCGAGTCGAAGACGGGGGTCTATTTGTATCCTCGGTTTGTCGTTTCTGTTGGAGCGCTCAGTATCGCACTCATACTGTTCGCCATTGTCCTTTCCATCACCCATATGTATACGGAGAGTGTGAAGACCATCACGCCGACCGGTCCAGAAGCTGAGGCCAAATACGATGCCTTCATGCGTCGGGGGAGCCGGATTCTTGCGCCAACACAGCCAGTCCGATAGCTCGCGTTGGAGAGGACTGTGGGCGGTGGGGTACATCGAGAGGTGAGTATTGACAAAATAATTAAATCTTGCTTATATAGAGTTTCTGTCTTAGAAGAAAAAAAGAAAGGATATTAGACGAATATTATTGTAAGAATCTCTAGCTTCAGAGATTTAGATACAGAATTTATATATGGTCGCAGGCAATGCGAAGTGGGACAAGAAACATCAGCCGTACCGCTTGTCTCGTAAGCGGCAGTGGGGGACAGAACGGGAAACTGAGTCGCTTTCGCATCTCCATAAACGCCCTTCTGTTTCTGCGATAGTGTTCAGTCGTCTTTCCATCGTTCTGACGGTCGTTTTCTGGCTGATGTATGTGACTACGGTTATCATTCGTCAACTTATCGATGGACCAAAATCATACCAGTTCACGATGGAGGCCATTGGATACTTGATAGTCGTGACACTCCTCACCTTCTCTGCCTTGGTATATCTCATTGTCCGTCAGGGGGCTTTTCAACGTTTCAGTCTGCATGTTCGCGCTCCGCGAGCTCTTCTTGACCGATATTTTTCAGACTATCGATCATCGATCACTGTTCTGATCCCATCCTACAGCGAAGAGACGGAAGTGATTAGGAAGACGATGCTTTCGGCAGCACTTCAGGAGTATCCAGACAAGCGGGTGGTGCTTCTCATCGATGACGATCCTTTTAAGATTCCTCTTGAGCAGGAAGCGAGAATCACAGCCACTCGTAACCTAGCAAAAGATATTGAAGAACTTTTAGCTGAGCCGTATGAGCGTTTCTCTCAGGCTTTGAGTAAAGTTGAAAGAGGCGAAAAGCGAAACAAGATTGCAACACCGGAGAGTCTCCTGGAGATTTCTGCTCAATATGCTTGGGCGGCTAAGTGGCTTGATATGCTCGCAGCAAAGGAAGTGATTGAGGATCACGTGGATGTTTTTTTTGCCGAACAAGTACTGGGCGAACTGGCCAAAGATTTGCGGCTTGTCGGTAAGGCGCTCATGGTTTCCCATGAAGAAGGTGCACATTTTTCTTATGAACGCCTGCTCCAGCTCTACCGTCGTCTTGTTTGGATCTTTAATGCGCGACTCGCTATTTTTGAACGGAAGCGCTATCTTTCGCTTTCTCATGAGCCGAACAAGGCCATGAATCTGAATTCGTATATCGGTCTTATGGGAGGGTCGTATCTTCTAGAAGAAACATCCGAAGGCACCGTTCTTGTCCCGACCCTTGATGATTCTACTGCCAATCTTGTTATTCCCAACAGCGACTTTATTCTGACGCTTGATGCTGATTCCATTCTTCTCCGCGAGTACTGCCTCCGTCTCGTCTATTTCCTGGGACAGCCAGACAATCAGGATGTTGCCGTTGCTCAGACTCCATACTCTTCTTTCCGTGGTGCTCCGACACGTATCGAGCGTCTGGCGGGTGCTACGACCGATGTCCAACACATTCTTCACCAGGGTATGAGCTACTACGATGCCACCTTCTGGGTTGGAGCGAATGCAGTCATTCGGAAGCAGGCGCTTGAAGATATCGTCGAAAAGGAGTGGGTCGGCGGTTTTGAGATCAAGCGGTATGTTCAGGATCGGACGGTCATCGAGGATACTGAATCTAGCATCGATTTAGCGCTGCACGGCTGGCGCCTCGTCAACTATCCTGAGCGTCTGAGCTATAGTGCGACGCCGCCCGATTTCGGTTCCCTCGTCATCCAGCGCCGGCGTTGGGCGAATGGCGGTCTGCTCATTCTCCCAAAATTGTGGCGGCTTTTTCGACAACGTAAGCAAGGGGGTCAATCGATGTCGAAGTTGGAGTTCATGATCCGAATCAACTATATGGCCTCGATTGCCTGGTCAAATCTAGGCCTCGTTTTTCTCTTGACGTATCCCTATGACGGACGCCTTCTGAGCACACTCATTCTCCTTGCCGCAACCCCGTACTTCATCGCTATGGCTATCGATCTTCGGAACTGCCGATACAAGTACAGCGATGTCATCCGTATCTACGGGTTCAATCTCATTCTGCTTCCAGTCAATATCGCTGGAACATTCAAATCGATTGAACAAGCACTGACGACGAAAAAAACGCCCTTTGCTCGTACGCCTAAAGTAAAAGATAGGACGGTGGCGGGAATTCCCTACGTTGTCTCTCCTCTCCTCATTGTCGGATTTTCCCTCTTTACTCTCTGGCACAACATCGAAGCGCGTAACTGGGGAAATGCCGCTTTCGCTGGTTTTAACTCCTTCGCATCCCTCTGGGCTATCGTCTCGTATATTGGTATCAGGAATCTCTTTATTGATGTCTGGCTCGGGCTGGTCGAGCTCCTCTATGTCGATGCCGTACCTAAATCCCCATTGAAGAAAAAGGACAAAGGCCAGTTTGACTGGAAGGGTGTGCTCTATCATGGGGAGGCTGATGGTGTTGCGCCGCGTCCATCCCTCCATGAGGCAGTGTTCCAAGAAAAAGGGTCGGCGAACCGATAACCAAAACAATCTCTATGAGCACTGGATCATCAAGACGACTCTCTCCCTGGCGCGTATCTCTGGCGCTCGTTATTCTTATCAGCTTCGGCTATGCTACGAGCCTTAACTTCGATCGTTTTCGCGTCAAAGAGGTGATTGACCCGCCTAAACTACCCGACCCTTGGTTCGCGGCCTACGTCGATGTGACCTCGACGCCGCCTTATCCTTTCGAGCAGCTCGGTGCAACGTCTACTCAAGATGTTGTCCTCTCATTTATCGTGGCTTCGCCAAAGGATGCATGCGTTCCTACCTGGGGAGGCTACTACACGCTGGAAGAAGCATCCGTTGCTCTTGATCTTGATCGTCGGATTGCCCGCCTCGATCAACAAGGAGGAAAAGTGGCTGTTTCCTTCGGCGGTCTTTTAAATGCGGAGCTCAGCCTGGCCTGCAAAGATGAAGAAGGCCTTTTCAAGGCGTATCAATCCGTCATTGATCGATATGGCCTAGACACTATTGATCTCGATATTGAAAGCGAAAGTATTAAGGATCGTGAATCATTGGATCGGCGAGGCCGTATCATGAAACGTTTGCAGGATCATTTTCGCAATACTGGTAAAAATCTGGCGGTATGGTTGACGCTACCAGTGGCTCCCCAGGGCCTTACCCAAGAGGGAGCGGATGTTGTTTCGATTATGCTTACGTCAGGAGTCGACCTTGCCGGAGTTAATGTGATGACCATGGATTACGGCGCGAGTCGCGCTGCTGGCCAGTCCATGTTTGAGGTATCGAAGAGTGCTCTCGTAGAGACTCATCGACAACTCGGTATTCTCTATAACCAGGCAGGAATATACCTCGGCAATGATTCGCTCTGGAGAAAGATTGGCGCCACCCCCATGATTGGTCAGAACGATGTGATTGATGAGGTATTTACGCTAGAGGAGGCGACGGCATTCAATGCCTTTGCTCAGGAGAAAAAGATCGGACGAATGTCGATGTGGTCTGCGAACCGCGATGCTCCGTGCGGCGATAACTATGTCGATACCCGCGTCGTTTCAAATTCTTGTAGCGGCACCAAGGATTCGAAGATGGCATATGGCCAGGAGTTAAGCACAGGATTTGAGGGTGATATGACGCAGAATGCCGGCATATTGACCAATTCTGATCCGAAGCCAATTGTTACTTTGGATGATCCGGAAAACAGTCCGTATCAGGTTTGGAAAGAAACCGGAGCATACCCTAAAGGCGTGAAAGTGGTATGGCACGGTAATGTCTATGAGGCGAAATGGTGGACGAAGAATGAGCTTCCAGATAATCCCGTCCTTCAGTCTTGGGAGACGCCATGGCAACTTGTTGGTCCGGTACTTCCTGGAGAAAAGCCGGTGCGTCAGCCAACTCTCCCAGAAAAGACGTATCCCCGATGGTCGGGGAAGGTGGTGTATGAAGCAGGTGATCGGGTGCTTTTTGACGGCATTCCGTTTCAGGCCAAGTGGTGGAATGAAGGTGAGAGTCCTGCAGCTTCGTCAGCGAATCCAGATAGTTCGCCCTGGACTCCGCTTACACATGCTCAGATTGTAGAGATTCTGAATGACCTAGGTCAATAAATAATGGCGCCATTATTGTATCGGGTGCTGTAGAGTTTAGTTTTTCAGAAGAATAAAAAAACCAGGGTCTTCGAGATACCCTGGTTTTTTATGGTAGGAGACTCTTACAAGAGCCCGACCTGACCGAAGAAGGTGAGGGTCAGAACTGGCACGATGGCGAGGAGGAACGCCATAGACGTTTCTTCGCTCTGCGCCTTTTCAGTGGCGACTTGGGCACAGCTCTCACAAGCAGCACCTGTGTGAGCCTCCATGACGGGCTCGTTTTGCATTTTCTCCATAGGAGTTTTTATTTTTATTAATTTATTAAAACGACCTTGTTGAAACAAAAAAACGGGGGACCTGGGTCACCCGTTTCGCTACTTCAACATATTTAGTATACTCCCGTTTTAGTGAAAAGTCAAGCCCCCGTAATGTTTCAATACCTTTGCATCACCTGTAAACTCAGGTGTTTAACCGCAAAGATATGGCATATACCATCAACCCTCAGATACCAAAGGTACGCTGGCAAGCCGTGAAGATGCTTCGATCA
>JBATNS010000034.1:0-1821 GCA_049290475.1 Candidatus Moraniibacteriota bacterium | reverse complement strand
TGATCGAAGCATCTTCACGGCTTGCCAGCGTACCTTTGGTATCTGAGGGTTGATGGTATATGCCATATCTTTGCGGTTAAACACCTGAGTTTACAGGTGATGCAAAGGTATTGAAACATTACGGGGGGTTGACGTTCCGAGAATCTTATTTTATAAAGAGAGTACCGGCGATTGGTCCGGGTCATTGAAAGAGTTTCTCCATGAAACGCTCTTTTTTCTCTCTGGCCATTGTTGCCATCCCGCTCATCACAGGCTGTGCGGCTGCTGGCGATCTTGCCAAGACCGTCGGTTCGGGTCTGACCGACTACAGCAGCAGGAACACCGGTTTTCTCGCCGGCGCCGCAGGAGTCGCGGGCGGTGTGTACACCCAGGCGGGCAACATCGTTTCACCGGCAGCCCAAGATTCGGACAATGCAACGAAGAAGAAGGAATGACCCGTCCGTCCAAGCATCATCTTGGCAATAGGGGAGTCAGCCACACGGCCGACTCCCACTTTTTATATCGCTTCGCTGTCGTCAAAGTTTTCTCTGGTTGCCTTCACGCTTAGACTGATGCTTTCCTTCTTTTCACGAAAGCCTTCAGCCTTCTTTCGTACCGTTTCCGGCAGGGCCGCGAGAACCGTCTTCAATGCGACGCCATCAACCTTCACGACATTCTCCCATTCGCCGAGCGGGGAGAGGAGTTCGCGCAATTTTTCTTCATCGTAAACATATGTTGTCCGGACTGATTTCCCGATGATGCCAGTCGATCCAAATAACCGTTCGACCTTCTCTTGCTCCATATATTCCATGATCTTCTCCTGAAGCTCGGCCAGTCGCTTCTTGTCCACTGTTATTTCATTCCTCAGTGCAAGGAATTCTTCAATTACAAAATCTGCTTCACTTTTTTCAATCGGTACTTCAGGAATTTCTTTAAATTTGTGTTTCCAAAGTGGACAGATCTTTTGGAAACTGCACCAGTCACAAAGCGGGGAGAGCGTAGGTACAAATTTTCCCGCTTCAATCGCATGGATTACCTCGAGGAAGGTCTCATCGAGCGCCTCAAGCTGTTCCCGCGTCCGAGTAGAGGAAAGTTTTACGCCATGCTTCAGAAAATACAGGCTGACGGTGATCTGGTCGAGCCGTTCCCATTCTTTCGGGTAGCGGGCGAGAAAGGCACGGAGATAGATGGAGAGCTGCAAATCATTGTCGATTTTGTCCTGACTCGGCATTTTCTTTGCCGTCTTGTAGTCGATGATCTCATAGCCATCACGCGTCCGGTCGATCCGATCGATAACGCCAGCGATGATATGCTTACCGGTCTGTTCCGTTCCGATTTCGATAGAGAAGCGACTTTCGAGGGCGATTGGATTCATCTCAGCTATCGTATTCGATTCGTAGTAGCGCTGAATCATTTCGACACCCTGGACGAATACTGCTCGTTCTTCGAGCTCATTTTCAAACAAATCACCTTTCCAATTCTTACCGAAATAATCGATGGCCTGCTCAACCGATGGGGGAAGGAGTGCCGGCTCATGGATGAATTTCATCGCTGAGTGAATGAGCGTACCAAACACCGCTTCCTTAGATTTCTCTTCAGGAATCTTGTCGATCTCCCGGTACTTATACTTCAGGGAGCAGGTTTGATAGGTGTCCAAACTGGAATAGGAGAGTCGCATAGCCCTATTGTAGCGGATTTACAGGTTCCCCGCTTCTCCGTTTCCTAGTCAATACCTTTGCATCACTTCTTGGGGAGTTTGGAACCCAATCCCCATATGCAGGCGCTCTTCGTTGTAGTAGGGAAGATACTCTTTGAGGGCTTTTCGAAACGCTTTCAATCCAT
>JBATNS010000033.1:0-2900 GCA_049290475.1 Candidatus Moraniibacteriota bacterium | reverse complement strand
CTTCTCGAACGTCACCACTTTTCGGTGAGTTCGGCGACATTGCGGAACGATATGCTTGCCCTTGAGGAAGCGGGGTATCTCTACCAGCCGCATACTTCGGCTGGACGCATCCCAACGGATGCGGGGTACCGTTACTACGTCGAAGAAATGATGGGGGACAAGCCGATGTCGAAGAAAGATCAGCTGAAACTCCAGGAAGAATTTCTTCTGCTCCAGGCCAAGCATAATCGTACCGTTCGGACGACTGCGCGTCTTCTCTCAGCTCTCTCGGGTAATCTCGGTATTTCAGGGATTGTGGGCAAAGACGAGATGTACGATTTCGGGATGAAGTCTCTCATGGAGAATCCTGAGTTCCAGGAGATGGATGAATTGTCCCGGCTCGTGGAGACCCTTGATACGCTCGATGAGAAGATCGACGTCCTCGTTGCTGGACTGAAAGACGGCGAGACACGCATCTTCATCGGCGAAGAGAATCCGGTCCGCGGCATCGAGAACTGTGCGATGGTGGTGTCGCCCTACCGCGATGAGAATGGCGACCGCGGTATGCTTGCGATCATCGGCCCGAAGCGGATGGAGTATGCGAAGAACAAGTCGCTCATCGAGCATATGCGTCGACTCATCGGTTCCTCACTCGTCATCATCATCGTCACGCAGGCACCGCTATGGTAAACCCTGACAGAACAGCAGATGACAAATCGGAAATAGATGAGACCGATAAACCACTCATCGAAGCAGAACGTCAGAAACTCTTCGAATCAGTGAAAAGTGCCATCACCCGCACCTCATAATAAATAATCGTATGACCCAGAAAAAACAATCTAGTTTGGAGAAATATGAGCACTTCCTGCTCGGTCAGAAAGCCGTGATCTATTCGAAAACATCGAAGAAGTTTCTGCTCCTGAAGGATTCCGAGCCGGAATCGGAGTATGTCGCGAAATATGGTCTTTGGGATCTACCGGGAGGGCGTCTTGAAAGGGGCGAAGATCGGATGAAGTCATTCGCTCGAGAGCTCCAGGAAGAGTTGGGTGATTTCAAATACGAACTTGGAGATGTCGTCTATGCGACAACCATGTCTATACCAAATGATGACCCGGAAAGCCCCCATCGCGTGAAGCTCTTTTACCTCGCGACGACTGAAAGCGACACTGTCACGCTCTCCGACGAGCATATTGAAGCCGTCTGGAAAACTTTCGAAGAAATTGAAGCTGACTCCGACTGCGGCGAATGGTTAAAGCAGGCTGTAGCAGCCGCTCTGACGACTATCAAAGTGCAGGAGGGGGCGAATGATGTCTTGCGCATCCTCGCCGACTTCGAGAATTACAAGAAGCGGGTGAAGAATGACGAGCGCGAGCTCTATGGTCACCTGACCAGTCAAATCGTCGCCGAACTCATCCCGGTCCTCGACAATTTCCACGTTGCGACCGAGCATGTCCCAGCCGAGGCCGCAGGCAGCCCTTGGGTCACGGGCATCACCTATATCGAGCGACAATTCGAAGACGTGCTCCGAAATTACGGCGTGGAGGCGCTCGAAGTGAAGCCAGGCGATGTATTCGACCCCACCCAGCACGAAGCGCTCTCAATGACCAACAACCAACCACTTACTACCCACGACGAGAAAGATAATGGTGACCAGGAGCAGGAGTCGTCGGTTGTAGGTCGTCAGTTGATAGTGAAGGTTGTCCAGAAGGGCTACAAGATAAAAGACAAGCTGGTGCGACCAGCAAAAGTCATCGTCAGCTAAGTCGTGAGAGTAGAGAGGAATTAAATCAAGAAAGGAGGTGAGAATATATGACACGCCATCTCATACCATTCCCTGCCCAGGAACTCAGCCGATTTTTCGGCGATGAGTTTCTCGGACAGAACGATTTCTTCCCAGCGCTCGATGTCTATCAGGACAGAGACAACGTCGTGGCGGAACTCGCCCTCCCGGGGATCGATCCTGCCAAGGTCGACATCACCATCGAAAACGATGTCCTGACTGTAACGGGCTCGACCGAGAGTAGACAGGAAGTAAAGCGTGAGGACTACTACCGGAAGGAAGTTCGCACGGGCAGCTTCTCGCGCTCGGTAGTGCTCCCGATGGCCGTGAAGGGGAACGACGCCCAAGCTGCATACGCCAAGGGTGTTCTCACCATCACGATGCCCAAGGAGGAATCCGTGAAGCCGAAGAAGATTGCCGTCCAGATTTCGGACGCGAAGTAATCGAGCCTCGCGCTCGGCCGCCCCACACTGGGGCGGCTCATGGGCGAGGTTCGCTCGAAAGAATAAGCAGACACATCAGTTCCCAAGTAATTAATGTAAGTAGCAAAGTACAAACATATGGCAAAGATACTCGGAATCGACCTCGGCACGACCAATTCGGCCATGGCTTTCGTCGAAGGTGGCACTCCCAGTGTCATCGAAAACAAGGAGGGGAATCGCACCACGCCCAGCATGGTGGCGATGTCCAAAACGAACGAACGATTGGTAGGACTCCTCGCCAAGCGTCAGTCCGTGACCAATCCGGAGAACACCCTGTTTTCCGTGAAGCGCCTCATCGGTCGTCACTTCAATGACGATGAAGTGAAGCGAGACATGAAGACGCTGCCGTACAAAATCGTTCAGGCCGGCGAAGGTGTGAAGATCGTGATGGGCGGCAAGGAATACAGCCCGCAGGAACTCAGCGCCATGGTACTGGCCAAGTTGAAGGCCGATGCGGAGGAAAAACTTGGAGAAAAGATCACCGACGCGGTCATCACCGTCCCGGCATACTTTGACGACTCCCAACGCAAGGCAACAAAAGAAGCCGGTGAGATCGCGGGCTTCAATGTCCGTCGCATCATCAATGAGCCGACGGCCGCCGCCCTCGCCTACGGCTTCAACAAGAAGAAAGACGAAAAGATCGCTGTCTATGACCTCGG
>JBATNS010000032.1:0-2877 GCA_049290475.1 Candidatus Moraniibacteriota bacterium | reverse complement strand
GATGATACTGAAGTTCGGCTCTCCGAAGCGGTCCAGAAGGCGCTTGAAGAGGCCGAAGGCATCGTGAAGGTGAAAATCGGTGATGAGACCTTTCTCCTCTCGGCGAAATTCACCTGCCCGTATGACGGTTTTTCGTACCCCGAGGTCGAGCCGCGGCTCTTCTCTTTCAACTCGCCCTATGGCGCCTGTCAGGCTTGTAACGGTCTCGGGACCAAGCACTTTTTCGGCGACGAGCCATGCGACACCTGCAATGGCACGCGTCTCCGCGAAGAAGCGCTCCATATCAAAATTGGTGGGCAGAATATCGTCGACTTGACCCGATTGACCACGGCCTTCGCCTTTGATTTCTTCGCCACGCTCGATCTGACTCGTCGGGAGGAGCAGATCGCATCGGTCGTCCTCCGCGAGATTGGGAGTCGACTCCAATTCCTCCTTAATGTTGGTCTCAACTATTTGACACTCGACCGTCGTGCCAACACGCTCTCTGGCGGTGAAGCACAGCGTATCCGGCTAGCAAGCCAACTCGGGAGCCAACTCGTCGGTGCCCTCTATGTCCTCGATGAGCCGACCATCGGTCTCCATCAGCGGGACAATGAGCGTCTCATTCAGACCCTGAAGTCTTTGCGCGAGCTCGGCAACACCATCATCATCGTCGAGCATGACGAAGACACGATTTATGCCTCCGACTATATCGTCGATATCGGTCCTGGCGCTGGCGTCCATGGCGGCGAAGTCGTCGTCTCGGGTTTCCTCGAAGACCTCCTGACCGCCAAGAAGAATACATCCGGCTCACTCACGCTTGCCTATCTGCGCGGCGAAGAACATATCGCGATTCCGGAACGTCGGGGCAAGGAAAAGGGGAGTCTAAAGATCCGGGGTGGTCGCATCTATAATATTCAGAACCTCTCTGTCGATATTCCGCTCGGTCGTTTTATTGCGGTGACGGGAGTGTCAGGTTCGGGTAAGTCGTCTTTTCTCTATGAGATCGTTCACAAGAATCTCTCGGGTCGGCTCGACCGCCGTTACAAAACGAACAAAGTCGATCATTGCGACACCTTCACCGGAACCGAGTACCTCTCGCGCGTCGTTATGATCGATCAAAGCCCGATCGGGCGCACCCCGCGCTCCAATCCGGCGACCTATACGGGAGCTTTCAATCATATCCGTGACCTGTTCGCCGCCTCAGAGGAAGCGCGCGTCCGTGGCTGGAAACCGGGCCGCTTCTCTTTCAATCGTCCTGGCGGTCGCTGCGAAACCTGCGAAGGGAATGGTTTCATCGCCGTCGAGATGCACTTCCTCCCGACAGTGTACGTCCCGTGCGATGTTTGCGACGGCAAGCGCTTTACGAAAGAGACGCTCGAAGTGACCTACAAAGGGAAGAACATCCATCAGGTACTCTCGATGACCATCGAAGTCGCCTACGCGTTCTTCCATGATATCCCTGCTATCGCCGACCGTTTGAGGACGCTGAATGAAGTCGGTCTCGGCTATCTGGAGCTCGGACAATCCGCGACGACTCTCTCTGGTGGCGAGGCGCAGCGCGTGAAAATATCGAGCGAACTCTACCGTCAGGTCATCGAACGCACGATCTACCTCCTCGACGAGCCGACCATCGGGCTGCACTATGCCGATGTGAAAAAACTCATCGAGATCCTCGACCGGCTTGTGTCGAAGGGGAACACGGTCATGGTCATCGAACACAATATGGACCTGATCAAGAGTGCCGATTATATCATCGATATCGGTCCTGAAGGCGGCAGCGGTGGCGGCAAGATTGTCGCCCAAGGGACGCCTGAAGAAGTCGCCAAGAACGAACGATCATACACTGGCCAATATCTGAAGAAAGTCCTGCGGCAGAAATAGGGCTGGTTGTGTTAGGATAGTGATGAAAGAGGCTCCCTATGTTTGAAACGCCGAAACCACCCCAGGAAAAACCAAAGGTCCCAAAGCAAGGACTGAGCTGGAAGCTTGTGCGTGTCGGGTCAGCCGCGGCCAACGCGATGTGGGAGCATGTCGATAATCCTGACGCGCCCAGTCCGCATGAGACCTTGCTCGATAATCGGCAGGGGAAATTCGTTCGGGCACAGGCGCTGTTTTCCGTACTCCGCGACGCGATTCCTGATCCGTTGTTCAAAAAGCTGACCGGTGGTCATTATGAGTACAAAGGAGACGTCCTTCCAATTGATCCGGCGTTGTATCGGTTCGAGGCGGAAAAAGTGGGCAATGGTGCGGAATGCAATGTCTACAAACTCATTTCACTCGATCCCGAACGGCCTACCCTCGTGATCAAGATCGATATTGACGTTCGGCGAAGTGTAGATGTCCTTGTCGCGCGAGGAAAACAGATTCGTGACGAATATGAAGAAAAGAAAGAGTGGTACCGTGAACTCCCTGATCTCATTCCGGAAGAGATGCAGTTTATCAGCAAGAGCCCACGTGGCGGGCGTAACGCTCTTTTCACCATTCAAGAATATTTTGGTACTGCTGATCAGATTCATGATCTCTTCCGCGGCCAAACGAAGACAGAGCTCATCGCGCTCCTCAAACGGGACCCGGAACTGCGAGTCCAGTTTCAGACGTTTGCACGGATCACTTTGGAACGAGCGGCAGACCAGGATGAAGTCATCGATACGCTCGGTGACAAAAATGTTGTGCTCGTCGATCAACCTGATGGGCACCAGCAGCTTCGCCTTCTTGATCCGCATGTCGTGAAGTATCCCAAACGGCCAGTCAATGCAAATGAGGAAAAACTTATCTTGGCTGACCTTGATTTCTTGCGTGAGGTGAGTGCTGCACTGGAAGAAAAAAGTTGATTCCATGATTACCCTTACTGAAAAACCACCGTTCCGTCTCCATAGCCCAGCCTTTGCCTATGGT
>JBATNS010000031.1:0-6102 GCA_049290475.1 Candidatus Moraniibacteriota bacterium | reverse complement strand
GAACTTGGTGAGTGGACCCGGCTCATTGCCTCGCTGTTCCTCTCGGCACTTCTTATCATCCTAGTACTCAGACAGCCCGATCTCGGCTCGAGTCTCGTTCTTGGTTTCATTTGGCTCTCCATGATTCTCGTATCAGGGATACGCTGGAAGCATTTTTTCGTGCTCGGCAGCATCGGTCTGCTCCTCATCGTGGCAAGTTGGTTCTTTCTCGCGGACTATCAGAAAGCGCGGCTAGAGACCTTTCTCAATCCCGAACTTGACCCGCAGGGCAGCGGGTACAATGTCCTTCAGTCGATGGTGGCGGTAGGGTCGGGCGGCGTGACGGGTAAGGGTATCGGACATGGTTCTCAGTCACAGCTGAATTTTCTCCCGGAAAAACATACAGACTTCATTTTTGCTGTCATTTCTGAAGAGCTCGGTCTCATTGGTGGTGGAATAATCATTTTCCTGTACGGACTTTTCTTGTATCGAATTACTCGTATCGCTGAAACAGCTCGGGACAATACAGGCTACCTCATCGCGGTTGGGGTGTTGTCCCTTTTTTTCATCCATATCCTTATCAACCTGGGTATGAATATGGGTTTTCTTCCGGTGACCGGGTTGCCCGCGCCTTTCCTCTCGTATGGAGGGAGCGCGCTTCTTGCATTCTTTCTCGCGCTCGGACTCCTTCTCTCGGTGTATCGTTATCGGGAGGAGCGACCAGACCTCGTGGTAACGCTTGAGCACCAAGGACTCGATTTATAGCCTGACTAAGCCTCATTTTTTGCCGATTGACTCCGGTCAAGGGTTCTGATACCATAAAAAGGCTTTAAAAAGCCTTTTTATGTTTTTTCAGACAAGGATTTTTTTGAACGATTACTCTTGTTGCCACTCAAAATACTTCAATCTATGAGAGTTTTCCTTATCGCTCAGGCTATTGTGGCCGTTCTCCTCACAGTCTCTATCCTGCTTCAGAACCGCGGCTCAGGACTAGGGAGTGCTTTTGGGAGTGATTTTGGTGGGTATTATACGAAGCGGGGATTTGAGCGCTTTCTCGTGTACGCCACAATCGGCTTAGCGGTGCTGTTTTTTGCTTTAGCGATGGTCAATGTCCGGCTTTCGACAACATCTGCTGCCGGTCTCTAATCCGTAACTTACGAGTATCTCACCCTTGTCTTATCTTTCGTTTCGCCGTTTGACAGTCTGGAAGAGTGTTTATCGCGGGCTCTCATCCCGTGATCGTTTCATTTTCCTCTCCCTTTCCTTCGTGGCTTTCGGTGCGTTCCTATTCTGGTGCTCGGCCGGTTATCTCGCGTTGACAAAGCCAGTGCCGGACTTTGGCGGGCAATATATTGAGGGTGTCGTCGCTTCGCCCCGGTACATCAATCCTATCCTTTCTCAGACAAGTGATGCCGATGCTGATTTGGTCGAACTTTTGTATGCTGGACTGTTTCAGTACGATGATGGAGGGAACGTCGAGAAGCGGATTGCGAGCGACTATCAGGTTTCCGAAGACGGCCGGACGTATACGGTATTTCTCAGCCCGGGTGTCCGTTTCCACGATGGTGAAGAAGTTTCCGCCGATGATGTTGTTTTTACAGTTCGCTCCATTCAAGATCCAGCCTATAAAAGCCCGCTTCGCGCAAATTGGCAGGGGGTAGAGATCACTGCAACTGATCAATATACTGTTGTCTTCACTCTAAAGAAGCCTTATTTTGGTTTTCTTGAGAATCTCGTTGTCGGTATCCTCCCGAAGCATATCTGGGAGAATATCGCTCCTGAAAATTTTACATTGGCAGACTATAATCTTTCTCAGCCAATCGGATCCGGTCCGTATCTCTATGAGGATATGGATAAGGATTCCCAGGGAAACATCCTCTCTCTCTCCCTTCGATCAAACGCAGAATATTTTGCTGGCGCGCCGTACATCGACCGCGTGACGCTGCGATTCTATCCGGACGAGGAGAGTCTTCTCTCAGCCTACGACCAGCAAGAGGTGATGGGTATGCACTCCATCAGTCATGAACAGGCCGAAGATGTACTTTCGAAAAAAGGCGCTCAGCTTCGCGAATTCCCCCTGCCGCGCCTCTTTGCTGTTTTTTTCAATACAAACAAGAGTGCTGCGCTGGCCTATGACGAAGTGCGTGAGGCGATTGCGCTTGCGACCGACCGAGAGCGTATCATGAAGGATGTCCTTCGTGGATATGGTGATGTCACGTCTGGCCCACTCCCTTCCTTTGTCCAGGGCTATCAGGGGAATGATGTGGTATTTGATGTCACCCGGGCGAATGCGCTCCTCGATGAAAAAGGCTGGAAGCGGGGTGAAGATGGGGTCCGATCAAAGTCAGATGTTACACTCGCTTTCGAACTTGTCGTACCGGATTGGCCCGAACTCATGCGGACAGCTGATCTTCTTCGTGAAGACTGGCAAGCGATTGGTGTTCGAGTTGAGGTAAAAGTACTTTCCCAGGCTGATTTACAGCAGAATGTCGTCCGTCCGCGTGAGTATGAGGCACTTCTTTTCGGCCAGGGGAGTATGCTTGATCCGGATCCCTATTCATTCTGGCATTCGAGTCAGAAGACTGATCCGGGGCTCAATCTCGCCTTCTATGAGAACAAGGAAGTTGACGGGTTATTGGCTGATGCTCGCGAGATGACGGATGTGGCAAAACGTCGTGAGGCCTATCAGAAATTCCAGGAAATCATCTCTCTCGAGCACCCAGCGGTCTTCCTCTACAGCCCGAGCTATCTGTATGTCGTTTCTGACATCGTTCAGGGTATTCGGGTTCATCCGATTAATTCCCCGTCGGACCGGTTGTCGGATATCACTTCTTGGTATATTAAGACGAAGCGAGTTCGAAAATAACGGGTAGTTCAGTCGTTCAAATAATCATTCACTCAAAATTCTATGAGTCATCCAATCGATACGAGCAACCTGCGACAGGTGATTCTCGAAACGCCGGAGCAGTTCGCTGCCGGCTTGAAGCTGTCGGAGCATATTCAGCTTTCCGGAACATATGATACGGTCATGTTTTCGGGTATGGGTGGATCGGCGCTTCCAGCTGACCTCCTTCGGACCTATTTGAATGACATCACAGTTCGATTTCCAGCAGTGACTCCGATTCAGATTCTCCAGAACCGCACGTATGGACTGCCACCACGTGTTGGTGGGAAGGTGCTGCATTTCGTCTGCTCATATTCCGGAAATACTGAGGAGACACTGGAAACGCTCGCGGCTCTTATTGAGAGCGGTGCGCCAACGATTGGCGTCTCTGCTGGAGGTAAGCTGGAAGAAATCTGTCGCGAACATGGCATCCAGCACATCAAGCTGCCGATTCCGAACCCAACATTCCAACCTCGGATGGGGACGGGGTATTTTATTGGCGCCTTTCTCCAGGTTTTTATCACCCTCGGCATGATTCCTGATGTCCGTGAAGAGGTGCTCACTGCAGTGGGGTGCTATGGTAAAAGAAGGTTTGAAATAGAGGAAAAAGGTAAAAAACTGGCCGTTTGGCTTGCCAAAACTACTCCGATAGTGTACAGTGGGGAATCCTACAAATCAGTCGCCTTGGTCTGGAAGATCAAACTGAATGAGAACGCCAAGACTCCGGCATTCTGGAATGTATTTCCGGAACTCAATCATAATGAGATGGTCGGGTGGACCTTGCCTCAGGGGAAGTTCAGTGCGCTTTTTCTAAGGGATCCAGATGAACACCCACGTTTAGGGAAGCGTTTTGGCATCACCGCTGAATTACTCCGAGAGAAAGGCGTAGCTGTCGAAATCATTGACTTGGAAGGAACGACTGTATTCGAAAAAATGTTCTCGTCTGTGATGCTCGGAGATTTTGCTTCATACTATCTCGCGCTTGAGTACGGCCAGGATCCGACACCGGTCGATATGGTTGAAAAACTCAAGAAACTCTTGTTGGATTGATAGCTTATTTTTCCTATGTATAGCGTCGTATTATGCGGCGGATCAGGCACTCGTCTCTGGCCGCTCTCTCGAAAGAATTATCCGAAGCAGTTCCTAAAACTGTACAGTGAACATTCGTTACTTCAGGAAACCTATCTGCGGATGCGCAAGCTCATGCCGATGGAACGGATATTCTTCGTGACGAACCAGGACGGGTACCCCAATGTTCTGGAACAAATCCATGAGATCGATCATGACTATGAAGCAAGCCAGGTTATCATTGAACCGAAGAGTCTGAATACGGCTCCGGCGATGGCTTGTGCGGTTAAGTATCTCTTGGCCGAGAAGGGCGTCAAGTTGGATGAACAGGTGTTGTTCCTTCCCTCTGACCACTATATTGGCAATGTCGAGAGTTATCTTGCGACACTGAAGACTGCTTTTGATACGGTAGGTGACCATATCGGTACCATTGGTATTCGTGCGATTGCCCCCGAGACGGGGTATGGCTATATCAAGAAGGGACAAGGCGAGCAGGGGTATTTCCGGGTAGTTCAGTTTTGTGAGAAACCGGGGAAGTCAGTTGCCGAAGACTATGTTCGTTCTGGCGAGTATGTCTGGAATTCGGGCATGTACCTCATGACTTTTAGTACATTTCTCTCTGAGACGCTGGCTCATGCCAAGCCAATTGCCGTCTGCCTGGAAGGAACCTGGAGTGATTTCGTTGAGAATTTCGGCGAACTGCCTAATATTTCCTTTGACTACGCGGTCTCAGAGAAGTCTGACCAGGTCATTGTCTATGAAGGTGACTTCGGTTGGAGTGATATTGGATCGTTCGATAGTCTTGCCGCAATCTCTGATGGAACGCCGGCGGAGGCCCGCCATATCGCCATTGATTCAAAAAATGTCTTTGTCCATAGTGCTGGCGACCGTCTCATCGCGACCATCGGCATTGAGGATATCGCGATTATCGAGACACCGGATAGTATCCTCGTCTATCGTCGAGGGCGGGCGGAAGAGGTCAAGAAGATCGTCGAGCGACTGAAGGAAAGCGGGGCCAAAGAAGTGGAATATGATTTTCGTGAAGAAAAGCAGTAAGTACCAAATGGCACGCAGTTGAGGAAAAGTACGACTTGTGCTAATCTAATTCAGATTGTTTCTTCTTGAGGTGTTTCATGGGTACGGCAGCCGAGATGGCGGAATGGTAGACGCACTAGCTTCAGGTGCTAGCGCTCGCAAGGGCATGGAGGTTCGAGTCCTCTTCTCGGCACAGAAAAGGGCTTCTCCCGTGAAAACGGGGGTAGCCAAAACTCTACAGGTTTTTGTCTGCCCAAGGCAGATGCACTTTTCAGTAATTTATTTTATCTTTTTAATTTGGCAGCGAGGAGATATTTTTCTTTTCGTTGTCCCACTCATGCACTATGCAAGAGCACAGTAATGACAAGCCAAGCTTGTCCAATGGTCCGGCTCCGATTGGCGCCTACGAGGGCATCGTTGCCCAGCGTCAGAATCCACGTCGACCAAAGCAGCAACATAAGAAATTCGCTCATCCGGCAGGACCACGGCCGACGCGCACGGTGTCCACTTCGGTGCCAGGTACTTCGGCTGAACCCAAGCGTTCGGCTCCGCGCGAAGGTGGTAAAGGCCGTCCGCAAGGCGGCGGCGGTAAGCGCGGTGGTAAACGCAGCTTCGGTACGCAGCCGATTGTCCGTAATGTGAATGCTAGGAAAGACGGTGCTCCAGACGTGCCCGCCATTGAAGCGGGAAAGCTTCGGATTATTCCGATTGGCGGCCAAGAAGAAGTTGGTCGCAATATGACGATCTTCGAATACGGTGAAGACATCATCATCATCGACATGGGGCTGCAGTTCCCCGAGGAAGACATGCCTGGCATCGACTACATCGTGCCAAACGTCAGTTACCTCAAGGGGAAAGAAAAAAATATTCGTGGTGTGCTCTTTACTCATGGTCACCTCGACCATATTGGGGCCGCACCGATTCTCCTGAAACAGCTCAATTACCCAACCATCATCGGTCGTGATTTCACACTCGCCCTCATTCAGCGCAAGTGTGAGGACGAAGAGAAGGGGGCGGCGAAAAAACTGAAGGCGATCCGAGTAAAAACCCTCGCTGACCGTATCAAGCTTGGTATTTTCGAGATTCGTTTCTTCGAAGTGGAGCACTCGATCATGGACGCGATGGGTATCGCGATC
>JBATNS010000030.1:0-5668 GCA_049290475.1 Candidatus Moraniibacteriota bacterium | reverse complement strand
GGGTGACTGGACGATCACCAACGAGCCGATGGACCAAACGGCATCAGAGGTGAAATATAATCATCTCGAAGACCTGCCTCAGCCGACCTTCCTCATGCTGGAAAGTCTCGGGGCACTCAAAAAAGGGTTGCCACCATCAGAAACAGAGGTCCACACGAATCTCCAGAATCTCATCAAGAGCGCTCCGGGCCGGATTATCATCGGTACCTTCGCTTCACAGATTCGTCGTGTTGCGTACCTCATCGAGTATGCGGAACGACAGGGAAAACGAGTGGCGCTTGAAGGCTATAGCATGAAAGTGAACATTGAAGTCGCTCAGGAGCTCGGCTATCTCAATGTCAAAAAGGAGACGCTTGTTCCCGTGGCTGATATTCATAAAGTACCGAACAATCAGGTGGTCATCATCTGTACGGGTGCTCAGGGTGAGCAGAACGCTGCCTTGTCCCGCATCGTCACCGACAACCACCGCTTCATCAAGCTCGAAAAGTCTGACACGATCGTGTTCTCCAGTTCGGTTATCCCGGGGAATGAACGCAGTATCCAGCGGCTCAAGGACAACCTCTACCGCAAGTGCGATAACGTCGTCCACTCCGACATCATGGAGATCCATATCGGTGGCCACGGTACGATCTGGGAGATCGAAGAGATCCTCCGTCAGGTAAAGGCGACCTATGTCATACCGGTCTATGCGAACCATTACTTCCTGAAGGAAGCAGCGAAGATCGCGTTCCGTCTCGGCTATCCCGAAAAGAACGTCTTTGTCCTTGATAACGGCGGAGTGCTCGAAGTACCGAAGGTGGGCGATGGTATGCCCTTGATTCGCAAGGAAAAAGCGGATGCCAGTTATGTCTTCGTCGATGGGCTCGGGGTTGGTGATATCGGGCACGTGGTGCTCCGTGATCGTCAGATGCTCGCTCAAGACGGTATGCTCGCCATCACCGTCGTCATCGATGCCAAAGCGAAAAAAGTGATCGGCAATATCCAGATTACTTCGCGTGGCTTCATCCATGTGAAGGAGAACTTTGATCTCGTGAACGAAGTGAAACGGAAAGTCCAAGAGATCATCAAGAAGAACACCTCCAAGGAAACTTCGCTTGATTGGGAACTGGTCCGCAATCAGATCCGTGAACAGATCGGCCAATTCCTCTTCCAGAAGACGGAGCGTCGTCCGATGGTGCTCCCAGTCGTCGTTGAGGTCTAACATACTCTACCGATTAAGAAAACAGCCCCATGCGGGCTGTTTTTGGCTTTTTATAGCCATGTTGCTATACTAAAATCATGAAAAATGAGCGCCTCACCGAAGGTATCGTGCGAAGTTTTTTTGCTTCACTTGGCTTCTCTCAGGGGAATGGTATTTTAGTGGAGGAACAAAAAAGTGCTAACCCTCACATCGAAAAATTACTTAAGTCAGCCAGTAAGTCTGGAAATGGCGTCGGTAAACCAGAGTTCATCGTGACCAAAAATGGTGATAACGATCTCGTGATTGTCGTCGAATGCAAAGTTGACACGAAGTACCATATATCACCAGACCTTGACCAATATCGCGATTATGCGGTTGATGGTGCGCTCTTGTATGCCAGTCATTTGGCCCGCGACTATGATGTGATTGCCATTGGTGTTAGCGGACAATCAGAAAACAATCTCCACGTCAGCACCTATCTACACCCCAAGGGTGCCGCTTCGGCCACTCCGCTCATGGATGAAAATGGTGTATCTATTACGCATATCTTGCCATGGAAGCGATACGTAGCCTGTGCGAGCCATGACCCCGCTCGCTCTCAGGCGCGACATGCAGATCTTATGCGGTTTTCACACGAACTGCATAATTATATGCGTGATTACGCCAAGATTACTGAGGCACAGAAGCCACTTCTCGTGAGTGGGATTCTGCTTGCTCTCATGGATAAAGGATTTGAGCGTGCCTACGGAGCATGGGAAGGGGAGGATTTGGCACAAAAGACTTTTCAATCGATTAAGGATGGTATCAACAGGGCTCAACTCGGCGATACCCAAGAAGCGAAGAAGCGTGCCGTTATCAATGCGTTCAGTTTCATCGAACACCATCCGGAACTGCACAAGTTCGACACAAAGAAAAATGAATCGCCCCTCGCGCACATCATTCGCGATTTACATGTACATGTCCAACCATTCATCAAGGACCACTTTGATTTCGATATAATTGGGAGTTTCTACGGTGAATTCATCCGCTATACCGGGGGCGATGGTAAGGGACTGGGTATTGTACTCACACCTAAACACGTCACCGATCTTTTTGCCGACCTTGCCAAGCTCAATAAAAATTCGGTTGTGCTCGATATTTGTTGCGGTACGGGGGGGTTCTTGATTTCGGCGATGAAGAAAATGATAGATGGAGTGGAAACGGATGATCGTACGCGCATTCTCTCGCACTCGCTCATCGGTATCGAACAGGAACCGCAAATGTTCGCGCTCGCGGTTTCTAATATGATCCTCCGGGGCGATGGCAAGACAAATCTTTATCAGGGATCATGCTTTGATGAAACCATGTTTGATAAGATACGTGATAAGGCGAGCGTCGGTTTCATCAATCCACCGTACTCACAAAAAGGGGAAAGTCTTCATGAATGGGACTTTGTGGCGCGTATGCTCGATGGACTTCAAAGAAATGCGACGGGCATTGCCATCGTGCCAATGTCGCTCGCGATCGCGCCACATTCGATGCGCGAGCGGATCTTGCGTGAGCACCGGCTCGAAGCCGTGATGAGTATGCCGGATGACCTCTTCTATCCGGTTGGAGTCGTGACGTGCATCATGGTGTTTACGGCGCATGTACCACATGAGAGTGACAATCATCATGAGAGCTGGTTTGGCTATTGGAAAGACGATGGTTTCCGTAAAGATAAGGTGAAGGGTCGTATTCCAACTGATCGCTGGCCTGCGATTAAGGAGGAATGGCTAGACATGTTCCGCCGCAAGGAAACGCCGGGAAAGTCTGTTTGGAAAAAAGTCGGCGTAGGTGATGAGTGGTGTGCCGAGGCGTATCTTGAAACAGATTATTCAAATATTAGCGAAGAAGAATTTGAGATAGAAATGCAAAAGTATTGGATGTTTAAGACTCTCAACGAGAAGTGACTATGACTATACAGCGTCTAGCCCCACTTTCTGATTTATTTGATGCAAAATATGGGGTTAATTTAGAGCTCATGCGGTTAGATATGGTGCCACATCGTAGAGAGGGTATAAACTTTGTTTCTCGAACCGATGGCAGTAATGGAGTTTCGGCATTTGTGCAGAAGCTTCCCAGTTTAGAGCCAATTCCAGCGGGTACGCTGACCGTTGCGGGGGGCGGGTCTGTCCTTGCCACTTTTTTGCAGCCGTATGAGTACTATAGCGGTCGTGACTTGTACTACCTGATCCCAAAGCGAAAAATGTCTGAGCGTGAACTCATTTACTATGCAATTTGTATTAAGAAAAATAAGTTTCGTTATAGCTACGGGAGACAAGCAAATAGAACGCTAAGGGACCTACTTGTACCGGTAGAAGTGCCTGAAAAGTTTTTAAAAACAAAGGTAAACTTTCCATCTACGGAGCCAGCGAGGCGTAAGCCTGTACATTTAGATGACAAGGAGTGGCGATGGTTTCGACTTGACGAGTTGTTTGATATTGAAAGGGGAAAATGTGGCAGTGCAGAAAAACTACTGGAAAAAGGTAATGACATTAACTATGTGGGAGCTAAGAAAGATAATAACGGTGTCATGTATCGTGTTAAGAGAGACAGTAGATATGTATCCAAGGGGAATAGTATCGTCTTCATAGGAGATGGGCAGGGATCTGTGGGATACTCTACCTACCAACCCGAAGATTTTATTGGTTCGACTACGCTTTCTATTGGCTATAATAAGCACCTTAATCCGTTCATTGGATTGTTTCTTGTGACGCTTCTTGATAAAGAGAGATTTAAGTACTCTTTTGGGAGAAAGTGGAATGGTGAAAAGCTAAAAGGAACAAAAATTAAACTTCCAGTCGATAACGATAATCAGCCAGATTGGAAACTTATGGAAGACTATATTAAATCCCTACCATATTCATCAGCACTATGACAGAGCGACTTTTTTCGGGTATTCAGCCTTCGGGCAACCTGCATCTCGGCAACTATCTCGGCGCCATCAAGCAGTGGTTGCCGCTCCAGGACGAGTACGAGGCGATTTTCTGTGTGGTCGACATGCACGCCATCACCGTGCCGCAGGACCCAGTAGAGCTTCGGAAAAAGACGATTGAAATCGCGAAGATCTATCTGGCCTCCGGTATCGATCCCAAGAAGTCGACCCTCTTCGTCCAGTCCCACGTCCCGGGTCATGCTGAGCTCGGATGGATTTTGAATACAATTACAAAAATCGGAGAGCTTAAACGAATGACTCAGTATAAAGATAAGTCTGGAAATATCTATCTGAGTGCTTATCAAAAAAATATAGAGCAAATAGAGCGACATCTAGTAGAAGCTAGCGCTAAAGATACATTCTCAAAAGATGAATATCTAGGTCTTGTTAGGGACTTTCGCGAAGGAGTTGAAAAACCATTACTTCAGGCGATTGATGAAGGTGAAGTAGGTGTCGGACTTTTTGATTACCCCGTGCTTATGGCGGCGGATATTTTGCTCTATGACACGGCGACAGTGCCAGTCGGGGAGGATCAGAAGCAACACGTGGAATTGACCCGGGATCTCGCCCAGCGCTTCAATAGCCGTTTCGGTGAGACGTTCGTTGTGCCGGAACCGCTCATTCAGCGCGAAGGGGCGCGCATCATGGGGCTTGATGACCCGACGAAGAAAATGTCGAAGTCGGCCGCGAGCGAATACAACTATATCGCGCTGTCCGATGATGCTGATACGATACGAAAGAAAATCAAGAAAGCGGTGACGGATAGCGGGAGTGAAATCGTTTATGCCGATGACAAGCCAGCGCTCATGAACCTCATCAATATCTACACGCTTCTGTCGGGCAAGAAAGTCGACGAGGTGGAGGCGATGTATGTTGGCCGTGGCTACGGTGACTTCAAGACCGACCTCGCCGAAGTTGTGGTAAATTTCCTCGTTCCATTCCAGGAACGACTCGCAGCGATCTCGGACTACGAAGTGCTCGCGGTACTCCGTGCTGGTGCCGAAAAGGCTCGAGCTATCGCCGAAAAGAAAGTCGCAGCCGTGTACGAGAAAGTCGGCTTTGTTCGGTAGGTAGATTTGGGAATTTTGACGGCAAGTGAAAATAGGACTATATTCGATGTATACAGTGCGTACGAATGAGGTGTGCTTTGGCGGCAGGTACCAGGCTCTCCGTGTTGCTGAGGAGTGAGGCTGGCTCCTCTGACACAACGGCAAGGGTGATGCTCGGGAGCCTGCCGCCATGAGGACATCTCAAAAAAAGAACCCGCTTTCCAAGATTGGAGGCGGGTTTTTGGTTGGTGCTGACCAACGTTTGTGGTCAGTGAGAGGTGCGCCAGTCGAGCTCGTCCTTGGCCTGCGCGGCGACGTCTGGGTCAGGGTGATTATGGCCAGCGCAACGGCCACCAGCGTGGCAGGAAGAACCGTCGGTGATGACGGTAATCCGGGTGATTGGGATTTCACACTCGAGGCCGGCGCCAAGCGGACAGGCAGTCGGCGTGATACCGGGGATGAACCAGGCAGGATGCTGGGTGG
>JBATNS010000029.1:0-3040 GCA_049290475.1 Candidatus Moraniibacteriota bacterium | reverse complement strand
CTTCGGATCAACAAAGATAAACTTCAAATCCTCAGGCGAATTCTGATAGAGGAGCGAAAGGATAATGGTATTAATACAGACACTCTTCCCCGATCGCGTCGTACCGGCGATGAGAAGATGCGGCATCCGTCCGAGATCGGCGTAGATATACTGGCCCGAGACATCTTGACCGAGGACGATGGTCAGATTCGAGCGATGCTCACGAAATTCTTTTGACTGTAGTAGTTCACGAAGCCGAACATTCACTTTGGCCTTGTTCGGGACTTCTATCCCAATCAGGGACTTGCCTGGAATCGGGGCCTCGATGCGGATATTTTGTGCAGCGAGGGCGAGGGCGAGATCACCATGCAGCGGCGTGATACTCGAAATCTTCACTCCGACCGCTGGTCGGAAAGTATATTGCGTTACAGTCGGGCCAACCTGGACTTCGCCTGGTTCAACATCGATATGGAAGTGTTTCAATGTCCGGACAATGATATCTTTACTCTGCTCGATATCGCCGCCGCCGCCTTTCGCATCAGATGCAGCCAGCAGTTCCAAAGGAGGAAGTTCCCACTGGATACGCCGACGCTTCGGCCGAATAAAAGCTGGCACCAGAACGGTTTCATCATCAGAACCATTATCACGGATGGCTGTAGTGGGGCCGTCATTCCCTTCGGTCTCATTCTCAACAAAACGGATATTCTGTATATTTTCTGTTGGTGGGGCAAGTACCTGCTCATCAGATGATGCGCTGTTCGCCTTTCCTCGTTCACTACCCGAGACTGGTTCGTTAACGGCCACTGATTTCAAAGCTCCCTCAAGAGAAAGGGTTGGATCCGGGATATCAAGCGAGGATTTTTCAACGGGTACACGTTCATCTTCCGATTTTTCCGCGCTTGAATCCTTCCGGAAATGTTTCATGACACCTTCGCACCAATGGAGGAGAGAAACATTGAAAGCCGCAATGACTCCCGTCACAAAGAATGCAAAGAGGACCACGAAAGCCGCAATCTTCCCCATCGTGCTATCAAGCCCGCTCGCGAGTAAGTAGCCGATCAGACCACCACCCTGTCCGGCATTCGCCGCCGCCAAGAGCGCTTTAGCTGAACTTCCAAGAAAAAGATGGGAGAGTCCAAGAAAAGCCAGAAATGCTGCGCCGAGCCCGATATACTTGATTACATCAGAAAGCGAGGTCGTATGACGACGAATGATGAGGTAGCCGATAAGTGGCAGCATCGGAATAAGGAGCCATCGACTCCAGCCAACCGTCACGCCAACCGCATCATTTATCAGCTTCCCAAATGATCCCGCTTGGCCGACAAAAGAAAGCAAAAAAAGAATGGCGATCGCAAAAAGGAGCACCGCGATGATGCCTCGTTTCGCATCGCCCCCGAGCGCCCTTGGCTTTTCTTCGTTTGATTGTTCTTCCTTACCCCCGTTTTTCTTTTTCTTGGCCATAATAGCTTTAGTATAGCAGCCAGAGTGCCGGCCCAAAAGACTGCTGATCCAGGTGTTCTCTGCCGATAAAAAAAGCGCCGAGGGCGCACCCTCCGCGTTTCTGACTCTTGCTTGCGGAGTATAACACAAAAAATACTTCTTCACAAGTCCGCATGCCGTATAGTGTTTTCCACAAAAAGCGCCGAACGAGGGCCTGCCGAAATCGACGCTTATCCTGCTACTAGCTCAGATCCGGCTCCATCGATGGCGTCCAGTTCGCTTTCAATGGCTGTATTCAGCTGAGTCTGCTCTGATTTTCCCCGAGCCTCGACATCTGCTCTCCGAGCACGGATCGTCTCGATCATCCCCCGGCTTTCCCTATTGAAAGCTGCGGCCTCTTCGAGAAACGCTTGCGTCTCCGGGCCGGACAATCCGGGCCGATTCGTCGATACTTCCTCCTGATTTTCTTCAAGACTCATAGCGGGCCTGAGTTATTGCATTGCGAGCGATCCTCTTGGCATTATCTTTCGAGCAGTTCTCTCTTGCGTCCGTTTCACGACAGCAGACTGAGCCTCCGTAGCAGCCTTTTCGTTTGCGATTTGCGGCGACACCCCGGCGCTCGGCGCGGCCGAACTTGTTGCAGCGCCCGAGAGAACCGGTACTTTCCGCTTCTCTACATTTTTCGTGATCTCCTTCAACTCTTCCTCTCCTGACTTTATTTTATTCTTCACGGATTCCAGCTCCCGTTCGACATCCAGGGAAATGTCGGCCATCTTCTGGTATTCCTTTGCGATACTGTACCAAGACGATTCCAGCCCCTTCTTCTGCTTTCTTGTTTTCTGCTTGCTTATCTCCTGGGCGAACTGCTCGGAAAGGGCCTTGAACACTGCCAGCTTCTCGTCGAGGGCCTTCTTCGCCCGTTCCAGCTCTTCTTTTATCTTCTTGAGCGCTGCCAGCTCAGCTTCTTTCGCCACCTGCTTTTCAGCGATGCGTCCGTTGATTCTCGCAATAATGCTGTTGCGGTCGCCATTGTAGCCGTCGGCATCGCTTATTTTATCGAGGAGCGCATCCGATTGATCCCGATTTCTGGCAATTTCCGCCTCGAGCCTTTCGATCGCTTCAGCCACGGCAGGCGACCCGGCCATATCGATTTTCGCCATCGACTCCCTTACCTGAGCGATCTGACGCTCGCCGTCGAGCGCAGCCGACTCGTAGTCCCTTACTTTCTGCTGCCGCCGCTGTTCGAAATATCCGCCGAAAGACCGCTCTTTCAATGCCTGCCAGCGATCGCTCAGTCCCTGAAAGATTTTCCGCTCGCTTGACTGCATTTCAGCACTCTGCACGACCAACCTTTCGGCGGCAGGCGCTTTGTCCGGGTACAGTGACAGTTCCATCTCTTTCGCCATAATCGTTTTCTTCAATACTTTCCAATCTGTCCCTATAGTAAGCTATTTTCCAGCTAAAGCAAACGAAAACACCTCCGGGAGGGAGGTGTTTTCATTGGTTCAAAGCGAGACCTACTGCCGCGCGAGTCCCTCACGATAGCCGGTACCAGCCGGAATGAGCCGCCCGATAATGACGTTCTCCTTGAGACCGCGGAGCCGGTCCTCGCGGCCTTGGA
>JBATNS010000028.1:0-5060 GCA_049290475.1 Candidatus Moraniibacteriota bacterium | reverse complement strand
GCCCTGGTATTACCTCCGGACTTTGCTTCTTGAGGCAGTAGTGATTCTGCTCATTGCGTACGCGGCATACAAAAAAATATCCATCAGGAAAGATCACCCAGTTCTCTTTTCAATCCTGGTAATCGGATTGATTGGACCATTTTTCTTCTCGACGATGTTTGGAAATCTCAATTTTTCAAAAACGACAACGGCCAGTCTCGTCCTCCTACACCTTTTCGTATTCTATCTGATAGCAAGAATCCCCCTCCAAAGGTGGTTCGTAGGTATATTGATTACGCTCCTTGCTTTCGGTTCGGTATCGGGGCTACTTATCGGGAGCAATATCCAGTGGCAGTGGATTTCCAGTAAAGGAAAATCACAATTCTGTTCGCAGAACCCGATGTGTGAGTAATTTAAATGACCTTTCCTTGATTCGGAATATGTTTATAAGTTGGCGTTGCAGCGCCTACTCAATGGCAGTATACTACCAATAATGGCTTTATAAAAGCTTTTTTACTGTATGCTCGAACGATACGATTCGATACTTGTTGGCGGTTCCGGCTTTATAGGTACGAGGTTTGGTGCGTATCTCGCTGGAAGGGGTGAACGGGTACTCAGTCTCGCTCGACATCAGCCAGAAGAGTCAACATCGGGTGTAGACTTTACGAAGATGGATTTTGGAAATCCGGAAGAGGTGGCAAGATTTGTTCTTCCTCAGACCGATTCACTCATCATCCTAATCGGGCAAATCGGTCCTGGTTTCGATCCCGAAACTGATAGGCAAGCTTTACAGGTCATCATTGATTGTGCGAACGCTCAATTGGATCCGATAAAAGTTCTGTATTGTTCGACGGCGCTCGTGTATGGTGACTGCGAGATGCCAGCTCATGAGTCTGACCTCACCAAACCGATCGAGGTCTATGCCAAACACAAGCTGGAAAACGAGACTTTCCTGAAGGACTCTCTTGCTGAGCGCCATCATCTCGGTATTCTCAGACTCGCCAATGTTTTCGGAGAGCTTCGAAGCCGGGGATTCGTCTCGCTGGTCATGAATCGCCTCCTCATGTCTTCTCCGGAGGTATTTCGCGTCAATGGCGACGGAAAACAGGAACGGGACTATATCTATATAGATGATTTGGTAGAGGCCGTCACTGCTGTTAAAACCCGCCTGAAGGGGCGGGATACGGTCAATGTCGCTACGGGAGGGAGTCACGAGCTCCTCTCGGTACTCGAATCAGTTCAATCGGTGTGTAAGAAAAATCTCTCTTTTGAGGTGACACATCAGCCAGTAGGAGAGGCAAAAAAAATCTTGGTTTCCAATGAACATTTGCGTGAGGTATATAGTTACACACCCCGTTATACACTGGTGGCTGGACTGACAGCAATGTGGGAAAATGCACTCACCGAGAAAGATACTCATACGCCCTAAAGAGACATTTATGGACACGCGCAATATTCTCATCGTCGGAGCCGGCAAGGCAGGACGACTCCTCGCTCGAGACATCAAGAAAAATTACTCAGATTTTCGGGTTGTTGGGTTTGTTGATGACAAGCTGAAAACGACTGGTGCAGTACTAGGGAATATTAGTGAGATACCGAAGTTGCTCAAGCTTTGGCTGGTCGATGAAATAGTGATTGCTATCCCATCCGCTGATGGAGCGCTCGTTCGACGCATTCTCCTCATAAACAGCAAGAATCGCGTGCCGATCCGCATCGTGCCACGCGATCAGCGGATCATCGGTAAGAGTGATGTCCGGTATGCCGAGGTGAGAACTATTGATTCAGAGGATTTTCTCGGTCGACCATTCCATCGGCAAAATATCGATCGACTGACCAAATACTATCGCGGAAAGACAGTCTTCGTGACTGGTGGCGCAGGCTCGATTGGCTCCGAGATTGTCCGCCAGCTCATCGATCTGGAGGTGAAACAGGTCATTGTTTACGATAATTCGGAGTACCTTGTTTTTCTCCTCGAGCAGCAGTTGAAGGAGCGTGGCCAACGGGACAAATGTGAGCTCATTGTAGGTAGTATCCTGCATGACAACAAGCTCCTCGCGCTCCTCTCCCGTTTCAAGCCAGATATCGTTTTTCATGCGGCTGCCTATAAACATGTCCACCTCATGCAGGACAATATCGATGAAGCTGTCTACAACAATGCCATCGGGACGCGGCGGGTCATCGATGCGGCGATAGCGGCCGGCATCTCACAGTTCACCTTTATATCGACCGACAAGGTCGTGAATCCAACGAGCGTGATGGGAGCGACAAAGAAACTCTGCGAGTACTATATCCAATCACTCCGAGGTGCTAAGACGAAATTCAATATCGTTCGTTTTGGCAATGTCATCAATTCAAATGGTTCGGCCCTGCCACTTTTCGAACGTCAAATGGAGCTTCACGGTTATGTGACTGTGACTCATAAGAAAATGCAGCGCTTTTTTATGTCGATTCGCGAGGCGGCATCGCTCGTCATCGAGAGTACGGCAGACGGTCGGCCGAATGCAATTCATATCCTGAACATGGGCGAGCTCATAAATATCCATGATGTCGCACTCTGCCTCATCCGCTCCAAGAATCGTGTGCCGGAGGAAGACGTGGAGGTTCGGATTACTGGCCTCCGTAAGGGAGAAAAAATGATTGAGGAACTCTACACGGAAACGGAGAGGGGGAATCTCCATCAGCTTAAGGGTGGCAAGAGTATCTATACACTAAAGAATGAAGAGATATGCCCGATTGACATTGTTGAGGTACTGGATGAATTAGAGGGGATGGTTAAGTCAGCTAGGGAATTAGAAAAACTGAAAAAGCTAATGAAAGCACTATTCCCATCAATAAAGTAAAAATTATGAATACCATTGATCACTGCAAGATCTGTAGCTCAACCGGCATAAAACGAGTAAAAACCTATGACGTCATCTCATCTAATCATCCGGACTTACTTGCTGCTTTTGGCGATCATGTGAGGGTTCGAGTCGGCTTAAGTATTTGCGTGAAGTGTGGCTTTGTCTTTCACGATCGAGTTCTTTCTCATGATGAATTGGTAAAGGTCTACCTCCGTGAAGATAGGATAACGAAGAAAAAGAATAGCATGCAAAAGCAGGTATTACTCGCTCGAGCAGTACACTTTATAGAGAGTAAATTTGATCTAGCAAAAATATCGAGTGGTATCGATGTAGGATCGGGAGACTTTGCTCTTTTAGAAGCACTGTCAAAGGATTTTCCTAATGTGAAGTTTGATGCTGTAAACATTAGCTATAAAGAAGACCACTACAAGAACATACGGGTTTTTCATTCCATGCTAGAGGACATGAAAGAGGGCGCCACGACAAAGTATCAATTTGTGATATTGAGCCATATACTTGAGCATGTCGCTGACTTTAAAAGCTTTTTTAGAGGATTAGACACTATTATCAATAATAAAACCAAACTCTATATTGAGGTCCCGTTTCAAGTCGGCCCAAATATTTTACTAGACCGAGGATATCATGCTCAGCATATTAATTATTTTACTCCGTTGACACTCAAATATCTGCTCAAGAGCTTTGGGTATAAGCTGGATAACCTGGAGTTTGATACGCAAGGAGGGTACTTCTACTACGGCATACCGGGGATTATCCGGGCGGGGTTTTCAAGAGCTGAAGGCGTGGGTGTAGTGCATACTTCCGCAAAGTCCGTAGCGTACTCGGTGTACTTTCTCCTGAGTCCGTTAATCTATGTATCGGGGAAATTTAAAGGTCTTTTCTGTAAAAAAGATGCTTTTAGTAGCGTAGAGGGATGAAATATCTAAACAATCTAAATCGATCTTTCGCAACAAATGGTGCGTGGCTATCGCTACGATATGTCGTTGTTTCTCTATTAGGGCTACTGCTCTCAATATCCTTCGCTCGCTGGTCCACACCACATCTGTACGGACAGTTTCAGGTCGTGTTAGCATCGATGTCGTTGTTTTCGATATTCACTCTTCCTGGGCTAAATATGCTCGCAATGCGATCGTTTGCTACTAACGACGGAAATCATCTGAAAAAAATAGTAAAGTATAGTTTTTTTGGTGGGATTTTGGCGGTGCCGTTCGTGCTGCTCTATAGCCTATATTTTCTTGAGGTGACAGATAATCGAGGTTGGGTGATTACTCTGATGGCTGTATGTTTCCCATTCCTCTACGCACCAAATTGTTGGTCTACATTTTATGAAGGTAAATCAAAGTTTGGTCCTTCAACAATCCGTTTCATTGGCCTATCACTTATCGTTAACAGTCTGTTAATTTACGGTGTATATAAAGGATTTAGCCTACCAGTTATTCTCTCGTTCTATTTCATTTCAAATATGGTTTTAAACTGGATATATTTTTTTGAAACAGATCGTAAGAATCGTGTTCTGTCGACTGGCACTGATAGTCCATTTGATCTGCGATATGGAATATTTGTTTCCGTCCAAAAGTATATTGTTGGAATGTCTGAATATCTCCCATCCATTCTAATTGCATCGCTGCTTGGAGCTTTTGCTGTAGCCCAGTTTCAGATAGCCTATGTATTTTTTGGTGCAATTGCTGGCTTCATCGGCGCGATATCAACCCTATATTTACCTTTGCTTTTTAAGGGCTCTAGTCTAGCTCATTCTACTGCACTTGGGCACGCTGTAATTATGGGTATTTTTTCGGTCTTTGGATATTATATTTTAGTCTCCCTGCTTTTCATCCCACTTTATGGAGAGTCTTACAGGGCAAGCTTTGAGTTAGCGAAATTTTTCTCGGCACTTCCATTTTTTGCGGCACTCAGAATATTCTTTGTGAATCTTTATACGGCTAAAGGAAAAAATGTTTTTGTGATTAATGTCCACATAGTAGCAAACATTGTATCTGCGGCTCTATTTTTCGCATTTGTAAATAAGCTTTCCTTTGCAGAAAGCATCTCCATTTATATCTACTCCTTCTTCTTATCGCTACTCGTTCCCTTCCTTTACTTACATTATTTTCCAGCTTCGAGAAAAATAGCCTCTATCTGATCAGAAATTTTCTGAGCAGCAAATTTTTGTCCGTAAAGTTCAATTGAGGATTTTGAGAATCGGGCAAGAAGCGTCTGGTC
>JBATNS010000027.1:0-4447 GCA_049290475.1 Candidatus Moraniibacteriota bacterium | reverse complement strand
CGCCAAGATAATCAACAAAAGAAAAAGTCGCTCCAGAATCGATGACGATACCGTCAAAATCTTGTATCGCACGGTTGATATTGTAGATCCGGTTTTTGGGCGAGCCGCGGAAATTGGTGGTCGCAGTCCCGATACGTTCGGTGATACCAAGTGATGAAAGGGTCTCGGCGGAAACCTTGGCGGGTGTGACTATACTGCTCAACGGCACAGTTATTTCAGGTGTTTGAGCGGTGCGGAGCGCTGATTCCAAAGCAACGAAGCTCGATTCAACATCCACGGTGATGCCGTTCTCTGCCGGGATAGCAATGCTGACCTTTGTGTCTTGGACAGTGAGCCGCGCATTTTTCGGATCACGATTGACCTTGTCAGCAAACTGTTCGATGCTCGATCGTATCGTTTCCGGCACGAGAGTGAACGTGTGCGAGAGTACAATATGCTCCTGAGTGAGACGAGAGAGAAATCCTTGGCAGAAAATACGGAAAGTGACACAAGCGGGGAGAATATCTTCGAATTCGCGGACTTCATCGGAACGAAAAGTGAAATGTTTATTTTGAGCATACCAGGATCGGACTTCGTCGCGGTCCATGACTTGGACAAAGGCATCGGTTTGGAGGGTGACGTCCTGAGGAATGGAAAAAGCCTGCGCGTTTCCCGGAACAAAAAAAACAACAGCGGCGAAAACCGCCGCATAGGAGAACAGCCGAAAAAAACGGTCGATGCGGTTTGGCATGCGAAATTTAGAAACCTCTCACTTGAATCTTCTTTGTTTTTGTTGTGTCGGCCTTCGGGAGACGAATCGTAAGGATGCCATTTTTGAGCGAAGCGTCAGCTTTTTCCGGAATGACGTCTACCGGAAGCAGGACAGAACGTGAGAATGATCCCCAGTAGCACTCTTGGTAGTAGTAGTTCCCGTTTTCGACGATTTCTTCATTTTTACGCTCACCTTTAACGGTCACCATGTCATTATTAATGGATACATCAAGGTCTTCGGGCTTCACTCCGGCGATGGTGGACTTGATAACGATATCATTTTCTGTCTGATAGACATCAATCGTTAACTGTCCCTCGGCATTGTCATCAGCCATGCTACCTCCGCTGGCGTAAGAAGGTGTGCTCCAGGAGGGCTCTTCGACTGCTTGGGTATAGGTTGGTTCGGTATTCATTTGAAGTGGTGTTGTTTCTTCTTCTTGGGCATAGACACTGACGCTTTCCTCCTGATAGGAGGGGGCACCATCGAGTTCGCGGGCACCAGTGAGTCGTTCAAAAAAAGAGCGTTTCTGTTTCATCATAAGTCTTTAAAATTGTTGCTGAGATAGTACTTCTAGTATAGAGGAGACCTGCCTACTCCGGCAAGGTCCCATGTCCCACTCTACAGAGAGGCATTATACAGGGTATGGGTGAGAATGGCGCCGAGGAGACCGATGAGCGGGGCGAAGCCAAAGCTTTCTCGGAAGCGTAGACCGCTATAGATGAGGAGGTTGCCCAGGAAGTGGACCAGCGTCATTCGGACAATGAGTCTTATCTCAGGTAGATCAGTTGGGGAAAGGGCGAGGAGTGAGAGTTCGGCGGCGATAAACCCGAAAGCGAAAAAGAGGGCATGAATGAATGAAGTGGCCTGAGGATGTCGTTTCGCGAGTTGAAGAAGGAAAATAAGCCGGGCACCTTCTTCGAGGGTAGCTGCACCAAGAAGAAGTGTCAATGAAGGTGACGGAGTGAGCGAGAAATCAAAGAAAAACAAAGCGACAATTTGGGCGAAGAGTGCAGCTGCGGCTGCGAGAAAGCCGTAGATGAGTGCGAGTCCGTACATTATGAGACGAGTTCTTTGATGGAGGTTTCGAGTGCAGCGATCTTGGTCTTCGCTCTGGCCAAGGACTCACGCTGGGCGGTGATGATCGTGGCGGGTGCTTTGCTCGTGAAACGAGTATCGGCCAGGCGCGCTTCGAGTCCGGTGACATATTTTTCGAGGTTTTGCTTTTCTTTCTCGAGCCGTGATTTTTCGGCTGTGACGTCAATCACATCGCCGAGGTGGACGAAGGCGCGGAGTTCACCGAGGGCAATGCTGGCGCTTGCCTGTGGCTGGGCATCAACCCGAGTGATAATGACTTCGGAAATGCGACCAAGGCGCTCGATAATCGGAGTGAAGGAAGCGAAAACGGATTCATCACCGATAAGCGTGAGCGAAAGTGCCTCTTTTGGATCAATGTGATAGACCGAGCGGATATTTCGGATACGGGTGATAAGCGAAATAACCGTTTCAAATTCATTGGCTACCACTATGTCGTACTCTTTTTTCTCGGCCGAAGACCCGGTTGGATATTGCTGTCCCATAAGAGGGAGTTTAGTTGGCCCGTTAAGTTGCTGAAAGAGTGCTTCGGTCACAAATGGTACGAACGGGTGCCAGGCTCGGAGTAGGATGTCAAAAATATTACGAAGCACGGTATGATTTTTTTCGATCTTGTGAATCTCAATATACCAATTTGCAAATTCGTTCCAAGTGAATTCGTGTAGAGTGGCGATTGCTAATGAGAAATGTTGCTTCTCTAGAAGTTGGTGAACGGAATGCAAAGTGGTATCTAGACGGAAAAGTATCCAGTCATCGGCCGGGGATTGAATGGTATGACTTTCTGTTAGCGCTGTCGCTGAAATGTAACGACCAATGTTCCAAAGCTTGTTAACAAAATTTCTCGCATTCTCAACTTTTTCCATTGAGAAACGAGCATCATTACCCGGTGTAACATCTGAGAGGAGCGAAAGACGAAGCGCGTCAGTACCATATTCCTTTCCTACCACGAGGGGGTCAACTCCGTTGCCTAGAGACTTCGAGAATTTTTGTCCTTCCTTGTCTCTTAGCATCCCGTGAATGTAAACATTCCGAAAGGGAATAGTATCGAGATTATAAGTGGTCATGAGGATCATACGTGCCATCCAGAAAAAGAGAATTTCGTATCCCATTTGTATCCAAGCGACAGGGTGGTAAATTCGAAAATCTTCCGATTTTTCGTCGGGCCAACCAAGAGTAGAGAATGTCCAAGTACCAGAAGAAAACCATGTATCGAGCGTATCAGTATCTTGCACCCAGCTTTCGCCATCGGGTGCCTCGACACCGCAATAGGTTTCGTCACCGCGGTACCAGACGGGAATCTGATGACCGAACCAGATCTGGCGGCTGATGCACCAATCACGGAGATTATCGATCCAGTAGAAATAGTTCTTTTCAAAGCGTTCGGGGAGGATGGCAATCTTCTTTGATCGGACAGCGTCCTGCATGAGTGACTTGAGTGTTACGGTTTTCCCGTTGCGTTCAAATTCACGATTCACACCGATGAACCACTGGCGCATGACTTGCGGTTCGATAGTGGCACTGGTGCGCTCGGCGGTGGCAATCTGGTGGACATAGTTTTCTTCGATCTTTGTGACGAGACCTTTGCTTTCGAGTTTGGCGATGATTTTCTCGCGTGCTTCCGTGATCGGCATCCCGGAAAATTCACCAGCAACAGGAAGCAGTTTCCCCTGAAGGTCGATGATCGGTTCCATGTCGAGCTGGTGGCGTTCAGCTATCTCGAAATCGACCATGCTGTGCCATGGGGTAATCGTCATGACACCGGTGCCAAATTCCATATCGATCGCGGAATCCTTTATAATGGTGGCTTCGATCGGGCCATTGATCCATTCGAGCGTGAATTTCTGGCCGTCAGCATAGTGGGCATACCGAGTATCATCGGGATGCATGACGACGTATTTATCGCCGAATTTGGTCTCGGGTCGGGCGGTTGCGATTTCAAATGGTCCGTATTTGAGGTAGTAGAATTTGGCATTCTCTTCCCGATAGACAACTTCGTCGTCCGAAATAGTCGTCTGCCCAACCGGGTCCCAGTTTACGATACGGCTCCCACGGTAAATAAGACCAGCATCATACATTCGCTTGAAAACAGTACGTACTGCCAGATTACGTTTCTCATCAAAGGTGTAGGCTTCACGCGACCAATCCACTGACGAGCCGAGGCACCTTATTTGATTGGCAATAGTGTCATGGCTATCTAATGCGAATTGTTGTACACGTTTGAGAAATTCTTCACGACCAAGATCATGACGTGATTTTCCTTCGGATTCACGAAGGAGCTTCTCGACTTTGCTTTCCGTTGCGATGGCCGCATGGTCGGTACCAGGAAGGAGAAGTGTTCGATAACCCGACATACGTTTGTAGCGGGCAACTGCGTCCATGAGTGAGTTTTCGAGTGCGTGCCCAAGATGCAATACCCCAGTTACGTTAGGTGGAGCGATAGGAATCGAAAACGGTTCGGCATCAGCTTTGGTTATACCAGCTTTGATACACGTATCGGGGTTAGCAAAATCTGCCTCGTCCCAGCGGGCAAGGATGACGGGCTCCCAGTTCTTCGGGTCGTAGGCTTTGGGAAATTCAGTTTCGCTCATATGCTCACCCTAGCAT
>JBATNS010000026.1:0-3257 GCA_049290475.1 Candidatus Moraniibacteriota bacterium | reverse complement strand
GGGCCTTTTCCTTAACCAGGTAAACCACCGGCGTCAGCCGGTGTGTGCGTTTCAAAACGTAGCTCTCGTATACTAAAACCACCCCAACGCTAGAAGGAGGTGGTTTTAATGAGTCGAAACTATCTACTGTATCAACTTGAACATTTGTACCTACCACTGTAGCTATCACATCGTGTGGACCCCTCGCTACCGTTGTTCAAACAGATTGCACAATGGAAAAAGCTCACCATCTATGCCTGGCACGTGGGTGATGAACACATTCATCTCCACATCGGCATCCTCCCTCCTAAATATTCCATCGCCTACATCATCCAGATTCTGAAGGGCAAAACCTCAGGCTGGATTAAGAAGAAACCCAAAAAGTTCCCCAAGGGTGTCTTGTGGGGCCGAGGCTACTTCGTTACGACTGCCGGTATCGAAGAGTATGCAGTCAAACGCTCTGTTGAGAATCAACAGCACCAACAGGTAGACCTCGAACAACTCCAGCTGTTTGAGAGACGAAGTCTCTAAGAAGAAACCGCCGGCATAGCCGGCGGTAGTTCGTTTTGACAAAATGGGTAAAAAGAGGCTAGAGTACAGGTGTTAACCAAATAATTTCCGTTGCTGAGGTTTATAGGTACACGGTTGTGTCTGAGACATGCTCAGACGAAGCCGCGTGTTTATGAGCCCGGGGCGGGTTCTACTCTATGCAAGGAGCCAGAAAATGGTCTCTTCAGCTCGGTGGGCGTGAATTAAGCATTGCTACCGGTCTCCTCGCCGGCCAGGCGAACGGCGCCGTGACGGTCCAATACGGTGACACGGTCGTCCTCGCGACGGCAGTCATGAGCAAGGAAATGTCCCGAATCACGGGCTACTTTCCGCTCATGGTGGATTTTGAGGAGCGCTACTACGCGGCGGGCAAGATTAAAGGGTCACGCTTCATTAAGCGCGAGGGCCGTCCGTCGGATGACGCTATTCTCTCGGGACGTGCCGTCGATCGGACCGTCCGCCCACTCTTCAATAGCCGGATGCGGAATGAAGTGCAGGTTGTCACAACCGTGCTCTCGATTGACGGTGAAAATGATCCGGATGTCGTGGCGATGATTGCTGCCTCGGCTGCACTGACCCTCTCGGATATCCCGTGGAATGGTCCGATTGGCGCGGTCCGTATCGGTATTCTCAGTGATGGCGGCTTTGTGTTGAATCCGTCGAGCGAAGAGCGTCTTGCAAGTTCGCTGGATCTCCTCGTATCGGGTACGCATGATAAGATCAATATGATCGAGTGTGGCGCGAACGAAATCACGGAGGAGAAGATGACAGAAGCCTTTCGTTTCGGGCACGTTGCAATACAGAAAATCACTGATTTTATTGAATCAGTACAGAAAGAGGCTGGCCGTGAAAAAAAGACAGCAGCACTCCTCGTGGGAACACCAGAATTTGAGTCAAAAATGAAGACGTATATCACTTCGCTTGGTTTAGCTGAGGCTTTGTATCTGCGTCCCAAGGCAATGATGGCTGAGAAAACAGCAGAAATTGAGAAAAAAGCGGCGGACTATGCGGCCGAAAATTTCCCGGACGAGGTCCATCAGGCAGAAGTACTCTCACTCATTAGCGAAGAGCTTTCTGATGCAGCGCTGCATACCAATATCCTCGAACATGATGCTCGTCCGGATGGTCGCAAACTGACTGAAATTCGACCGTTGGCCTCTCAAGTCGGGGTTTTGCCACGCACTCACGGGACAGGGCTCTTCACCCGTGGCGAGACCCAGGTATTGACGGTCACTACTCTCGGCGCCCCAGGGGACGAAATGGTGGTCGATACGATGGAGACTGACGAGAAAAAGCGGTATATGCATTTCTACAACTTTCCGGCTTATTCAGTCGGCGAGATCAAGCCGATGCGTGGACCAGGCCGGCGGGAAGTTGGCCACGGAGCGCTCGCTGAAAAAGCACTCATCCCGGTGCTTCCCTCCAAAGAAGAATTCCCCTATACCATTCACCTCGTGTCTGAGGTATTGTCCTCGAATGGCTCATCCTCGATGGGCTCAACCTGCGGCTCGACGCTCTCCCTTATGGATGCAGGAGTACCGATTAAGAAACCAGTCTCTGGTATCGCCATGGGCGTTATTACCGGTGCTGACGGCCGTTTCAAGGTTCTTACCGACATTCAGGGACTCGAAGATCATTATGGTGATATGGACTTCAAGGTTGCGGGAACCGTTGATGGTATCACGGCCATGCAGATGGACGTGAAGATCGATGGTCTCACCCCCGATATGCTCGGCCTCGCTATCAAACAAGCGAAAGTCGCTCGGCTCGAAATCATGCAGGTCATGCTGGCCGCCATCCCCGAACCACGTCAGGTTATGTCCCCGTATGCGCCGCGCATTATTACCCTCCACATCAACCCTGAGAAGATCCGTGACGTCATTGGTCCTGGCGGCAAGATGATTAATCAAATCATCGATGAAACAGGCGTTTCTATCGATATTGAAGATGACGGCTCGGTCTTCATCACCTCGGTTGATGAGACAAGTGCCAAGCAGGCGGTTGAATGGGTAAAAAACATCACCCGCGAAGTCATGGTCGGCGAGATGTTCCAGAGCCGCGTGACTCGGATTATGAATTTTGGTGCTTTTGCTGAGGTGCTTCCGAATCAAGAAGGGCTCATTCATATCTCGGAACTCGCTGATTTTCGTGTTGAAAAAGTGGAGGATATTGTGAAAGTGGGCGATGTCGTGGCAGTGATCGTGAAAGAGATTGATGCCCAGGGCCGAATCAACCTGTCGCACAAGATGGCCAAGGCAAAAATGGTTCGAGAAGAGCTTGGCGAAGTAGGGAAAGAATAGCGCTAGAAAAGTAGAGATAGTATACTAAGAGAGGAGTAGCCTCTCTTTTGTATTGTTATGGATTGGTTCAAAATAAAAAAACCTAAAATTGTTTCCGCTCCTAGTTCCCCAGACCATCTTTTGGCATTGGTTCGAACTATGGAAGATGATCTTTCTGGTCGTCAGGTGCCGACCGAAATACCAGTTGTACCGGAACCACTCGTGACGTTCCATCCGGATACGACTGTTGGGGCCCCGTTTTTTTCAACCGCGCCGGTCGTTCAGGAGACAGACCAACCCATGACTCCAGAGGTAAGTCCTTTTCTTCAGCAATCAGCCGTTCAGGAGCCCGTTGCTCTCTCTGAGACGCCAACGTTTGATCCGCCTTTACCAGCAGAGGTATCGGCAGCTGTCAGGTCAGAGGGGGAATCTGCTCCAGTTGCCTTCAAC
>JBATNS010000025.1:0-18423 GCA_049290475.1 Candidatus Moraniibacteriota bacterium | reverse complement strand
CGGGTGAGGAGCTCTTCAATTTTTTGTTCTCGGTTTTCCATACATGTATTCTACCACCCGTATTCGCTATAAAAGATACCCCGCCTTATATTCTCGAGGACGGTCCGGATATACGGAATGGTATTTTCCGGCAAACGATCCATAGGAAACCAAGACAGGTCATCACATTTCTCAGGTTCCCGATTTTGCACTTCTCCCTCCCAACGACTCACTAGGAAAAACGCATCTACTCGCTCTGAACCATCTTCCCCTTTCCGGTGCAGAATATGTGGTACGGCCAGCCCCTCTAAAGCAATATGAACACCGATTTCTTCATCGACCTCACGAAGCAGCGCTGCCGTAAAACTCTCTCCCGGTTCAACATGTCCTGCCGGCAATGAATACTGACCATCGCGATACCCTGTATTGGAGCGACGAGCGAGTAACACCTTCTCATCACGGACGAGGACGAGGTAGGAAGTGAGGACATTGGTCGGGAGGTGCTTCCCCATAAAATCTAGAGTCCTAGTTTGCGTTTCGCCAAACGATACTGGTCATCTGACATTTGCCCGGCTTTTTTCATCCCCTCGAGCTGGGCGAGAATCTCGCCTTTGTGCTTCTCGATATTCTTCGGAGTCATCGCTTTCTGCAACACTTTCTGTCGCTCCTCCGGTGACATCTTCAGAACACGTTTCATCGCGAAACGCTGGAACATATTCATGTCCTTCGCACCCGGCATTGCATTGAATTCTGCTTCGAGCTTGGCGAGATCCTCGTCAGCATGTTCATTCTTATTGAAAGGATTCCATTTCATAAAATCATTTTTGGTAATTAGGTCTTAGGGACTAGCGAGATTTCCTCCCGATGGCTTCTTTTTTGACGCTCCCGTTCTAATGACTCGTCACTATTTTATCCGGAAACTTCATCTTGAACCGCGAAACAAGCAGGGCTGAAGCGACAAAAATCGACGAATAGGTACCGAACCCGACACCAACCAAAAGCGCGACAGCGAACCAACGTACGCTCTCGCCGCCGAAGACCGCGACGGCAATCAACACAATGATGACCGTGAGTGAGGTGTTTACCGAACGAACAAGCGTCTCGTTCAACGAACGATTCACGATCATCTCGAAGTCCGTCCCCGATCGGGCGCGCAACAAATTTTCACGGACTCGGTCATAGACGACAATTGTGTCATTGACCGAGTAACCAAGGATAGTGAGGAGTGCCGCGATAAAAGGTACACCCACTTCCACACCATAGAAGTGGCCGAGGAGACTGAAGACACCAATCGTAATGATGATGTCGTGTGCCAGAGCAATGATGGCCCCGGCCCCGTATTCCCAGCTCGTGACCGGATATGACACGCGACGAAATGCCCACGCGATATACAGAGCGATACCGAGAAGGGCGAGGAGAGTGCCGCCGAAAGCCTGCCGTTGCATCTGGTCAGAAACTGATGCCCCAATAAAGTCCACTCGCAACTGCTCAACGGAAGGGTCGATTTCTTTCAAGGTCGCCAGCACCTTATCATTGGTCGTTTCGTCCGATGCGAGATACCGCATGAGCATCCCGCGCTCACCCGTTGGCTGCAATGTCAGGCTTTGAAGCTCAATCGCACCAAGTTTTTCCCGAACCATATCTGCAGCCGGCACCGCTGTCTCAGAAAAACGCACCTCCATGAGCGTTCCGCCTTTGAAGTCGATACCGAGGCGGAGTCCGTAAATAAGGACACAAACGATAGCTGCTCCCGTCACGAGGAGGGAGAAGACGTAAGCGTATTTCCGTTTTTGAATGATGTTGAGCTGCATAGGCTTATTCTTTCGAAGTATCAAGTTTCTTCGGCGTGACGAGGATCCAAGGATGCCGCTCCATCCATTCCGCAAAGAGAAAATTCACCATGATCCGGACAAGAACGACCGCCGTAAAGAGTGAGAGGAGCACACCCAGGGCGAGGATGATCGCGAAGCCCTTCACAAAACCTGTGCCCATCCCGATAAGGATGACGGTGGTGATAAGAGTCGAGAGGTGACCATCGCGGATACTCGGCCAAGCACGGCGAAATCCCTCATGCAAAGCCTTCCGCATCGACTTGCCGAAAGAGAGCTCTTCGCGGGTGCGCTCGAAGATGAGCACATTCGCATCGACGGCGATACCGATAGAGAGGATGAAGCCAGCGATACCAGAGAGGGTCAGTGTAATCGGAAATAGCGTAAAAATTGAAAGTTTGAAGAGCGCGAGCAGCATCGCTGAGTATAGAAGCAGTGCCAAGACCGCGATGAAACCAAGGAAACGATAAAACAAGAGCATAAAAACCGAAACGGCTAGCAAGCCATAGATACCAGCCCTGACGCTTTGGTCGAGGGCGGACTTGCCGAGTGAGGCGTCAATCGACTGCTGTGAAACAAGCGTAATTGGCACTGGGAGTGCTCCTTCGTTGAAGCGTTTCACTTCGGCATTGGCTTCCGCCAGCGTGAAGTTGCTCGTGATAACGGCCTGGCCGTTGACGATTTCCGACTGTACCGTCGGTTGGCTCACCACTACCCCGTCCAAGAAGATCGCGACTGGCTTATCAACATTGCGCGAAGTGATATCAGCGAACAGCTTCGTCCCCTCTTCGTCGAAACGCAAGGCTATTTGAGGTGATCCGATTCCCTGGCTCTGATAGTCGACATAGACATCGGTTAAATTTTTCCCCGAGAGTCCGGTCGTCTTGAACTGAAGTTGCGGGAAATCAGTGAGCTTATATTTTGGAAACAGCACATGTGCGACATTTACCTCACGAGTATCACCCTCTCCCCGCTCATCAAGCTTTTTCAAGATGTGCCAGCCAAAGGCAGACTCAACGAGCATCGGATGCACTGTACCTTTGGAAAAACTCGGATCAAAAGCGACCGCATCAAACTCCGGCACATACGTGCCTTCCTTGGCAAAACCCAGCTCACCGCCAGTATCTTTCGAGCTCGGATCCTGGCTCCACGTTGTCGCGAGCTCGACAAAGTCATTGCCCATGAGGGCGTTCTCGAGCACCTTGTCCGCTGCCTCTTTCGACTGAGCATTGTACTCGTCAACGGTAGTCTGGGCTTCTGGACCGGCCAGTTCGCGGAACTCGAGAAACGGGGTCTCCTTGATCATTGACTTGGCCTGCTCGATATCCTTCACGCCCGGAAGCTCGACAATAATGCGGCTCTCATCACCGGAACGTGAAAGCTGCACAACGGGTTCACCCACACCAAACGCATTCACCCGCCGCTCGATGACATCCACGGCAGCCTGCAGGGCATCGCTCTCTTTCGCCGCATCGAGCCCAGACGTGTCGGCCGCGTACTCGAGATGAATACCGCCCTGGAGATCAAGACCCAAGTTTACCTGAGCCTGGGCGAAAAAGCGCTCCACCGGCGGGGCAAAGGAAACGAGTTTCGGATAGGCAATAAGACCCGAAACGATTGCGAGGAGAACAACTCCCGCGAACTGAGAACGGATTCGCTGTACGATATTCATATAGTGCCCAGTATATCGGAAGAAAATGGCTTAGGCAAGCACTCTTTTTTCCTATTTTTTTCCTGTTCTGACTATTTACCCAAGCGTTCCTCGAGACGTTTCAGACGGCGTTTCGCTTCACGCTCGAGTCGGGCAGCATACGTACCATAATCAGGGATGGATTCAATCCCCCCATCAATCAGGAGGTATGATTGATCAAGCTTCACGTGTGAGAGAAAAGCCCGGTCATGCGTGACAAGGATGACGGTACCGGGATACGCCGAGAGCGCATCTTCGAGTGCTTCGATTGCTTCCAAGTCCAAGTGATTGGTCGGTTCATCGAGAATGAGGATATTGGCGCCACGATGAACGAGCGAAGCAATGACGAGCCGAACTCGCTCACCAGGACTCAGCCGTCCGATCTTGACCGTCGCTTCGTCCGGCACGAAACCGAAACGCGACAATAGAAGGAGGACATCTTGCCGTTCATAGAGCCGGAAACGTTTGGCGAAATAAGAAATGGCCGTTTCAGAAAGCGGCAGATTCTCACCCTCCTGCATGAGGTCTCCGAAGACTGCTCCTTTACCAACCTGCACTTTGCCAACGAGCGGCGGCACTCTGCCGAGTATGGTCTTGATGAGGGTCGATTTACCAGAGCCGTTCGCTCCAAGGAGGGCTGTGCGCGAACGGAAGGGAAGCCGCAGCGTAATGCCTTTTGTAATCGGGTGCTTTTTATCATACCCAATTGAGACGCGCGACAGCGTGATGGCCGGCGGTGTGGTCTTGGCGCCCGGAACGAGTTCGAACTCGAGTGGTGGCCGTTCAAATGGTTTTTCATGATCATTCAGCCGATCCAGCCGTCCCTCGAGCGCTTTCGCTGAACCAGTGAACTTCTTGATGGCTCGTTCTTTCTTATAGTTTGAAGCGAGCTTGTCGCGATCCGGGCCACGTTTTTTCTTCGTTGCCTCCGCCCACTGAATCTTTTCGGCGGCTGATATGACCACCCGCTCTCGCTCGCGTTCCTGGGCACCATACAGCTCCTTAGCGCGACGGAAGTGATGTGCCCTGGTCTCGGCATAGGTAGACCAATTCCCGTTGTACAAAATGACGTTGTGCTTCATCGGATCAATAGCGAGAACACGCGAGACAACCTGGTCAAGGAAGGCACGGTCATGCGATGCAACCAGGAGCGTCACTCCCGAACGAGCAAGATAGGCTTCAAGCCAGAGGAGCGCCACCAAGTCGAGATTGTTGGTCGGCTCATCGAGAAGCAGGAGATCCACACCCGAAAGGAGCACGGCGGCGAGGGCAAGTTTACGCTTCTCCCCACCGGAAAAGGTGTCAAGTGGACGACACAGATCAAGACCATCAAGCGCGAGACCGTCAAGAATCCCTTTGGCCCGATCAAGAAAAGCATACCCACCCAGTCGTTCGAACCGTTCACGAAGCACCTCATACTGTTCCACTATATCTGGTTGATCAATACCTGGTTCAAGCGTAGCCATCTCAGTTTCCAAAACTCCAATTCCCGTCGCCTGATGCAGAAATTCGAGTGCGGTTTCCTTGCCAGTCGCAATCGTCTCCTGAGCGAGATAGCCAACTAATACTCCCTTGGCAAGGACTACCACTCCCTTGTCCGACGGTTCCAGTCCAGCAATAATCCTGAGTAATGTCGATTTCCCCGTGCCGTTTTCCCCGACCAGGGCGATTCGCTGGCCACGAACCATATTGAACGACACCTCGTGGAGGAGTCGGCGCGTCCCAAAACTCTTTCTGATACGTTGTACGGAAAGCATAGGCGAATGGCTACGGTAGCAGGATTTTGGCCAGATGGAAAGGCTAGACTCTCTGCTGCCTGAGGTAATCTTCTGTCGACTGAAGAACACGCTTGGCGTTCTCGAAGGTCACTTTTTCGATCGCTCGATTGAAAGGGAGCCAGAGTGATCCGATATGCTCATGGGAAATTTTTACTTCCGATGCTCCGCTCGCCAGGGCCGGATAAAAATGAACGACTTTGAAAATCCAGGTGCCTCGCTTTTCACGGATACGCCGCTCATACTCATTCCCCCGCGCCTCGTAGAAATAGCGGATGCTGACTCGCTCTCGATAGACCTGGATATCCTGGATGCCGGTTTCTTCCTCCGTCTCACGACGCAGCGTTTCTTCCTCGGTTTCCCCAACCTCCATATGTCCCTTAGGGAAATCAAAGTGACCACTCGGATACTGGAGGATGAGGTACTCCCGTGTCCCATCCAGAACAGTCCGAAACAGCACGCTACCGACCGAGACTTCCCAGACCACTGGAAAACCAAAGAGTCCGAGCGTCTGGCACAGTAATTTGTTCACGGGCAATCGCATATGTCTGTAGACTACAAGGAAAGCCGTACATTGACAAAGTGCCGGTTCCACGGTTCACTGATGCATCGTATCTGTCTGTCAGATACCGCGGCTGATACCGTATAATGAAAGCATGTCGACACTCTTCGCCGTACTCCGCTGGCTCGCTCGCCAGACTACCTGGCTCGTGCTCATCCTCTCCCTCGGCCTCATCGTCGGAGGATTTTCTATTTACTATTTCGACGCCTCGGAAACGCTCAATCTGGACAAACATCCGCTCGGTGAGACAACCGTCCTCTATGACCGAACCGGAAAACACATCCTCTATGAAGTCCATGGCGAAGAAAACCGTCGTGTCGTCCTTCATGCAGACATCCCTGAATCTGTCCGCGCCGCAACGGTGGCCGCTGAAGACGCTCATTTCTATACCCACCCCGGCGTCGACCTCATCGCTATCTTCCGAGCAGCAATCGTAAATGTACGCAATCAAGGCATTTCCCAAGGAGCATCGACTATCACTCAGCAGCTCGCTCGCGCCCTCTTCCTCAGCCGGGAGAAAACCTGGGTCCGTAAGGCCCGTGAAGTAATTCTCGCCATCAAAATTGAGAAATCGCTCTCTAAGGACGAGATTCTCGACCTCTACCTGAATACCGTCCCGTACGGCTCGAATGCCTACGGAATCGAAGCCGCTGCCCAGACTTTTTTTGGTAAGCGAGCTGGTGATTTGACTCTCGACGAAGCCGCACTTCTCGCTGCGCTTCCCAATGCACCGACCCTCTATTCTCCTTATGGAAAAAATCAAAAAGCGCTCATCGCTCGCAAAGAGCTTATCCTGAGAAAAATGTACGAGTTGAAGTCCGTCACAGCGCCTGAGCTTGAGGCGGCACTGACCGAAAAAACACTCGAGAAAGTAGTGACCCTTGAACATAAGATTCAAGCGCCGCACTTTGTCTTCTATATCCTCGATCAACTCAGGAAAGAGTACGGCCAAGAGGCACTCGAGACCGAAGGCTACGATGTCATCACATCAATTGATCTCGATCTGCAACACGAAGCTGAAAAAATCGTTGCTGACGGCGTGAAGAAAAATCTCAGCCGCGGCGCTACGAACGGAGCGCTGGTGGCCATCACTCCGAAGAACGGTGAGATCCTCGCAATGGTCGGCAGTCGCGATTATTTTGATACGAAAGTCGATGGCCAAGTAAACGTCGCGATTGAGAAACGTCAACCTGGTTCTACCTTCAAACCGTTCGCCTATGCAACTGCGTTCACTAAGGGCTTCGTCCCCGAGACACGCATCTACGACGTGCCAATCAATTTTGGGGCCGATGGTACGGGTACTGATTACATCCCGAGCAACTATGATGGCAAATTCCGCGGGCTCATAACGATGCGCGAGGCGCTCTCGCAGTCACTCAATATCCCCGCCGTCTCGACACTTTATCTCGCCGGACTGCCCGATACAATTGCCCTCACGACTGCACTCGGAATCACGACCCTGACTGAACCGTCGCGCTACGGCCTCGCGCTCGTCTTGGGTGGCGCCGAGGTGAAACTTATCGATCTCACGAGTGCCTTCGGCGTCTTCGGACAAGAAGGTAAACGCGTACCTACCGACGGTATTCTCCGTGTTATCGACCGAGAGGAGCGTGATGTGTATAAAAGAACAACTCATACAGATACCGTTCTCGGGATGAATGTGGCCCGACAAATCAATTCTATCCTCTCCGATAACGCTGCTCGCACCCCGGTTTTCGGTCCATCAAGCCCAATCGGCTTTCCTGTCGGTACTGGCGTCGCTGCCAAAACTGGTACGACCCAAAATTTCCGTGATGCCTGGACGGTCGGCTATACAAATGATGTCGCGCTCGGAATCTGGACAGGGAATAATGATAACACCGCAATGGAAGAAGGTGCCGATGGCATCTATATGGCGGCGCCGATGTGGCGAACGATGATGGATAAACTCCTCGAGCGCTATCCCGCGACGCCGTTCACGACCTACGCCAATGATATACCGGCAGCTGATGGGTCAGTTGCGCCAGCAGATATCATTGGTGGCGAACCGAAGATTGTTTATTACGACAAAAAGACGGGGAAAAAGATCTCTGCTAAGAAAGCCAAAAACAAGCGCCAGAGTGACGTAGAGGTTCGTATCGTCGATGGTGGGACAACCTTCAAGTACTCGGTCGCCAAAGGGACGGGTGATCTCTTGTTCAAACCTTCGACGGCCGCCGATCTTCTGAAGATCTACTATCCGAATGGCAATTAGTCCTTCCGAAGCGCCTCCATTGGCATCAATTCTGAGGCTCGGTACGCCGGCGCTAGACCGAAGATGACGCCGACCCCTGTCGAAAATCCCACTCCCAAAAGAAACGACTGGAAAGAGAACGAGAGTGGTAATGGAAAACCGAAATAGGTGAAGGCATAGCCCAATACCAGTGTCAGGAGCATTCCCAAAAGAATGCCGATGATACCGCCGAGAAGTGTGATAATCAACGCTTCGATGAGGAACTGCAGCAGGATACTCCTTGAGGTCGCTCCCACCGCCTTACGCAAACCGATTTCCGATGTCCGTTCCGAAACCGACACATACATCACATTCATAATCCCGACCCCGCCCACCACGAGCGAAATAGAAGTGAGCGCCAACAAGAGAATGGAAAGTGCACCCAATACGTCCCCGAGCGTTTTCTGTGTTTCCTTCGTCGACGTCACGGAAAAATCGTCTTTATTGGGATCGCTGATATCGTGTCGTTGCCGAAGGATTGCCACGATATCCGCTACTGTTTCGACTTCACGAGTCGCGTCTTTCATTTTGACCGAAACAAACTGAACATAATTCACCCCGAGCAGTTTTTTCTGGAGTGTCTGCACCGGCACATAGGTGAAGGTATCGAAGTTGAGAAAGGCGACCGCACCGCGAGACTCGAGCACTCCGATCACCCGGTATTTCTCGCCCTTCAAAGTGATATACTGCCCCACCGCATCACTCGATCCAAAAAATGTTTCCTTGGTATCGCTCCCCAAGACAGCTACTTGGGCGAGACTCGCATCTTCCTGCATAGTAAAAAATCTTCCGCTCTCCAGTTTGAGATTCTGGTCAACAAGAGCCACGTCGGGGCCAGTACCGAACAAAGAGATCCGTTTTCCGACCGAACCATACGTGGCTCGTTCCTGACCGATAGTACCCGCATAGACTGCTTCAACATTGGAAATTTTCCGGATTGCCTCGCTGTCCTTCACGGTCAGCGTCGTGATCTGTGTACCCTGCGCGCGACCGGTCGAGTTCTCACTCGACATCGCTGTCGTATTCGGAATCTTCACTTCGACTTGTATCAAATTTGAACCGAAGCTTTCGACCTGGCCTAAAATATACCGCTTTACACCATCGCCGAGCGCCGTCACCACGACAATAGCGAACACTCCGATCACCACTCCAAGCAAGGCTAAAGCGGTCCGCGCTCGATGCGTACGAATGGTACGGACGGCAAATAAAAATGGGATAAACAGTCTTTTATTCATAACGGAGTGCTTCCATAGGACTCACCTTGGATGCCTTAAAGGCGGGATAGAGACCGAACGTTATACCGATGACGAGTGAGACGGAAAAACCGATGCCAACGGAAGAGAGTGGTACCAAAAACTGCCATTCATACCCCAGGCGCGGAATGATAAGCGCTGCCATATATGCGATAAGCACGCCAAATGCGATGCCGATGCAGCCGCCCACCAACGTAATCACTGAGGACTCGATGAGAAACTGTGTGATGATATGTGATGGGCGTGCTCCCACTGCTTTCCGCAAACCGATCTCACGTATGCGCTGCGAAACCGAAATGAGCATCGAGTTCATGATTCCGATACCGCCCACCAGAAGCGAGATGGAAGCGATGGCAATCAAAAAATATTTCAAGACATTCGTAATAGTTGTGAGAATACCAATAGCTGCCTTGGTACTGCGCACTGAAAAATCCGACTCCTCATTGTCTTCGAGATGATGCCGTTTGCGGAGGAGCAGCTTCATATCGACAATCGTCCGTTCGATATTAGCCGGATCATCCACTTTGCCCCGTCCAAAATTGAGATAATCAATACCGAGCAGAATTTTCTGAGCCGTCGCTAGCGGAACGTACACGAGCACATCCGGATTAGAAAAGGCCGCCGACCCGCGCGCTTCCAGAACACCGACGACCTTGAAAGGATTCTTTTTAATCGTCACAACCTGACCAATCGGATCCTGACCAGGAAAGAGATCCGTCGCTCGCGTTGCCCCCAAAACTATTACCCGCGAGAGATCGCTCTCTTCCTCCAGAAAGAAAAAGCGCCCTTGAGCAACCTTTATATTTTCAACGGTAATCATCTCTGGAGAAACTCCCTGAAAACTTGCTTCAAAAGACTCAGTATTCGATTCAATGGTTGCTGATCCGCTGACATAGCCCGATACCGCGGTCAGATGCGGCACATTCCGTCGTTCTCGCAGCGCTTTCAAATCGTCATTTTTAAACGTCGTTGTCACGATACCGAGTGCTGACGCCGGCGGGCCTTTTTCTTCAGAAGCTCCAGGCAAGATGGCAACAAGGTTCGATCCAACACTTTCTATCTGGGAAAGTACTAATTTCTGAGCGCTCGCCCCGATGGCCATCACCATAATTACAGCCGCCACTCCAATCACCACTCCAAGCACAGTCAAAAAAAACCGCAGCCTGGAAGCCGTCAACGATCGATACGTTATCTTTATCGGATCTGATATTTTCATAGGGTCTTCCTTGCATCGCGCCGAAACTCCAAATTTTCTTTCAGCACTACTTGAGCAGTTCGGTTTCACTCTTGGCAATCCGACGATTCTTTACCGCTTCATCAGCAACAATTTCCCCATCAACCATTCGAAGGATACGCTTTGCATGCTCTGCCGTCGCTGTCTCATGAGTTACAAGAATGATAGTTCGTCCATCTTCATTGAGCCGCTGCAGAATAGTCATCACCTGGAGCCCAGCTTTAGAATCCAGATTTCCGGTCGGTTCATCTGCAAAAATGATATCTGGATTATTCACCAAAGCGCGAGCGATTGCGACCCGTTGTTTCTCCCCACCTGAAAGCTGATTCGAAAGATAACTCGCGCGACGAGTCATATCGACCGCTTGGAGTGCCGCCTCTACCCGCGCATGATTTGAAGTGTCGGTAGCATCATCGTACAAGAGCGGAAGTTCAACATTTTCCGAAACCGTTGTCTTTGGCAAAAGATTGAACGCCTGAAAAATAAACCCTATTTTTTTATTCCGCAATCGTGCCAGCTCATCATCAGAAAACCTGGCCACATCCTTGCCGTCCAAGAAATATTCACCGCCTGTTGCCCGATCGAGGAGACCCAAAACCTGCATCAGCGTTGACTTTCCCGATCCTGATGGTCCCATGATTGCGAGAAATTCTCCTTTTTCGATGGAAAAATTCGCCCCGGTGAGGGCACGTGTTGCGACGCCATCGCTCTCGTACGTCTTTTCCAAACCGTGCACTTGTATCAGAGCCATGTCAGAAACAATTATCGCTACTTCGCCTGGGTAGCCCCGATAGTCACCTCATCCCCTTCCTTCAAGCCGGCTTTCACTTCAATCGTCCCATCATCACCTTCGAGTCCTGTGGTCACTTCTACTTTTTTGAATGTCTGATCTGTCTGCTTCACTTGAGCAAAAGTTTTTACCCCTTCCTTCGTCAATGCCCGAAACGGTACCCAAAGCACATTCGTCCGCTCAGCCGTTTGAATATCGATATTTCCCGTCATTCCTTCCTTCAACCGTTCATCAGTCCGAGCCAGGTGAAACTGGACCTTATAAGACACCACATCCTGTACGGCCGTCGCTGCCGGATCGATATGGAACACCTCGCCCTCAAAAATATCGCCTGGGGATAGTGAATCAAATGTGATCATCGCCTTCATGCCCAAAGAAATTTTAGCGATATCAGATTCCGGCACCCGCGATTCGAGGATATACGCTCCGGGCTTGATAACCCGAGCGATTGTCTGTCCAAGCGTCACAACCTCCCCCACTCGGGCATCGAACTTCGAAATACTGCCACTCATCGGGGCCATTAAGACGTTCTCCTTCATTTGTAACTCCAGTGTCCGAACGCGTTCACGTGCCTGTTCTGATGCCAACTTTTTTGCCATTCGCTCTTCGGGCGCGGGTGAAAGGCGTTTGCGCAGGATGAGCTGTTCAGCCTGTTCTGCAATCCGCGCCGTAATCCGCGCATCTTTTAATTGAGAATAGAGGACCTCCCGATCAATAGAAGCAATCTTGGCACCAGTCTCTACCCGATCACCGGTCTTCACATACAACGCATCAATGGTACCAGTGGAAAGGAAAGCCAAATCCGCGTATTCCTCCGGTATGAGCTCCCCGGTAACGCTGACGGTTTCCGAAACATCTCCGCGTTTTACAGTTTCCGTCTGAACCACGACGCCTGTATCACGGATTTTAAAATAGTAATAGCCTCCACCGATGAGAAGAACGGCGACAAACGCGATGGTAATCCTTTTCTTTGTAAACATAGTTTTTATTGACGCATGCGTCTCAAAATCTAAAGCGAGATACTCTAAAACATTCCTTTATGTTTCGCCGCTTCATCCATCGCCCGGTTCGCTTCAGCATCCGCTATGGTATTCTTTTCACGCGGCACATGCACAAAGGTAACAGAATGGAAGTCGAGCATCAAATTCCAAACCTCGAGGAAATAAGGCTGCAGCTTAGAATTTTCAATCTTGTACTGATGATTGAGCTGACGACAGGCCAGCTCAGAATCCATCCGGCATTCGATAGAAACTGTTTTCGCCTTCGCTTTACCGAGGAGCGATCTAGCCTTCTTCATTGCGAACGCAATAGCTGCATATTCGGCCTCATTATTCGTCCGAGTGCCGAGAAATTCGCTGTAGCGCTTGTCGAGTGTCTCGAGATAGACACCAAGCGCCGCCGGTCCGGGATTACCGCGCGAACCGCCATCAGTATATATCACTATTTTCTCCATAGGTTCAGTATACCACCCCGCCGGAGAGTCTCACTCATCATCGGACTTTAGACCTGTTTTTTGATATCTAAAAGTTTCAGCTGAAGCGTGGTCCGACCATTCCAAACATTCTCTTCAAGCTGACAAACCAGGGAAAGTCGATGGCCGGGACTGAGATCAGGGTAGAGGGCAGCCATAGACCAACCGACCGCATCAAAAGTGTTACGGGTGGAGATATGGTGAAGTGTCAGTTTCCAATGCTTACCATCTTTGCCGACTGTCCGAGCCTCGATGATTTCAAAGTCGGAACACCTAAAAACTGGCTCTGGATTACCTTCACCAAAAGGTGCAAGATCAGCCATTGCGCGAACAAGCTCCACTGAGAGATCCCCCGGGTGAAGTTCAGCGTCAATCGAAAGCTCCGGGACGGTCTCGACATCCTTCAGCTGTTCCTTCACAATTGCTCCAAAACGTTCAAGGAAGGCATCCATCCGATCATTCCGAATGGTCAACCCTGCCGCCTGCTCATGACCACCGAATTTCTCAAAAAGATCAGCACACGCCTCAAGCGCCTTGATGACGCTGAAGCCCGGTATGCTCCGGAATGATCCCGTACTCGTCACCTCGCCCTTTTGAAACACGCCCGTTGGCTTACCGATCTCATGCGCGACTTTTCCAGCAACGAGCCCGACCACGCCAAGCGGAAATTCTTGTCCGACGGCCACGACGAATTTCTCATCATGAAAATGAAGGTCCGCTACGGCGCGGACGCTTTCGGCGGCTGTCTGACTCACTTTCTGACGCGCAGAATTATACCCCTCAAGTTCGAGCGCGAGCAATCGAGCTTGAACTCGATCGGTCGTAAAGAGAAGCTCATGTGCTGTCTCAGCATGTGCCATCCGCGAAGCAGCATTAATCCGGGGAGCGATCTGGAAGGCAATCATCCGCGCCGTCGGCGCATGACTCTCGTCTATCGGAATCCGTCCAACAGTGTACATCTCGCGCAGCCCAAGACGGCGTGTCTTCTGCAGTACGATAAGTCCGTATTTCACAATCACACGATTCTCCCCAATCAGTGGCATGACATCAGCGACGGTGCCGATAGCCGCCACATCCAGAAGCCACTTCAGCTCATCAACCCGATCTGGTAAGAGCCGACGGTAAAGCGCGGTCGCAACTTTAAAAGACGTTCCGGCACCGCAGAGCTCGCGGAACGGATACGTATCGGTAGTAATCTTTGGATTGATGATAGCGAATGCTTCAGGCAATATTTCGGGCACGTGGTGGTGGTCGATAACGATTGTTTCCATGCCAAGCATTTTCGCTTCCGTGATTTCTTTATGATTCATCATGCCACAGTCAAGCGTCAGAATAAGCTGGACGTCGGCTTTTTTGAAACGAGCGACTGCCTTGGCGCTGAGTCCATGCCCTTCATCAATCTTGTGTGGGATATGGACGATAGGATTGATGCCCAGTGCCAGAAGCGTCTCCCGAAGAATGACTGATGACGTAACTCCGTCGGCGTCAAAGTCCCCAAAAATACCGACCTGGGCGCCTTGCTTACGAGCAGCATCAATGCGCGCGACCACTTTCTCCATATCTTGGAATAAGAATGGATCGTGAAGATCGCGATCATATTGAGGATTGATGAATCGTTCCACCTCATCTTCAATAATTCCTCGCTGCCGAAGGAGCTGGCGAGTGATAGAAGACGACCCTGTAGGGGCCGTGAAACGCAGGAAACCAGATTTTTCCTTCCACGTACGCTCCATGCAAATCAAGTGCTAATGATTTCCCCATCGAAACGCTGGCTTGTGGCGTCAGTGGGTCGAAGCCGCAGGACGTAGCGACTATTGACGCCCTCGGAGCTGGCGAAGTTCTCCGGCAATCCCATATCGGCAGCGAAACGCTTCGCATCAAAGCTCCCAGGCTCAATAGCTATGATATATTCAGTCGCTGTCAACAGTGCTCGGATTCTCGCTACCACTTCTTTCAGCGGCGTTATGTCACGCACAATGAAATCATCAACACCGAGTTCCTTCGACCGGTGCTGATCTTCTTGGCGGCCCAGGTGAGAAAGGAAAATAACCGGTATCTGTGCCGTATCAATATTTTGTCTGAGCGCTTGAACGAGGGTAAAACCATCCATCCTCGGCATAATAATGCCCGTGATGATAAGATCCGGCTTCACATCCTGAATGCGCTGAAGAGCCTCAAGTCCATTTTCTGCCTCTTCGACAACAAAACCGGTCTTCTGGAGAAACTGGATGTACACATCGCGCGTTTCAGCATCGTCGTCAACAAGTAGGATGCGAATCGGATCATTACTCATGGGACGGGAAGTTATGGTATCAGATGTATTCTACTCCAAATGTCTTCCGCTCGCACTTAACCACCTCCCGCGTTTCTGAGAGCCTCGATATGTTTTTTCATCTCTCCAGTCAGGTGACGCGGAATAGCAATTCCTGTCTTTACGAGATGATCCCCACGCCCGAAACGACCAAGCTTCGGTATCCCCTTGCCTCGGATACGAAAAGTTTCTCCCGGTTGCGTGCCTGCTGGAATCTTCATGCTGACTTCACCATCGATTGTCTGCACCGGTATCTTATCTCCCAAGGCAAACTGATCGAAACGGAGGAACTTCTCGGAGATGATATCATCACCACGACGAACGAGTTCGGCGTGCGGCTCGATATGGACAACGACATACAAATCTCCGGAAGGCGCACCATATTCCCCGGCCGCGCCCTCGCCGGCGAGCGACAGTGCCTGGCCATCCTCAATTCCTCCTGGGATAGCAATCTCTCGGGCAATTTCCTGTTCGACCCTTCCCGCACCGTGACACATCTTGCAGCTTTCACTGTAGACCCAACCCTTTGTATGACAACGCCCGCAGGCGGTTGATTGTGCGAATGTCCCGAGTATCGTGTTGATACTCTTCATAATCGATCCCTTGCCATGGCACTCTGGGCAAGTATTTTCCTTCGATCCAGGACTTCCGCCCGTACCCTGGCAATCACTGCAGCTAGCATATTTTCGGACACGGATAGTCCGTTTGGCACCACGCACCATCTCTTCAAAACTGATCGAGACATCAACCTGAATATCCGCACCGCGCGACGACCGAGTCCGCCGTCCACCGCCACCTGTGAAAAGGTCCGTGAAAAGGTCCTCCATATTTGCTCCACCAAAGTCAAAGCCCTGCCCGCCGAAATTCGAGAAATCAAAACCACCTGATCCCGGACCTGATTGCTGACTTCCGGCACCGGAAGTGGTTCGACCGAACTGGTCATATTGGCGCCGTTTCTCTGGATCACCAAGCACACCATATGCTTCATTAATCTCTTTGAACTTCGCCTCGTCTCCCCCCTGTTTATCAGGATGATGAGCATGTGCAAGCCTACGATATGCCTTTTTGACATCGTCTTGGCTCGCGTCTTTCGCTACACCTAACAGAGAATAGTAATCTTTTGTCATAGAGTATTAGCACTCATTATTATCGAGTGCTAATAGGACCTTGTCAACCCCAGTCTAAGAACTTTTGGTCTCTTACACACAAAGGAAACCTGGAAGGGTAATTTCCATAAGAAAATCTGGCCTTTTGCGAAATAAATAGCGTTACACAATGACATCCTGTTCGGTGGGCACCTTTTTCAACGAGATAAGGCCTGACCGGATGAGGAATGCAAAGAGGACGGCCGCCAGCGAGAGGGCAAGGGGCGCGATCATCGTCGCAATGGGATACACAGTGAAAAAAAGTAGGATTGAGAGAAAGAATGGCAAAAATGGAACAGTCACCGGACTCCCTGTGTTATTTCCCGATACAAAGGCAATCACCTTCTTTCGAAGAACTTCTGAAAGAATAATATTCATATTTTCGCTTCCACCGACTTCCCGACCCAAGAGACGAGAGAGTTCGAGTTTTGATCGAAGAATTTCAGCCTGACGGACGGCTTCTCCGATTCCGTTACTGAACTGTTCTTCTGGTCCGCCAACTTCAACGACCGGGCGTAATTCACGGAGAAAATTATCAACGGAAAGGTTGCGATCTTGAAGTGCTGCGAGTGACGGCGAAAACTTTCCGGCAATCCGGAGCATCCAGGCACCAGTCCCTTCAGCAAGATCGAAACTCGGAACCAGCCGATCCCACGGGAGGGTTCCGATATGGGTATAATACTGGCTCGAGATAACAAGCGACAGCGCCAATATAATCGGTGATAATCCAACAAAAACGGCGCGATACAATGATAGTCGAACGCGTGACGAAAGCTCTCGTCCGATACGGAGCAGTCCTGAAAAAACAAAAATTCCTGCGACACACAGTACTACTGTATGCGTCAGCGTGAGTGCGAAAAAAAAGCTTGGAAGCACTAAAACCAGACTCGCTGCCACCTGGTACGACCGCTCTCTCCAGGCAAGCGCTCCGACGGAAAACAATGTCAGTATAATAAAGAACCAAATGACCGGCGCCACAAAAACACTCGCACCATCAACCAACGCAGCATCCATCACCGAGGAAAAGCCAAAGTAGGCAATGATGGCGACCGCAAAAAGAAGAATAAGACTAACAATTTGGCGCTTAGCATTCATACTCGCTAGAGTCCGTATGCTGCACGATTACGCTGATGCCCATCAAAATCTTCAGCAAAGTAGGTAATTCGCGTCTTTGGATCAATGAGAAAGTAGAAGTAGGGATTGCTCGTTGGATAAAGTGTCGCATTGATTGACATGAGACTCGGATTACCGATTGGACCAGGAGGAAGTCCGACACGCATATAGGTATTGTAGGGCGATGTCGATTTGAGATCGTCAAATGTCGGTTGATCCTTCGCTGTACCGTGAATATAATTTATCGTCGCATCGCTCTGGAACGCTTGGCCGATTGCTAAGCGCTTCCTAAAAACATCACTGATATTCTTTCGATCAGACTCCGTCCGACCCTCCCCTTCGACGATTGAAGCGAGCGTAAGCACTTCGTGGAATGACAGTCCGTTCGATGTCAGGCCTTCTGTAATTTTTGGTGCGGCCTTCTCTCCGAAATTTTTCAAGAGTTCATTCACAAGGAGTTCGCCAGTTGCTCGAGCTGGAAAAATGTACGTATCAGGAAACAGATAGCCCTCAAGACTCGCGCTCGGCGGCAAGTCCTTCAGAAAAGGAAAGCGTTCACGCCACTTCGGAAACGGTTTTTCAGCGATAGCTAAGAAGTCTGCTCCGGCCAGACCGTTTGCAGTCAAACGTTCGGCCATTTCTTTCATCGTCCAGCCTTCCGGAAAGGTAATACGAACACCGGCTGGCACAACCTTGCCATCCACAAAATGTTCAACAATTTCCGGGATTGAGAGTTTTCCAGAAAGGCTATATTCACCGACCTGAAATTTCTTGTACTGGCCAGTTTTCACGGCATAGATAATGAATGTGAGGCGTCCATCGATAATACCTGCCGCTTCTAAGCGTTCAGCGACTGATGCAACCCCTTCGCCAGCTGCCACTGAAAACCGCTGATTTTCTCCAACGGCCCCATAAGCGGAATGAGCCCGCTGTAAGAAGTACCAGTACGTGGCACCGCCGATGAAAACAAGTACGACGGTAGCTACTGCTACTGCCTTAAGGATACGGACAATAAGATGC
>JBATNS010000024.1:0-10715 GCA_049290475.1 Candidatus Moraniibacteriota bacterium | reverse complement strand
ATTTGCTGCTTTCTACACCATTGTTCTTATATGGCAGCTGCCATGGGCGATAATGAATCTTCGCGACTCTAGATGGGGGACTCGATAAGAATAAAAATATGATGAATTTATCTATTCGCAAGTATGTTCTAATAATAGTCCTCACTTGTATAGTGCTACTCGCTAGTTTCATTTTTTTGCTATATAAATATTTTCCAGAACAACTTTCTAATACGGGAATTGATAGATTGTATTGTGCCTCTAATGTGCAATTTTCTAGCGATGTAGGAGATCGGAAAAATTTGATAGAAGGAGACCTAGTGTTAAATGAGTCAGGAACAGTCCATTACTTTAAAGATACATTTGATCAATACGGAGGGAGGTTTTCAACAGTAGTCCAAGAATTTGATAGTCTAGACGGGTTATCTTTCGATGGTCCAATTATTTCTCAGGAGATAAGCAATGACAAATATAGCGGGACTGGGTCACTGGCGTTTGAAATTAACTCAGCAGCATTTAATAACGTAAAGGAGGAGAGTATCTTAATTAAAAGCGCGGTAAATATCGAGCCAGGGACATTAAGTATTTTTAAGTCGCCCGGAGTTTATTCAGCCTGGATTAAAGTTGGCGATAGAAGGGGAATTAAATCCGTCCAACTTAAAGCCGTTGACTCAAATGGAAATATTCGTGCATACGGAATTTTAAATAATCTTCAAATAAATTCTCCGAATCAATACGATAACGATGATTTATTTCCAAACGTTGAATTTCCAGTAAAAACCTCTCCGTCTGACGAATGGACTGATTTTTGGTTGGCTTCAGGTTGGAACTACTTATTTTGGAGAACGGATGATGGATTTTTCATAGATACAGGGAAATTTGATTCCGAAAAAATAGCTCGGACGGAGATGGTTATAACGGTTTCTAATGACAAAAGTTTATCCTTAGGCACGTACATTATTGATAACCTTCGATTCCAAAATGGTTTTCAGAAAGAGAGTAATCCACTTGGCGGTGTTTGGTATCCACCGTTAGGAAGACCACAATATGGAGTATTTGATGTTAACAAAGTTTCTGAAGGTGACTATGAGTTAAAGTTGCAAAATGTCAGACAAAGTCAGTATCCGAGCAATGGTGATCATGGTCGAATGTTGCTTAGATATGGTGCACCAATAAACTTTTCAATGAGAATAAGATTTTCTTTAGAGGATTTGCCTGAAGATAAGACTCACAGTTTAAATACTTGGTTTCGTCTTTTTTATGACTTTGAGCCAGATTTTGATCCGGGTCATGATTGGTTTGGCACAAATATGTCGCTTGAGTTTAACAAGTTTGGTATCATTTCCGTCAAGCCGATCGAACGATTTATTTCTCAAGAACAGGAGCCAAAAAATGAAGATATTAACGTATCGAGCAAGAACTTCTCTCCACAAGAGGGTGTTACCTACGAGGAGCACGTTACCGTTAGGGGGCAGCTCGCCATAGCTTCAATATACGAGGTCAAAGGTGATTGCTTGGTATTGAAGAAATCAGTTCAATATACATTCAATCGGGCTCGTTATGGTGAGGAAAAAAGATATCCATTCGGAATTGAAATCACTGGCAATGTAAAAGCAATTATCAAAGAGTTTGAAGTTGTTGAGCTATGAACGTTCATCAGAGAATAGTCACAAAAAAGTACTCTGTAATCTTCCTAATAACATTAGTGCAGTTTTTGTTGCTATACGTTTTCGTTTCTTCGGGTGATTATCTGACTAACCTTTCCTATTCTCGGATAAAAAATGTCTATGTTCCACTTGTTGAATATAAAATAAGGACATATCTAGGTGAAAAAAAATCTATTTCTCCGGTTACGGGAGTTGCTGGTAATCGCGCTATTCCAATCTTGACGTATCACGGTGTTATTGAGAGGGAAGATGGCTCAAATATTATGGAAAAAAAATTTGTAGAGCAAATGCTGGCCTTAAAGGAAGCTGGATATGAGGCGGTATCTCTTGAGGATTTCTCACTTTTTATCGATGGAGAAAAAGAGTTAAAAGGAAAGCCATTCTTACTTACATTTGATGATGGAAGAAAAGATTCTTACTATCCAGTTAATCCAGTCTTAGCTGCGCTGAATTGGCACGCAACGATCTTTGTTATATCAGAACATTTTTCGGAGAACAGTGACTACTACCTTTCTTTGAGAGAGTTAAAGAAAATGCTGCAATCAGAACGCTGGGATATCCAGTCGCATACAAAAGCCGGACATGGCTATATTGAGGTTGATCCATCTGGGAAAAAGGGAAATTATTTTAGTAATAAGGCTTGGTTAAGAAATGAGAATCGATTTGAAACAGATGAGGAATTTAAAAATAGAGTGGTAAATGACTTGATAGGAGTTAAAAAAGATATCGAAGATAATCTTGCAGTGAAAGTTACTACCCTTGCCTATCCATTTGGCGACTATGGCCAAGAAAGTATAAATTATCCTGAGTCTCAGGAAGTGGTTGCGGACCAAGTAAAATCAATTTATGAAAAATCATTTTATCAAGTAAGTTTTAAGAAGGATTATACTTATAATTATTCTTTAGAAAACCAAAGTCTTTTCAAAAGAATCAGTGTTAAACCAGACTGGCGGCCTGAAAATTTACTACAAATATTAAATTCAGGTGAGCAAAAAACTATCCCGTATCTCGATGATTTTAAGGACAATGATGGTTGGGTAAGAACTAACGGTAAGGCGGAATTGACGCCGGATGGATTGAGATTGGCCACTGGCGGAAGTACAACGGCCGCCATTTTCTTGGATGGTACTAAGGGGTGGCCCGACTATGCTTTCAGTGCGACTATTGATTGGACCAAAGGGAGTAATATATCACTACTTGCTAGATATCATGATGATGCAAATTATTTATCGTGTAATTTTTCAAATGGCTACATCAGAATTGAGTCAAAGATTAATAACACAACAACTATTCTCTTTGAAAGACCCAATGAAATCGCCTTGCCAAAAATGGGCACTGATTTTGGGATCAAACTGAATCACGGCTTTATTGAATGTCTTTATGGTAAAAAAGTTTTAGCAAGAACTGAATTTAATGACTCTACGTATCTAAAATTTGGCGGAATTGGTTTCAGAACTTGGGATCCGATAAAAGATAACAGCGCAGTTCTGATTAATAAAATAAGAGTTGGTTTAGATTGGGATAATACTTCGGGTGAGATAATCCAATTTGGTGATAATTTACGTCAAAAATTTCCGTATCTAATCAATAGATTTGATGACAGTTCAAATTGGGAGAATAAGTGGGGAAATGTTGTATTTGATAACGGAGAAATGCTCTTACAAGCAAACGAGGAGACTAATGGGAGCTTGGCTATTTTATCCGGCACTTTTAACGAGTATAATTTTAATTTTGCAATTGAGGGGACGTTAGTTGATGGTAGTTCTGTTGTATTGCTGTCTAGGTACATTGATGAAGATAACTATGTTGCAATGAATCTGAATGAGAAATATGTAAGGCTAGAAGAAAACATAAACGGTAAGCGCCATATTCTGAAAGAGATAAGACTTAATAATATTCTTACAAAAGAAGTAAAATTTTCAGCATCGCTGAATATTGATGGACGTACTGTCGGCGGGTATGTTGATGGGAAAAAAATTATTTCGGCAGAACTAGATGGAAAAAATCAGAATACTGGAAGTATTGGACTTAAAGCTTGGGATTCTAATAAGAATGTAAGTAGTCTTATCATAACTTCCGTTCATGTGGAGGGTAAATAAAATCTTTACAGGCAATTTTTTAATTACTATTGCCATTGGGACTTTACTAGTCTTTAGTTCAGTTAGTCTTATTAGAAATGACAATAACTATTCTAATGGTGATGATTCTTCATCAGAATATAATCGGGAGTTAGTAATAGAAACCGGAGCAAGTAATGCGCCTCAGGTCAACGATTTCTCAATTGATGCTGTGGTTGAGGAGACATCAAAGAATAATATTGATAGCAATAAAAAAATTTGGCTAAATTCTGGGGCATATTTTATATCTACTGGAGGTATAGCTAAAACCGTTCAAAATAAGTTACCTGAAAATGATCCATGGAGATTGCTTTATGCAAAAAATAATCCAAGAGATACAGATTTTGGTTTTTATCCGCAAAATATATTTCGTCTAGTTACCATCGGTTTGTGGGATAATTTGAAACAAGAGGGTTACTTTAGAATTGTAAAAGATAATAAGAGTAATAGTGAGTATAGAAATGATTCTAATGGTCTACTATTTTTTAATCGCTATCAGGATGGCGACAATCTCTACTATACCGGCATTCGGGTAGATGGGTTTGCAGTGATAAAGAAAAAAATCAAAGGAAAGTATTTTACGCTTGCCTATAATCAAATTTATCCGGGGAAATACGATCGTGAAAAAAATCCAAACCTCTTGCCACACGGCGAATGGATTGGCTTGCGCTCAGAAGTGAAAGATATTGATGATAATTCAGTCAGCGTAAAACTTTTCATTGATCGTGAGAGAAATGGAAATTGGGAATTGGTTGCCGAAGCCATCGATGAAGGAAAAAAGTATGGAAAAAAACCATTCTTTGAAGCGGGTCATGGTGGTATTCGAACGGATTTTATGGATGTTGAGTTTGATGACTACCGAATCGAAGAATTGAAATGACATACGTATGCATCAAGTAGTGGTATTAGCTGGAGGTAAGGGAACGCGCATGCAGTCAGAAACGCCCAAGGTTCTGACACCAGTCAATGGTGTGCCGATCATCGAACGGCTTTTGGCCGAGGTGACCAAAATTGTGTCCAAGCCAGTCGTGGTAGTGGGGTACAAAGGGGATGAAGTCAAAGCGGCTCTGGGGGAGCGGTGTGAATATGCCTATCAGGCTGAACAGCTCGGTACCGGTCATGCACTGCGTTGCGCTCAATCGGTATTGGCGGGCAGGGGATATGACACTATTGTCGTCATGCCCGGGGATCACCCGCTCGTTTCGGCCGAGACTCTGGGACAGCTCTTGGCCACCCATACCGAACATCGTGCCAAAGTCTCGCTCGGCATCGTCTCGGTGCCCAATTACGCGGGAGACTATGCGGCGTTTGCTCACTTTGGCCGGATCGTGCGCGACGCGGCGGGGATGGTAGCGCGAATTGTCGAGTATAAGGACGCGACGGAAGAGGAACGAGCACTCTGTGAAGTGAACCCGAGTTACTACTGCTTTGATGCGAACTGGTTGTGGTCGCACATGGATCGTTTGACGAATGAAAATGCTGCGCATGAATGGTATCTCACCGATATGGTGGCAGTGGCCCGAGAGAGTGGCGGACCGATTCCGACTGTGGCCGTGGTCAATCCCTTTGAGGGCCTCGGGGTCAATGATCGGGAGCAACTCGCTATTATTGAGCGGTACTGCGCGTAATGGACAGCTATCGAGGCGGGGAAAGCGAGGCTCTCTGAAGCCTTGTTTTACCATTGCCAGAGGAGTAGAAACGTGCTACAATGGTTCTTGTCGTTGATTTTCCAATTTCTGCTACCACCGAGCCTTTGGCTCATACCCAGTGAGGTTTCCATGTGTGCTGTCATCGCTCACGAAGAGCTGCGCCGTGGCCAAGTCTTCGCTCTCGCGGGCGAAAAATTCGTCATCACTTCTGTCGATTACGAATCCGTGCCCGACGACGGTATCGTCGGGTTGCGCCGGCCCTACGAACTCCGGGTCGAGCATAAGCTGCTCTCGCACTTCCTGTCCGAGAATCCGGAGCTCGTGCTCCGCTGATTCCCCCCGTTTCCCACCCCGAGCGTTTTCGCTCATTCAACTGGAGGTTCCATGGCCCTGTCCTTCGTCCAACGCGCCGACATCGTCCGCCTCGAGCCGAGTCTCGACGAATTCGTGCAGGTCATCGGCGTCGATCATCAGGCCGGTGCGCCAGCGGATCCGCGGATCCGTTTCCGTCCGATCTACGGCGGCGCTGGCAAGACACTGACCCTCAGTGAGTTCAACCGCCTGTACCCCGAGGCCGTGTTCGAGTCCCGCGACGACACGGTCAACCGGCTGCACTAGTTCCGCGCCACGCGCGGCCCGCCACCCCCGAGGTTGTCTGTTCCACACAGGCAACCTCTTTTCATTTGTCGGGAGTGGTATACTGTCAGCATATGGATACAGAAATTTCTGCCGCATTGAAGCAGCTCGACGACAAGATTGAAGTCGTCTATGCCTCAGTCGAAAAGACTCGCCAATACATGCTCTGGAGCCTCATCATGCAGGTCGCAGTCGTGCTCTTGCCGCTCGTCGTCCTCATGTTTGTCGCACCATTTATCCTCTCGAGTTTGTCGAACCTGTCGGGCCTGTACCAGGGCCTCTAGCCGGGGCGGGGGATGAATTGAATATCTGACGAGCCAGAGCGCCCCTCCGCGGGGCTGTTTTATATCTCGTTACTTGAGAAGTGTTTACAAAGAAGGTAAGATGAGCGCTCGCTCAACTGTTGTAAAAAGTGCAACAATTCAAAAAAGAGGGATAGACCTAGTTTATTTTATCTTGTCAATAGTATCAATACGTGCTATAATATTGATATGAATACAGCCAGTCTGAAACAACTTTTCTGGGATGTCAGCGAGCAGGACCTCACCGCTCTCAACAGTGAGACCGTCATCGCTCGGACGCTCTCACATGGAACGTTTGCTCAGATTGCCGAGCTTTTTTCGGTCTATGGCAGAGCAGCGATCACGCGGGTCTTTACCGGCCTGAAGCCGGGAGCTATCTCGGCAAGACGGCGGAGCTACTTCACCCTCATCCTTTCTTAGTTTTTCGTATGCTCCATTTCGATACCATCAGCCCCGAGATGCGGGGGATTGCCAGCGTGATTCATCGCGAACTCGACGCGGGCTATTATCTGGCTGGTGGTACGGCGTTGGCACTTCTCATCGGTCATCGCGAATCGGTTGACCTGGACTACTTTCTCGCGCAGTCTATCAATACGGAAAAACTGAAGGCAAAACTACTCGGATTATTTCCTGGAGTGACGTTTACCTACGAAGACGTCGATACGCTCTGGTGCCAGATTGATGGCGTGAAAGTTTCATTCATCACTCGCCTCGCGGCTTTGGCCGAGCCGCTCCGGGACAAGGACGAATTCCGTATCGCTTCGGTTTCCGATCTGGTCGTGATGAAACTAAATGCCGTGTGCGGGCGTGACGAGTACAAGGATTATTATGACCTCGCTCAGCTCTCGGTTATAACTGATGTCCGCACCTGGCCGACACTCTGGGCGCAGGTCTATCCAGAAAGTGACCCAATTGCGTGGATGGTCGCTTTGGCGCATGTCAGCGAGACGGTAGAAGTTCCGCTTCAAGGGAAGAAACTTCAGACAAGACAAGAGATTGAGATGCGACTTGATATGATCGTGAAAGAACTTTCGCCCTTTGTTGGGAAATAAAAACGAGTTTAATTTTTAGAACTGTTTCCATTTTGGAAACAGTTGAAAGCAATATGCAATTTTTGCACATTGCTATTTTGTTTCAGGTTCATATCAATCCGGGTGTGGTGGTATACTGGAGGCAACATATGGATACAGAAACAGCTGCAGCGTTGAAGCAGATCGATGACAAAATCGAAGTCGTCTATGCCTCGGTGGAGCGGACGCGGAAATACATGCTGTGGAGCCTGATCATGTAGGTGGCCGTCGTCCTCTTGCCGCTCGTCGTCCTCATGTTCGCGGCACCATTTCTCTTGGCGAGTCTGTCGAGCTTGTCTGGCCTGTACCAGGGCCTGTAGCCGTCTGGCAGGGCGTGGTAACATAGGGGGGTAATGAGTAACGCCAAACCTATGACCAGGTTTCTCCAAAAGGGTGTCGAGATCGATGAGCGGACGAACGAGTACATCGAGAAGCGCCTGGTCCGCATCGCGAAACTGGTCGACCCAGCGACACAATTCGAAGTCGAGATCATCCGTGACAAAAAAGGGATGTTCCGGGTCGAAGTGATGGTGAAGACACCACACAACCTGTACCGGGCCGAAGAAGTATCCGAGAGCGTCGAAGGGTCGGTCGATGTCGCGATCGATGAACTCGAAGTTCAGCTCGCCAAGAACCGGGGAAAAAGCCGGGACCTGAAGCGCCGGGGACTGCGTTCCATCAAGAAGAAGCTCGTCGTCGACGAAGCCGCTCGATTCTAATAACTTTTTTCATTATGCCCACATTTTTCTCGTCGTTCGTTGGTCTATCCTCCATAATGGCTCTCCTCTTCCTTGTTCCGGAGAGTGTCGTTGCTTGTAGCGATGCTGATAAACTCTATACGATGCAGTTCGCCGCATATTCGGTGCCGCTTGTATTACTTTTCTTAGCGACCTATCTCGTTGTGAAGCGCTTGGCCACGCAGCTGAATCGCGCTCGATTTCAGGTAGAAAAGCTTATTCCGAGAATCATCGCAGGCAGTGTGGCTACGCTCGTCACAGTGATAGTAGCCTTCTATATCTACTTCTTTTTGTTCAGCCACGCTGCTTGTTTCTAGTTCTCATTTCGGGCTTTGACCCCCCTCGTTTTGTCTGATAAAATGGCTCTATTCAAGGGAGTTTTTTGTTTGTCTCCGTACGCTTCCTCGAAGCTAAACCCTATCCACTATCGTCTCTCTCAGTATGTCTTTCTTCCAAAAACTGTTCGGCTCCAATGAACGCGAAATCGGGAAACTCGCGCCGCTCGTCGACGCGATCAATAGTCACGACGCGGCGACGGGTGCCCTCTCGGATGAGGCGCTCCGCGCCAAGACGGATGAATTCCGAAAGCGTGTCGCGGATGGTGCTACGCTCGAAGACCTCTTGCCGGAGGCGTTTGCGGTCGTGCGTGAAGCCGCGCGGCGTTCGATCGGGGAGCGTCACTATGATGTCCAGCTCATCGGCGGGATCGTGCTTCATCGGGGGACCATCGCCGAAATGAAGACTGGTGAAGGCAAGACGTTGACTTCGACACTCCCTATCTATTTGAATGCGATTGGTGGTAAGGGTGTCCATGTTGTGACGGTGAATGACTACCTCGCTAAGCGTGACGCGAACTGGATGGGTCGCGTCTACCGCTTTCTCGGCTTGTCGACGGCCTGCATCCTGGGCCAGGGCGCATCGTACCGGTTCGAACCGAAGACGGTCGATACCGATGCTGTCTCGGTCGAGATGGAGAATCTCTTGCCGATTTCTCGTCGCGAGGCCTATGCGGCCGATATCACCTATGGCACGAACAATGAGTTCGGTTTCGACTACCTGAGAGACAACATGGTGTCCAGTCTGGAAGAGAAAGTGCAGCGCGAACTGAACTTCGCCATCGTCGACGAAGTGGACTCCATCCTCATTGACGAAGCGCGGACGCCGCTCATTATTTCTGCTCCCGATACCGAGTCGACGAAGTTGTATGAGCGCTTTGCCGGTATCGTCCCCCGACTGAAACCCGAAGAGGACTACACCATCGATGAAAAGATGAAGGTCGTGACGCTGACCGACGCCGGCATCGAGCATGTCGAGAAGCTCCTCGGCATGCAGAACATCTATGCGTCGGGCAATGTGCAGTATGTCCACCATCTGGAGCAGTCGCTCAAAGCACATATCATCTTCAAACTCGACCGTGACTATGTCGTGAAGGATGGCGAAGTGATCATCGTCGATGACTTTACCGGCCGTCTCATGCCGGGCCGCCGCTACAGCGAGGGCTTGCATCAGGCAATCGAGGCGAAGGAACATGTCGCCGTGCAGCGCGAGAGCCGGACTTTGGCGACGATCACCTTTCAGAATTATTTCCGTCTCTACGACAAGCTTGCCGGTATGACCGGTACGGCCTTGACTTCGGCGGAGGAGTTTTCCAAAGTGTACAAGATCGATGTGACTGAAATCCCGACCCATCGTCCATTGGTCAGGAAGGATCTCGCTGACGTCATTTACAAAACCGAAGTCGCCAAATTCCAAGCCATCGCGAACCGGGTGAAAGAAGTCCACGCAACGGGGCAGCCGGTGCTCATCGGCACGATCGCCATCGAGAAGTCGGAATATCTCGCCGCGCTCCTCACGCGCGAGGGCGTGCTGCATCAGGTCCTGAATGCGAAGAACCACGAACGCGAAGCGCAGATCGTTGCTGGTGCGGGCCAGCATGGCGCCGTGACCATCGCGACCAACATGGCTGGTCGCGGCACCGACATCAAACTCGGTGAGGGCGTGAAGGAAGTCGGCGGGCTCATGATCATCGGCAGCGAGCGGCACGAAGCGCGGCGCATCGACAATCAGCTGCGCGGCCGCGCCGGACGCCAGGGCGATCCCGGCGTATCACAGTTCTTCGTCTCGCTCGAGGATGAACTGATGCGGCGTTTCGGTGGCGACCGGATGAAGAGCATGATGACCAGTCTCGGCCTGCCGGACGACGAAGCAATCGAAAACGGGCTGGTGTCCAAGACGATTGAATCCGCCCAGTCGAAAATCGAAGGTTATAACTTCGACATCCGTAAACACGTCCTCGACTATGACGATGTGATGAACAAGCAGCGGGAAGTCGTCTACAAGAAGCGTGTCGAATGGCTCCGGACGACCGAATACCGCGATACGACCCTCGACCTCGTGGCCGATGAATTCGAACGTGTCGTGGGCTTCCACACGGCGGGGGACGAGGGCGAATGGAACATCGCTGATATCGTCAGCGAAGCGAATAATCTCTTCGCCGAGCTGGATGACAAAGCGGCACTGACCAAGCTCGATGCTATCCGAGAGGATCGGTCCCGGAC
>JBATNS010000023.1:0-2823 GCA_049290475.1 Candidatus Moraniibacteriota bacterium | reverse complement strand
AAGTCATTACTCAGGGGACGTATGTGAAAACCGGGAAAAGCCACCGTGGCGCGGCTTCGTGGTATGCTTGGACCGGAACCATGGCCGCGGCCAATCCCTGGCTCCCCAAGGGATCATATGTCCGGGTGACGAATATGGACAATGGTAAATCTGTCATCGTGGTCATCAATGATCGTGGTCCGTTCGTCCCCGGACGCATCATCGATCTCGATAAGGTAGCGTTCGAGAAGATCGCCTCGATTGGCGTCGGCGTCATCAATGTGAAGATGGAAGAGATTATGAATTAGCGGGGAGCTTATTAGTAGGTAGCTTGTAGAAATATGTATGCGAGAAGGAAAATTTTTCGAGAATAAAAAAGAATCAACGAATACCTTTATTGAGCGAGATCCAAGTGTTGAAAAAGAAGAGTTTGATAAAGCCTTTTTTGATTATCAGAAGCAGCGCCAACGAAGACGTGAATTAGCAAAGCTTATGGGTGTTGCCGAGTACGTCAAAGAGCATTCTCCACGACAGGAAAAAATTATTTTCGCAACGCTTCAAGCTGCGGAGGAGGTCGTGAATCAATATTCTCAAAGGCAGGTACGTCTTTCAAAAACGAATATTTTTCTTATACGTAAAGAAGATGCTGAAAGGCGCTTTGGTGCTGATGAAGATGAGGCAGGGAGATCAAGTATGAAAGGTGGGGTTTTTGTATACACTGCTCCAAACCTTACAGACAGTAAACTAGCGCGGTTTACTGCTCATGAGTTGGTGCATCATGCTGCTTTTCAACGGAGTAGGGTCGTACGAGAAGCGCCAGGAAAACCACTTCAAGGCATACCAGATCGTGCGGGATTGGCAGTGGGGCATCCGCAAAAAGGGTTTGATCCAGAGATTGGTGGGAATGCGCATTTTATTGCTCTAAATGAAGCGGTTACTGAACAGATAGCCATAGAGATAGTTGCTCTTATACGAAAAAAAACGAAATTTTTAGAGAGTGACTATGAAATTCTGAAGCGAGTCTATGATCGAGACTCAGCACAGTTTTCATTGGGTAAGGATGTTGAAAATCCTAAAAGTGATGAGCAATATAGCTGGTCAGCTTCCTATGAGGATCGAGTTGATAAATTAAGACTCGCTTGCCACGAGCTTCATGATATGAATCCAGAAAGATTTACTTCGGCTCAAGAAGTGTTTTGTGTTTTTGCTGAAGCATATTTTTCTGGGAAGCTCCTCACGCTTGCGCGTCTTATCGAAAAGAACTACGGTAAGGGAGCCTTTCGTTTTCTCGCTGACTATGAAAACCATGAATGGGATCCATCCTAAAAAATCGCTCGGGCAGAATTTCCTGAAAGATCAGTCGGTCATCGAGCGGATTCTCGCTGCGGCAGAAGTTGTTCCCGGCGACAAAATCTTTGAGATTGGCCCAGGGACGGGTGTCCTGACGGAAGCGCTTGCCAAGCGAGGAGGGCAGGTATTAGCCATTGAACTCGATCATGAGCTCGTGGAGCGGCTCAATAAACACTTCGAAGAAAGTGCGGGTGTTTCAATCCTTGAAGGAAGTATTCTCGGGGTGAATCTTGCTGCAACCTTGGCGCATGCAAGCTATCCACTCCATGGATACAAGGTTGTGGCGAACATCCCGTACTACATCACGGCACCAATTATTCGCACCTTGCTCTCGCTTGAACGACAGCCACAGAGTCTGACCCTCATGGTTCAGAAGGAGGTGGCGGAACGGCTAACGGCAAAGCCGGGCGCGATGAGCCTCCTCTCGCTCATGGCTCAGTACTATAGCGATGCGGCGCTCGCGTTTGTGGTACCGAAAGAAGCCTTTGATCCGGTACCGAAAGTAGATAGCGCGGTCGTCCGTCTGGTTCCAAAGCGAAGGTTCGACGCGGAGACAGACCGGCAATTTTTTCGATTGGCTCGAGCAGGATTCGCGGCCCGGCGGAAAACACTTTCCAATAATCTATCTTCAAGTCTGAAGATAGAAAAGAATGAAATAGAAGCAGCTTTCGTAGCGTTGGGACTGAGGGCCGACATCCGCGCGCAGTCGCTATCCGTTTTGGATTGGCAGCGCCTGCAAGAAACTCTCTCGCCCGAACGACTTACATGAGTATGCGGCCTGGAGATCAAGATAGAGAATATCTGAAGCTGTATGACGAGCAGGCGGACAGTATTTTTCGCTTTGTGTATTTCAAACTGCTCGATTGAGATCGGGCAGAAGAGATAACACAAGAAGCCTTCGTCCGAACCTGGGAGTATTTGCAGGCAGGCAAGAAAGTCGATAATCTCCGCGCCTTCGTCTATCAAGTGGCCAATAATATCATGGTCGATCAGTTCCGCAAAAAGCGTGAACTTTCACTGGATGCCTTTCGGGAAGATGGTTTTGATGCAGGATTCGAGCCTCTCGCTGGGGTAGCGCTGAAAATGGATGCTGAATCTGTCCGGCAGGTGATTGAAAGTCTCGAACCAAAGTATCGCGACGCAGTGATACTTCACCACGTAAATGGTCTTAGCATCAAGGAGATCGTTATGGTTCAATACCGAGAGTGAATTAAAAGATGAGGATGACGACTCGGTATGGTAAGTCGTGATACGGCGTTCCGTGGATAATTAGGAGGTAAAAGTGATAGTGGATGCCCAGTCAGGGGTTGTCAAAAAAATCGAGGATTAAAAAAAGCCACCTGGTGAAGAGGCGGTTTTTTTATGTAGGCAGTTTCCAGAATTTAACGCAACGGATACCCTATCCGTATGCCTATCTCATACCAGCGCCTCTCCCTGGCTGAGCGCGAAGAAATCAGCCTGGGAAGAGAGCGAGGAACATCTCTGACAGCGATC
>JBATNS010000022.1:0-28242 GCA_049290475.1 Candidatus Moraniibacteriota bacterium | reverse complement strand
GTTCAACATTCATGTATTTCTTCACCAGCGTCTTGCAGGTACTTTCGCCAAAGCCGGTACGCTGGCGACACTCAGCAATAACCGTCTGCAGCGCTGTCGACGCATGAATGAACGAGGGAGAAAAAGAAAGACTGATCAACAGCGCGGTAGGTAGAATGAGGAGGAAGAAGAAAAATTGACCCATAGGATTGAGTGAGCAAAGGTTTGCCCCTCTAGTATAAACTACTGTGAATCACCTTCAACGGACGCAACAACACCTGATCTGGCAGGTTTCCGATCCAGCCATTGTTGGAGAATGATACAGGCCGCTTCGGCATCATCGTGCTTACCGACATGACGCTCCCCCCTTTGGATGAGCGCTTGCTGGGCGAGTTTCGTTGTAAACATTTCATCCTGATAGGCTACCCGTACACCGAATCTCTCGCTAAGTCTCCTACCAAGGATTTCACCGGGATATTCGACCTCCTTACGGTTGATATGAGATGGAATGCCGATCACTGTCGTACCGATATGCTCTGCGACGATTAATTGACCAATGCGATCCAGAAAGCCATCATCGTTACTTTCCGTCATGAAGGGAATAGCGATTCGCGTCTCGGCATGCGCGAGCGCTATGCCGATATCTCGCAGCCCCCAATCAATACCTAAGAAGTTCTCCTGCTGAATGGTTTCTGTCATAGCATCGTTAACACTTCGTAGCCATCCGGCGTAATCAGAACGCTGTCTTCAGTATGACCGGAAAGTTTTCCATCTACCGTAACAAAAGTCCAGCCATCTGGAGCGAGTCGTACCTGATGAGTGCCAGCATTCACCATCGGCTCGAGAGCAACCGTCATACCAGTCGCAAATTGAAAGTTTGGCAGGCTAGAACCGGAATAGTTCGGTATCTGCGGCTCTTCGTGCAATTCACGTCCTACACCATGTCCCACGAGATCACGCACACAGGAAAATCCAGCTACCTTCGCCACATTCTCAACAGCCTGAGCATATGCCTCAAGTGAAGAACCGTCATGAAGCGTCGATAAGCCAGCAAGAAGTGCCGCCTCTGTCACTGTTTTCAGTCGTAGAGCTTCAGGCGACTCCCGGCCGATAATTTTCATTCGAGCCATGTCTGAGACCATGCCTCTGTGGCGCATGCCGATATCGATTTTCAAAAGATCCCCGTCAGCTAGTATCCGATTCCCATTGGGGATGCCGTGCACCACCTCATCATTCAGCGAGATACATACCGATGCCGGAAATGGCGGAGCGCCCCAGGCCTTTCCATAGCCCTTGAAGATTGGGTCGCCATCAGCTTTTCGAATGAGCGTATCGGCGAGCTCTCCAAGCATGCCAGTTGACACACCAATTTGTGCCTCCTCAAGAAGTTCCCGGACGACTCCTGCTAAACGCCTCCCTGATTCTCGGAGCGCGGCAATTTCTAATTGCGTCTTGATTAAATCTTTCTTTCGCATACTAATCTGGACGAACATGCTCAAGAATATATTTAAAGACCTTGTATGTCTCCTGATTACCATCCACATGAAGCAGCTGCCCGGTTGATTCAAAATAATTAACCACGGGCAGCGTTTCTTGATGGAAAATCTGGTGCCGCTTACGCACACCCTCTTCAGTGTCATCCATCCGCTGAGAAATGCGGCCGCCACAGTAACGACAAGGCTTATCAGAATCAATCAGGTTCTTACCAAGAATATACGACCGCTTGCAGCCCTCGCAGGCAAAACGTTTGGAAATACGATCGACTGAAACTATTTCCGGCACATCGATGAAAATCACCTTATTGAGCGTCCGGCCGGATTCTTTCAACACCTGGAGAACTTTTTCAATCTGGCTCTCTCGCCGAGGGATACCATCGATGAGCAGCCCGACTGTCTCAGGTACGGAACGGACAGCGTCTACGAGCACGGAAAAAACGATATCATCAGGCGCAAACTCGTGCTTCACATTGATAAATTCATTCACTTGCCGGCCGAGGGCAGTATCATGAGCAGCAACCGCGCGAAGCTCCGCGCCAATATCAATATGTACCAAATGGAGCGAACTCTTCAGTAATTCGGCCTGCGTACTTTTTCCACTGCCCGCTGATCCGAGAAGAATATAGGTGTCTCGTAATGGCATAGTAAAAATGATGAAGATTATCTTTTAGTCTGAATGAAGCAAACAGATATCATAGGGATTGTGCAGATTTCGATGAGACGGCACGGGAGAATCTCTTTTTCGTTATGAGTACGAGGAGCGGGTAGAAAGAGAAACAGGACACATTGTAAATAGGCGGTCGAATACCAGAATCCGAAATGAAGGAATGAACCAGAAAAGAAAGGCTCTTACAAACCCTCGTAACTCCGCATCATCAGCTGGCTCTGGATATGCTTCACGAGCTCAAGCACCACCGAGACCACGATGAGAATACTGACACCACCGATTGAAAGTGCTTGGATACCTGTCATCCCTTGCACGACAATCGGAAGGACAGCGATACTACCAAGGAAAAGCGCACCAGTAAAGGTAATCCGGGTGATGATATGGTGGAGGTATTCAGCTGTAGACATCCCTGGACGGATACCGGGTACATACCCTCCTTGCTTCTGGAGATTTTCAGATATCTTCACTGGATCGAACACCACCGCCGTATAAAAGTATGTGAAAAGTACGACAAGCGTAAAATAAGCGATACCATAAACCCACTGATTCTGAAGGATAGTTGAAACTGAAACTGCCAACTCGGCGATTCGAGCGTTTGGTGAAGAAACAAAGAAGTTCGCGAGCATGGTCGGAATGAGAATCAGTGAAACGGCAAAGATGATCGGTATCACGCCTGCCTGATTCACCCGAAGTGGTAAATGAGTTGCCGAACCGCCATAGACGCTCGATCCGCGCACTCGTTTCGCATAGGCGATTGGTATGGTCCGCTGACCCTCATTGATGAAGATGACGCCTGCCACCGTCACCAAACCTAATGCGAGGAAAACGAGGTAGGTGAAGAATTGGGACGGATCCCAGGTGGCAAAGAGGCGTGACGCCCCGGTCGGCAACGCCGCCACGATACCGGCAAAGATGAGCATCGAGACGCCATTGCCGAGACCTTTTTCCGTGATGAGTTCGCCCAGCCACATAAGGAACACAGTGCCCGCCGTCGCCGAGAGGATGATCACCACGATCGTAAACGGTGCGATATCGGTGAGAATGTTCTGCGATCGCAGAAGCGAGATCATGCTGAATGACTGAAGCGCAGCAAGCGGCACGGTGAGCCAGCGCGTCCACATATTGAACTTCTGCCTCCCCTGTTCCCCTTCCTCTTTGTACAGCTTCTCAAGTCTCGGAAAGATTGTCTGCATCAGCTGCATGATGATGCTCGCCGTGATGTACGGCGCCACACCGAGGAGCACGACAGAAATATTGGACAGCCCGCCGCCCGAGAAGATATTCAAGAGACCAAGGAGTGCGTTATCCTCGAAGAGCCGCTTCAATTGAAACACATCGACACCTGGGAGGGGGATATTGGCCGTGAGGCGATAAATCACAAGTAGTCCAACGATAAAGAGGATCTTCTTGCGAAGATCTGGGGTCCGAAAAATCTGGGAGAAAATTTCAGTCATAGGCTAGGTTTTTACCTTCATGTACTGGAACACGAAAACAAGCTTCCGCGTCTCACCAGCTTCAATTGGTGATAAAGTCAAAAACATCCTTATTTTAGGCTAAAACAGCCAAATTGGCAATCTCAGATAATACCAGGAAAAGAAAACGTCTGCCCAAAGTGTTACCTTCGTAGCAGACGGGCCGGGCACCTAGTGGGCACACGGCAAAGTGGCTGAGACCTGCTTCAGTTCAGAAGCAGTTCTATCTCATTGGAACCCGGAACCCCGAAATACTTGATACCCGCAGAATCAGCCGGTAGGTGGACCTCGCTCCCCCAGTCATTGATGGAAATGTATACCTCGCTCTGCACAACTGTCAAAGCGTCAGTCGCATCCGGATCGGTTACCGCATTGATGAGCACGGTGTCGCCGAAGTCGAGATCCTCGACAACGCACGCCCAGAGCTTTCCGTACCGGTATCCGCCACCGGTTCGAACGACGATGCGCACCTTTGCGGAAACAAACGGAGGGCCGGGGACAAAGTTTGGCCACAGCACCCTGACCGTCGCCCAGCTCGTCTCCATGTCATCGACGGCGAGCTGAGGGATCGGAATCCTGTGTTGCCAAATTGCATCGTAACTTCCTCCGATGACGTCAAAGCTCCCTTCAACGGCCGAGTTGATAAAAAGTGTCTCATTTTCTAGATCAGTACGTGCCCGGACATCACCCCAAATGGGAACGCCGACGTACTGCATCTGACACACCTTGGCGTCGGCCGGGATGACTTGGCTATCGGTGTCATCTCCCCCACCGCCACAGGCAGTGAGCAAAGCGACGACAATGAGGGTGGCGAAGAGCCAAGCGGTCTGGCAACGATTGGTCATGATCTCTCTCCTTGAGAGGTTGTTGAAGAACGGGGGCTGTATTGTCTCCCCTACAGGAGAGGAATTCCCCCGTAAAGTGACTTTACTGTATACCATGGAACACTTAATTTGTATAGCATAAAAGAGCCCTCGTCAGGCTCCTTTAGGGGGAATGCTATTGAACAGTTCCGTATTATTCCTCAATCGTCGAACCATTGGCCTGGAGAACTTCAGCCGCACCAGTGGTAAGTTCGATATCCTTACCGATGACAAGCTTCTTCGTGAGTTTGCCGGTGTTGACGATCTTCACGCCGGCGCGACGAACGACTTTGCCGAAGATTTTCTTCTCGACGAACGCGTCGCGTGTCACTTTCTCCCCTTCTTTGAAATGCTTTTCCAGGCGATCAAGCGTCACGGTAAAGAGCTTCTGGTACACCGATTTGAAACCGCGCAGCTTCTTCATGCGCTCGACGAGACTGGAGCGTCCACCTTCAAACAGCGGGTCTTTCTTCTTGCCATGAGCACCCTGACCTTTTGTGCCACGACCAGCCGTTGTACCACGCTTCCCGCCGCGACCGATGCGCTGCGTTTTCTTTCGCGGTGCAAGTTGTAATTCATGAATCTGCATAAGGGGGTATCTTAGGCGGTAACTTCAGTTTTTTTGACTTCCGCTTTGGTTTCTACTGGTTTTTCAGCCGGAACCTCTTCTATCTTGGTCCGTAACTTCTGCAAAGCGAGAAGTGTCGCCTGAGCCACATTGAGATTATTGGAACTGCCGAGCGACTTGGCGATGATGTCTTTCGCACCAAGAAGATCCATAACGGCACGCACTGCGCCGCCAGCAATCAGGCCTCGCCCGGCCGTTGCCGGCTTCAGGAGAACCTCGGCACTCCCGTACTTGGCATTCACATCGTGCGCGATCGAGCTCCCTGTAAGCTGCACCGTAATCATATTCTTTTTTGCTGCTTGGAACGCCTTCTGAATCGCATCAGAAACGTCGCTCCCCTTAGCGACTCCGACACCAACCTTGCCCTTACGGTTACCAATGACAAGAGTCGCACGAAAACGGAAGCGGCGACCACCCTTTACGACACGAGTAACACGAGCCAGATTAAGCATCTTCTGGTCGTACTCCGGCCGTTCGCGGCGTTGTCCTCGCGGTCCGCCACGGCGAGGCCGTCCACCCTTCATTTGTTCATTCGTCGCCATAGAGCGTTACGTATTCAAAAACTTACATTGCAATCCCTGTACCGCGGACGGCTTCGGCAACTGCCTTCACCTTGCCATGGTAGAGATAACCAGCCCGATCAAACACTGCCGTCTTCACGCCGATTTTAATCAACCGCTCACCCAGGAGCTTGCCGACTTGAGCCGCCTCGACGACTGTATTTTTCGCTTTCTTTCCAAGCTCTTGGTGATTAGCCTGAGCGAGCGTCTTGCTCGAAAGATCGTCAATCGCCTGAACAGAAACGCCCTGGAGACTGCGGTAGACAGCTACACGCGGGCAATCAAACGTACCCGAGATTTTTGACCGGACACGGTTGTGCCGCCGGGCACGCTTCTCAATCTTGTTATGTATCTTCTTCATAAAATTCTGTTCAATTAAGCAGAGGCTTTTTTGCCTTCCTTCCGTCGCACCTGCTCGCCGACATAACGAAAGCCTTTTCCTTTATACGGCTCGACTGGCTTGAGTTTCTTCACGACGGCTGCAAACTGACCAACTTTCTGTTTATCGAGACCCGAGATGGTGAGCACGTTATTTTCGATTTTTACCTCAATTCCCTCTGGTACTTCCATCACGACAGGATGCGAGAAACCAAGGGCGAGATTCAGCTTCTTCCCAGCTATCGTCATACGGAAACCAACACCATTGAGCTCAAGTGCCCGGGAAAATCCGGTTGTCACGCCCTCAAAAAGATTTTTTACCAACTTGGCAGCTGTCCCCCACATAGCGAGCGCCTGAAGCGAACTCCCCTTTTTCTCGACGAGAATCTGGCCATCAGTAATGGTCATTACAACATCTAAAGTATGGGTTAACGAAAGCGTTCCTTTCGGACCCTTCACCGTTAACACATTCGCGTGCAATGATGCTTCGCAATTGTCCGGGATCTGAAATGGCTTCTTTCCAATTCTACTCATATTCGTAGTATTACCAGGCTTGGCAGATATATTCCCCTCCGAGATGACGGCGGTGCGCTTCCAGACCGGTCATCAGACCCTGGGAAGTGGAGATAATGGAGATACCGTAGCCATTCTTCACTTTGACGACTTCATTCTTCTTCACGTAGACGCGCCGGCCTTCCTTGCTGATACGTTCGATTTCCTGAATTGCAGGTTCGCGCTTGGTCAGCGAAATCTGACGATACTTGAGACCAATCTGTAGATCCTTTCGGACCCCCTCCTCGATCACTTCAACGTTTCCAACAAAGCCTTCTTGCTTGAGGATTTCGGCAATCGCAAGCTTCATGCACGAAGCCGGCAGACGGACGCTCTGATGGCCGGCGCGTTGAGCATTTCTGATTCGAGTGAGCATTTCTGCTATTGGGTCTAACATAGTCTAATGATGTATGAGGATCTCGTAATTACCACGAAGACTTTCTGACTCCCGGGATCTCGCCTTTGCTCGCGAGCTCACGGAAGCAGATACGGCAGATGTCGTACATCCGGAGATAACCGTGCTTCCGGCCACAGCGCCAGCAACGCCGAACAATCCGGGTTGAAAACTTCGGTGTCTTCTGGGAGCGAGCGTAGGTCGATGTTTTTGCCATATACTTCTAAAAGTTTATCGTGATTCTTCTGATTCTTTGGTCTGGAGTGGGAGGCCAATGGCGCGGAACAGACACTCGCCCGCTGCTTTATCCTTAGCGGTCGTCACAATCGTGACCTGGAAACTGAAAACGGTTTGAACTTTTTCCGGGATGATTTCTGGAAATACCATATGCTCTTTGAGTCCGATATTGCAGTTGCCATAGGTATCCACAGACCGCAAGGTGATGCCCTGGAAGTCGCGTACCCGAGGCAATGCCACATGGATGAGCCGATCGAGGAAATCCCACATGCGCTTTCCACGAAGTGTGACCCGCATCCCAACTTCCAGTTCCTCGCGAATCTTGAATCCCGCGATGGCTTTGCGCGCCTTGGTCGAAACGACTTTCTGGCCAGTTATCATCTCAAGCGAAGTCCGGATTTCTTCGATTCGATTATTTTCCTTCAGAAACTTGCCCACGCCAACATTCACGACCACCCGGTCGATCTTCGGCAGCGCATTCGGATTCTCCATCCCGATGAGCTTCTTCAGGGCTGGAAGAGCCTTTGTTTCGTAATTTTTCTTGGTGAGAGATGACATAGTGCTAGTTCAAATCTTTTCCGGATTTCTTACTCACACGGACCTTTTCCGTACCATTGATTCGATAACCGATGCGCGATCGTTTGCCGGTCTCAGGATCAATCAACATGACGTTCGAAACATGAATCGGCATGGCCATCTCCACACGCTCGCCCTTTTCGCCAGCCGTCTTCGCCTTGCGATGACGCTTGCCCATGTTTACCCCATCAACGATGACTTTTTCAATAGTTGGAAACACGCGCGACACAGTACCGCGCTTACCACGGTCCTTGCCAGCTATCAACTCCACTTGGTCGCCTTTCTTGATTTTCATAGCCTTAGAGTACTTCAGGAGCGAGTGAGACAATTTTTGCAAATCCTTTTTCCCGTAGTTCACGGGCAATCGGTCCGAAAATACGGGAACCCTTCGGCTCCTGGGTTGCACCTTCGAGGATAACCGCTGCATTCTCATCGAAACGGATATACGAATTGTCTTTGCGGCGATGGGCAGTGCGTTGACGAACAATGACCGCTTTCACTTTATCACCCTTCTTCACGAGGCCACGCGGCTCAGCCACCTTCACCGATGCCACCACGATATCGCCCAAGCCCGCATAACGGCGACGTGTCCCACCGAGCACCTTGAAGCACTCGATGACTCGGGCTCCCGAGTTGTCTGCGACGATTAGTCTGGATTCTGCTTGGATCATAATCTTGTCTCGTGGAACATTTATTCAGCGATGACGATGTGATGCTTCTGTTTCGAGAGCGGACGGCACTCGCGAAAGGTTACAACTGCTCCGAGTACGTATTCTTTGCCTTCCGTTTCCACCTTGTAGCGCTTCGTCGCCTGGTACTGCTTCTTATATTTCGGATGGGTCTTGAGAGTCTCCACAGCGACGACCACCGTATTCTTCATGCGATTCGAAACGACCGTGCCTTTCCAGGTCGGAACATTTGATTGCTTGGTTGTGTTCGCTGCTGTCATACGTTTACGTTGATTGGACTTAACTATTTCGTTCCTTCTTCTCGCTCCAGTGTCAGGAGCCGAGCGATATCCCGCCTGGTCTTGCGGTGCTCACTGTGTTGTTTCGAAGCGCGTGTTGCAAGATCGAAACGGAGCCCACGGAGACGATCACGAATCTCTATGAGAGTCTTCTCGCGCTCGCCGACTGATTTTTCCCGCCATTCTTTCGCTTTCATACGCTTATTCTTTGACGACAAATCGGCTCTTTACAGACAGTTTGTGAGCGGCGAGACGCATCGCTTCCGCAGCTGTCGCTTTCGGCACCCCATCGAGCTCGAAGAGCATACGACCAGCCGAAACCTTGGCAGCAAAGTGGTCAGGCGTACCCTTTCCTTTACCCATCGGGGTCTGTTCACCCTTTTTGGTAATTGGCGTATCCGGGAAAATCCGAATCCAGACTTTACCACCTCGAGCAATGAATCGAGTCATGGCGCGACGAGCGGACTCAATCTGACGGGCAGAGATGATGCCGCCTTCAGTTGCTTTCAGTCCGAAAGCACCAAAGCTGACCTTGTCACCGCGCGACGCAACCGTACCAACGGGATTGTATCCGCGTTGGACTTTACGATGCTTTACTTTTCGGGGCATGAGGTTCATAGCCGTCATCTTCTCGTATCTAAATTATTCTTCTGATTTTTCTTCAAACTTCTCTCCCTTGTAGACCCAGACCTTCACACCGATGACGCCATAGGTTGTCTTCGCTTCATAACGGGCGAAATCAACATCAGAGCGGAGAGTATGGAGAGGAATCTTACCTCGGGACAGCCATTCGCGACGGGACATTTCAGCACCACCCAAGCGACCGGCGATTTCAATCTTCACACCAAGAATCGCTTTATTGGCTTCTACCTGATCGAGTGTTCCCTTCAAGACACGGCGGAACGGGGTGCGCTTCTCAAGTTGTTCAGCAACCTGTTGGGCAACGAGCATCGCGCTTTCTTCCATGTGCTTCACTTCCTGAACCTCAACTTTGAGATCAACCTTCTTCCCGGCGAAGAAGCGCTTCCGAAGCACACGGGTGAGGTCCTCAACACCCGTACCTCCACGGCCGATCAGAACTCCCGGGCGCGAGGTCCGGATGATGAGCTTCATCATACCAGTCGATCGCTCAATCTCAACCGAAGCAATCGCGGCGCTCTTCCACTGTTTCTGGATGAAAGCACGCATCTCAACATCCTTCCGAAGATTGACGCGAAGACTCTTTTTGCTATCAGCAAACCAGCGTGACTGCCAGTCAGCGGTGATCCCGAGTCGGATTCCAATTGGATTGGTCTTATTTCCCATACTATTTATTGAGCGCTTGTAATTCAGGCTTTTTAGCAATGACTTTCTTGGTGACTGTTTTTTTCGCAACCTTCTTAACAACCGGCTTCGCAACAACCTTCGGGGCTCGCTCATCAAGGATGATCTGGACCTTCGATGTCCGCCGGAGAATGGGCGTCGCCTGACCGAACGCCTTCGGAGTGAACCGCTTGAGACGAACACCGTCGCCGACACGGACTTCTTTCACGAACAACGTTTCCTCTGAGAGTTTAAAATTATTCTTTGCGTTGGCAATCGCGCTCTTCAAAAGCACCGTAATCGGCAAAGAGCTCCGCTTCACCTGACGGCGAAGCTGCACCAATGCGGTAGCGACAGGCAAGCCCACAATGCTGTGAGTAACCAATCGCACCTTACGAGGAGCGATGCGCAGATTGTTCAGAGTTGCTTCAACGCGCATACACGAGTCTGTTATTTCTTGTCAGTAGTTTTCGCAGCCTTGGCTGCATCGAGTTCGCGCTGCTTACTCGCAAGTTCAATTTCCTTCTGCATCTTACCACCATGGCGAGTGAACTTCCGAGTGAGAGAAAACTCACCTAAGCGATGGCCAACCATTTCTTCGGTCACGAGTACCGTTACGAAGTCTTTGCCGTTGTGCACACCGAACGTAAAACCTACCATCTCAGGCGCGATGACGCAAGCGCGTGACCACGTCTTGATGACCGTGCGATCTCCGTGCTTCCGACCATCGATCTTTTTCAAGACTCTTGGGTCGACGTATGGTCCTTTTTTGAGACTGCGTGACATAGGCGTTACTTCTTATTGCGACGGCGAATGATGTACTGGTTCGTGCGATGCTTGCGTTTCCTGGTCTTCTTGCCGAGAGCAGCTTTGCCCCACGGGGTCTTCGGATGCATACCGAGTGGCTGCCGACCTTCACCGCCACCGTGTGGGTGGTCGACGGGGTTCATAGCTGTCCCACGAACGGTAGGACGACGATTCATGTGACGGGCACGACCAGCCTTCCCGATGCGCTCAGCGCTATGTTCAAAATTAGAAACCTGGCCAATGGTCGCATAGCAGTCTTTCGGAACAAGACGGACCTCGCTCGAAGAAAGTTTCACCTGAGCCATCGGCCCGTCGAGAGCCATGAGGGTTGCCTGAGAACCAGCGCTCCGGACAATCTGTCCCCCTTTACCACGCTGCATCTCGATATTGCAGATAGTGGTACTGGCTGGAATATTTGAGAGGAGAAGTCGGTTCCCTGGGGCGACTGGGGCTTCTGGACCAGAAACAATCGTCTGTCCCGCGCGCATATCATGCGTCGCCAAAATGTAGCGCTTCTCACCATCAGCATAGTTCAAGAGGGCGATCAGGGCTGAACGGTTCGGGTCCTTCTCAATCGAAGTAATCTTGGCGGGAATACCGTGCTTGTCCTGTTTGAAATCGATGATGCGATAACGACGCTTGGCACCACCGCCCTGATGACGGACAGATATTTTTCCGAGCGAACGGCCAGCCTTCTTCGGCAAAGGCGCGAGGAGGGCCTTTTCTGGCTTTTTGTCAGTCAAAGCGTCTGGCTTCACGACTGACATGAAGCGACGACCGGCGTTATTCTTTTTGTAGATTTTGATGGCCATAGTCTTAGATACCGGCTTGGAATAACTGAATCGTTTCACCCTTCTTAATCCGGACAAGTGCTTTCTTCACGGCGCTCCGCTTTCCCGCGGTCCGGCCATAATTCTTCTTCTTTCCTTGAAGGCGCACCATATTCACAGCTACCACTGAGACGCCATAGGCTTCTTCAACCGCGTGTTTCACTTCGGTTTTGGTCGCGGCCATGGTCACCTGGAACACATACTGGTCAAGCGCATTCACGGCATAGGCCTTTTCGGTAATACGCGGACGAACCAAGACGCGCGTCGCCAAAGAAGAGAGCTGCTTCTCAATCTTCACATCTTTGGTTGTGGTCTTTTTGGGTGCCATACGATTATTTCTTCCAACTGGTAAAACGGGTATCAATTTCCATGAGTGCAGCCTTGCTCATAAGTACAAATTCAGACTTGAGCAGATGAAAGACGTTGAGGTCAGGATTGTGGACAACTGTCACGGTTGGAACATTGCGCATCGCACGACCCTCAGTCTGTTCGGTAGTCATCAAACTGACAACTACTTTGCGAGGATTGATCGCGAGGGCAGTGAGCGCGACATCAAAAGATCTTGTCTTCTTATCAGTAACGGCCAGGGTATCAGCGACAATGAGCTTTCCCGTACGGAGTTTCTCAGACAGCGCAATCAGAACAGCTTTCTGGCGCATCTTCTGACTCACTTCACGGTAGAAATTCCGCTTATTGGTCGGCCCATGAGTGACACCACCCTTACGCCACAGCGGGCTCCGGACAGAACCAGCCCGCGCACGGCCAGTACCTTTCTGCTTCCATGGTTTCTTGCCAGTACCGGCACGTTCACTCCGGTCCTTGGTATGAGCGATAGTCGTCCGGAGGTTACCGGTGAGGATAGTGAAGACCTGATGGACAAGTGCGTCATTGCGCTCCACATTGAAAATACGATCATCGAGCTCGAGTGTTTCGACATCTTTTCCGGCCAGATTTTTGATCGTGATCTTGGTCATAGGAGCGATTATTTGGCACTGCGGATTTCGACGATACGGCCAGCGACACCAGGTACCGCGCCGCGCACTCCGAGAATTCCTTTTTCTGTATCAATAAAATCAACGATGAGGTTCCTCACGGTAAACCGATCGGCTCCCATGCGGCCCGCCATACGACGGCCCTTGATGACGTGCTCCGGAAACGTGGCACCGATAGAACCGGGCTTACGAAGGTCATGTTTGCCACCGTGAGAAGCACGACCGCCAGCAAATCCATAGCGTTTCACCACACCCTGAAAGCCTTTCGCTTTGGTGATACCAGAGATGTGGACTTTTTCACCGACCGCAAATTGCGCGACGGTTACCGTTGAAGCGACAGCGAGAGACTCGAGTGTCTTCGTACCCTCATCCTGTCCAGCATCATTCAAGTCTAAACGGAACTCACGTTTTGTCAGAACTTTTTTCGTCTTCGGGTGGGAAAGTTGTACCGCGACATACCCGTTCTTTTCAGCAGTGCGATGAAGCGAAACGGTATTCGGCTCGCATTCAATCAGGGTCACGTTCAAAGCGCCCTTCGCTTCATCGAAGAGCGTGGTCATGCCGAGTTTTTTCCCTAAAAGACACTTCATATGATTCGCTTACGCTTAGCTTTCTGATTTCAACAAAAAAACTGGACGTCGCCCGCGTGCCAGTTATTTTTCTGGCTCGCTTAGTATCCTTTCTTCAGCAAACATTTCGGGAGGAAGAAGGGACTTGAACGAGTGGCTTTTGCCGCTACTTACATTTTGATCTCGATATCCACACCGGCTGGCAAATCGAGATTGGTGAGGTTATCAATCGTCTTTGCATTCGGATTCAGGATATCGATGAGGCGCTTGTGAACCCGCATCTCATACTGATCACGGGAATTTTTGTGGACAAACGTCGACCGATTGACCGTCACCTTGTGGATCTCTGTCGGGAGCGGGACGGGACCGGTGATTTCCGCTCCTGTTCGTTCGGCAGTTTCGACAATCTTCCGGGCAGACTGGTCGATGACCTTGTGGTCATACGCCTTAATCTTAATCCGAACTCGCGTTGTTCCTTCCTCTTTTTTCTTGATAGCCATGATTGTGAATGAGTTCTTTTGAGAGAACAGTCGTGCGGGAGACTTACTCCCCCGCACCCAGTTCCATCAAAAAAGATTATTTGATGATTTTCGTAGCGACACCAGCGCCGACAGTCCGGCCACCCTCGCGGATAGCGAAGCGCATACCTTCTTCCATCGCGACTGGAGCAATGAGAACGATCTTGAGCTTGATAGTGTCCCCTGGCATCACCATCTCGGTCCCTTCCGGCAGAATCACTTCACCCGTTACATCCGTGGTACGGATATAGAACTGTGGCTTGTAGCCTTTGAAGAACGGGGTATGACGACCACCTTCCTCCTTCGACAGGATATAAACTTCACCTTCAAATTCAGTGTGTGGAGTAATCGATCCGGGCTTGGCCAACACCTGACCACGCTCGACATCTTCCTTCTTGATACCGCGGATGAGGAGACCAGCATTGTCACCAGCCTGACCACGATCGAGCTGCTTATTGAACATTTCGATACCCGTCACGACCGTCTTGGCGAGATCGCGAAGACCGACGATTTCGACTTCTTCGTTGATGTTCACGATACCGCGCTCGATACGGCCAGTGACAACCGTACCGCGACCTTCGATCGAGAAGATGTCTTCGATTGGCATAAGGAACGGCTTTTCGGTGTCACGGATTGGCTCCGGGATACGTTCATCAAGAGCCGCTACAAGGTCGAGAATTGGCTTAGCGTCAGCATCATCGATAGACTTGGACTCAAGAGCCTTCAAGGCGCTCCCGCGGATAACGGCAGCATTATCACCATCAAATTCGTACTTGGAGAGCAGTTCGCGAACTTCAGCTTCAACGAGGTCAATCAGCTCAGCATCATCCACCATGTCGACTTTGTTGAGGAAAACGACGATTGATGGAACACCCACCTGCTTGGCGAGGAGGATATGCTCACGGGTCTGTGGCATCGGGCCATCAGTGGCGGAGACAACGAGAATCGCACCGTCCATCTGAGCGGCACCGGTGATCATATTCTTGATATAGTCGGCGTGCCCTGGGCAGTCGACGTGGGCGTAGTGGCGCTTGTCGGACTCGTACTCACAGTGTGAAGTCGAGATGGTAATACCACGCTCTTTTTCTTCTGGGGCCTTGTCGATTTCATCGACACCCTTTTCCTTAGCGAAACCCTTCATCGAAAGCACATGGAGAAGAGCGGCCGTGGTGGTCGTCTTGCCATGGTCGACGTGTCCGATAGTACCAACGTTGACGTGCGGTTTAGAACGGTTGAATTGCTCTACAGCCATACTGTTGACTTACACCTTGCTTCGTCTTCGACGACTCTTCGGTGTATACCATTAAGTAAACGATTTATTACAAAAAATTTTTCATTTTCCTGTTCCGGCCTTGCCAACAGACAAAAACGGCTCAGGAAAGCGTCAATCAGGATGATAGCAACCCAAATAAATCCTGTCAAGACTTAACCAGTTTCACATCTTAAACCAGTCTTTATTAGCCCTTTCCAAAGGCCCTGAGGAGTGCCTCGCGACACGCCTTGCCGTGTGGCGATCCAGGAAAACCAGCCATTCTCCCTTCTTTAATACTCCCATTCGGAAGAGAAATGGTCACAATGATTGTATATACATCTAGATCATCTGGCGGCATGTACTGAAACTGAGCGATGGCACCGGGCGCAAGTGATTTAAGTGTATTAGCTATTACTTTTTTATCGAAATCTGTCACAACAACCCCTTTTTCAAAGGAAAGACCATCCCCAGCTTCTGCCTGAGATTCAGTTGGAAGCGTCTCAAGTACAGCGCCGGCCGCTGCAGCGCCGGCCGCTTTCAAAAAATTCCGCCGACTCATCACTTTTTGATCTTCCGGGGAAAGCTCTGGCTGATTATTCACTGTCGAAGGAACGCTCTCAAAGCCTGACATAATGCGTAGCATTAGCAAATTATCTATCTTTTTCCATTATACATCTCCATGATAAAACCGGCCCTTTCGAGCCGGTTCTTCATTCCACATTCAAGATTCTTATTCCTTTGCAGCTGTCCCTGTCTTCGCACCCATGATCTCTTCGGCGACGTTCCGCGGGACTTCCGCGTAGTGAGCAAATTCCATGGAGTAACTCGCACGCCCCTGTGACATTGAACGCATCTGAGTCGCGTACCCGAACATGCTGGCGAGTGGGACCTCCGCTGACACTTCCTTCACACGGGCATTGCCTTCGCCGCGATCGGTCATCTCTTTGATGATGCCACGCTTGGCATTGAGGTCACCGACGATATCACCCATGAAGCTTTCCGGCATGATGACAGACACCTTCATGATCGGCTCGAGGATGATTGGTTTGGCCCGACGCATCGCTTCCTTGAAGGCCAGTGATCCGGCGATTTTGAAGGCGGCTTCGGATGAGTCAACATCATGGAAGGATCCATCGTACACAGTTGCCTTCACATCAACGACTGGGTAACCAGCAAGCACACCGGTGCTGGTTGCCTCCTCAATTCCCTTATTGATTGGCTTAATGAACTCCTGTGGAATGACACCTCCTTTGGTCTCATCGAAGAATTCGTAGCCCTTCCCCTGTTCATTCGGTTCGAGACGGATCCAGCAATGGCCATACTGACCACGACCACCCGACTGACGGACATATTTTCCTTCGGCCTGAGCCATTTCACGAATCGTTTCACGGTAGGCGACTTGTGGCCGACCAACATTGACTTCGACTTTGAATTCACGGCGCATCCGATCAACGATGATGTCGAGGTGCAATTCACCCATACCCGAGAGAATGGTCTGACCGCTATCTTCATCCGTATGGACACGGAAGGTCGGATCTTCCTCCGACAGTTTCTTCAAAGCGACACCCATTTTCTCCTGATCGGCTTTCGTCTTTGGCTCGACAGCGATGTCGATGACCGGTTCTGGGAAGACGATATTCTCGAGTATCACCGGATTTTCCGGATCGCAAAGTGTGTCACCCGTCATAGTAACCTTCATTCCAACAAGTGCACCGATATCACCCGAGGTGAGATCTTCGATATCTTCGCGGTGATTGGCATGCATCCGAAGGATACGGCCGATGCGTTCCTTTTCATTTTTAGTGGAATTCAAGACATATGATCCGGCTTTGATCGTACCTGAATACACCCGGAAGAATGTCAGCTGGCCAACGAAAGGGTCCGTTGCTACCTTGAAGGCGAGTGCAGAAAACGGAGCGGCATCATTCGTCTCACGAATGAGTTCCTTATCATTCTTTGGATCAATCCCTACTACCGGTGGGATATCGACCGGTGACGGAAGATAGTCAACGACCGCATCAAGGACGAGTTGAACACCCTTGTTGCGAAGCGCGGTACCAGTCATCACGGGGTGAAGACGGACTTCGACGACTGCCTTACGCAGCGCGACCTTAAGTTCCTCAACTGAGATTTCCTCGCCATTTAAGTATTTTTCTGTCAGTGCATCATCTGTTTCAGAAATCTTTTCTACCATTTTCTCACGCCACTCCTTGGCCTTGTCGAGATATTCGGCTGGAATCTCACCTTCAATAACAATCTCACCCATGTCACCGTCAAAGGTATAGGCCTTCATCTTCATGAGATCGATGAGTCCATAGAAATCGCCACGGAGTCCGAGCGGATACTGAATCGCGACGGCGTTCGGCGTCAAACGGTTCCAGATAGAAGAAATGGCGTCTTCAAAGACCGCGCCCTCCTTGTCGATCTTATTAATAAAGCACATACGTGGCACCTTGTACTTCTCCGCTTGGCGCCAGACGGTCTCAGACTGCGGCTCAACGCCTTCCTTGCCGTCAAACACGACGACACCGCCGTCGAGAACACGAAGTGAACGCTCTACCTCGACAGTAAAGTCCACGTGTCCCGGCGTGTCGATGATATTGATATGATGATTCTTCCAGTAACAGGTCGTCGCGGCGGACGTAATCGTGATACCACGCTCACGCTCCTGCTCCATCCAGTCCATGGTCGCCTCGCCCTCGTGTACTTCGCCGATCTTGTGTGTGATACCGGTGTAAAAAAGGATGCGCTCGGTCGTTGTCGTCTTGCCGGCGTCGATATGCGCGATGATACCGATATTGCGATACTTCTCAATGGCGATTTTGCGGGACATACGTTAGCGAAGAATTATGAATAAAGAATCGGGAATAAAGCGATGAATTTTAGGAATCTTCATTCCTCATTCATGATTCTAGATTCTTCCTTGATTTATAAAATTTTACTCTCTGTTTAAGAACACGCTTCAGAATCTAACACTTGATCTCGTCTGAGAAAAAAGATTAGGCAAAGTGGGCGAATGCCTTGTTGGCTTCAGCCATCCGGTGCGTCTCGTCGCGCTTCTTCATGGCCGAACCAATCTTATTCGAAGCATCGATGAGTTCATCAGCGAGCTTGTTCGCCATCGACTTCCCCTTGCGGTTACGGCAGGAATCGCGGATCCAACGCATCGCCAATACCTGGCGCCGCTCGCCCGAAACAGGGACCGGGACCTGATAGTTCGCGCCACCAACCCGGCGGCTCTTGAGCTGCAAGAGAGGGGCGACGTTCTTGATGGCTTGTTCAAAGGTATTAAGACCGGCTTTCTTGGTACGCTCGAAAATGATATCGAACGCATCGTAAATGATGCGTTCAGCCGTGCTTTTCTTACCGCCCCACATAATCATCCCGACGAAATGTCCAACCAGTGGATTACCATAACGAGCATCCACTTTCCATTCCTTATCAAATTGTCGCTTTCTCCGTGGCATATCTTTGGGCAGCTTATAGCTTTTAGGGTATAGCTTCTAGTTGCTTGAGAAGGGTATCGGAATTTTCTCTATACACTATCCACTCGCAACTGTTCAAAATTAGTCTTTCTTCTTTTCCTTCTTAGCACCGTACTTGGAACGGCTCTGCTTGCGAGTATTCACACCAGCAGCATCAAAGATTCCACGAACGACGTGATAGCGGACTCCCGGGAGGTCCTTCACCCGACCACCACGAATCATGACGATTGAGTGCTCCTGGAGATTGTGACCTTCACCTGGGATATAGGCGGTCACTTCCATGCCATTCGTGAGGCGAACGCGAGCGATTTTACGCATCGCCGAGTTCGGCTTCTTCGGGGTCATAGTCGTCACCTTCAAGCACACGCCGCGCTTGTACGGACTATCCGTCTTGGTGATGCGATTCTTCACCGTGTTGATGACAAAAGTCATTGCTGGAGACTTGGATTTCTTCCGGGCGACTTTACGGGGATGCTTGATGAGTTGGTTGATTGTGGACACAGTAAGATTCGTTATGGAGACAAACCCCGTTAGAGAGAAACGTGCGCGGGGTATGAACATTGGATGACTTACAGAAAAAATCCAGACACGTTCGCTCTCGCCGTCTGCCACAAGTTCTCTAAACGGGGCAAACAAAAAAAGACTTGGTGTCGAATGTGGAGCCAGTGTACCGGATAGACTTGTGTCTGTCAACTGGGTTCTCAGACTACAGAATAAGTCCGAAAAAGAGATTGAGAAAGAACGAAATAAAGGCGCTTATCGGGGCCGGGAAGAGGAAGATAATGAAGAGAAGAACGAAGAAGCCGTACTGTTCCAGCTGCCTCTGAGTTTGTTCGCTCACGGGAAAGAAAGTGAAAAGGATTTTTGAGCCATCCAGAGGTGGAATAGGGAGCAGGTTAAAGCAGCCGAGGACGACATTCCAAAAGACGACGAAGAGGAGCAATCCAAAAAAGATGCTCGGTAAAGATCCGACCATCACCGAAGCCAAATCACCAAAGCGGTCAAGGAATCCACCACCGCCGCCGATGACCCGAGAAAAGCTCCGATATATCTCGAGCTTATCAGGTGACGCGAGCGGAACAAGGGTAGCGAAAAGAGCGGCAGCGAACGCAGAGATGAAGTTCGTCGCTGGTCCAGCAAGTGCCACCTGGAGCGGACCCCATTTCTGATCACGCAAATTATGCGGGTTATACGGTACTGGTTTGGCATAGCCAAAAGCAAAACCGGTTGGGATGAGAAGAATTGGAATGAGAATGGAGCCAATCGGATCGATATGGCTGATGGGATTAAGAGTGATCCGGCCCGTATACTTTGCCGTGATATCACCGAGCCATAAAGCAACCACGCCATGCGAGACTTCATGAATGATGACCGAATACAGAAGCGTCAAAAAGTAAAATCCGATCAGCACGATTTCATTGGACATAGCAGTATACGTTTTGGGGTTTCAGAGGAGGGAAAGCAACCCACTCGGGGCATGCGCCACTGCCCTTCCCTCTACAAGATACCATATTATGAGATGCTGGCTGTCTCAACTCTTGCCGAAACTCATCGGTCGTGATACACTCGGTAAGCGTTTAAACAGACTTTGAAGTTTTTCTATGAGCCGCGTCTGCCAACTTTCCGGTCGGGGAACCCAAACCGGTAACAAAATTAGCCATTCCAAGCGCCATACACGCCGGACGTTTGCGATTAATCTCCAGACCAAGCGCATCGGGGGGATGAAGTTCTGCCTTTCGACCCGCGCCATCCGCACCTTGGCCAAGTCCGCCGCCTAAAGCTCCACGGCCTTCCGGTAAACTGAATCGATCCGCTTCGGCGGATTTTTTCTTACTTCTTGACAGTGCTTCCCGCGAGTAGCATAATCGTTTGGTTGGTCGTGTTACCCAATCCGACGCTTGGTAGCCAACCCAAGGAAAGATTTCGTGGCAAGATCATCGAGATCTTCGCTTCTTACCAATTTTCAACCCAAACCACGAGGGCTCGTGATGGAACACCTGTATCCGGAATTTGCGTTGGCTGAAAGCCTCATTCAAGCCGGCCTCCTCCAGGAAATCGACGCTCCACGCATCAAGGAACGCGCCCCGAACGGTGCTGTCCTCATCTCCTGCGGTGACCGTGACCGCTTCAAGCACCATTTCGTCGGCTGCACCAGCTTCACTGATGTCCACCCCATCTGCCTCAACGGCGGCGGGGTACTCCTCGGCGACCATGTTGACGTTGTCCGACGCCGGGTGCTGCTCGAAGAATGCGTCGAGGCATTCGCCATGAAGAACCTCAGCTTCATCCTCGACCTCTCGCACTTCCCTTGTGGAAAATGTGCCAAGCTTGGCGTTGGTTTCCGTGACACGGTGCTTCGGACGCTCGAAGGCAAGGCGTTTCTGAAGCGCTCTATCCCCACTGAGCAACTCAGAGGCGTACTACCGCTCATCAGCATCGACTGGCGCAACGCTCATATCAAGCAAGAGCACGGGGTGAAGCTTTACGCCACACACCTCCAGAACATGGAAGCTATCGCTTCATTCGAGCTGTCCGAGTCGGGCATCACACTCCCCGCCGCATACCGGGACCGGCATCACCTCCACCCCATCGAAGTCCGTGCCTGAGCACTATCGGCGCGCCAAGGCGCACCCTTCGAAGACACCAACCGACAGCAATCGGGCGGTGTTCTTTTTTTATTTTATGCGAAACAGGAAACTCAGACCGCTACACCGGTATTTTTCATTGATACGTCCGTCGGACGGCTCTTCAAATAAATCCAGCTGCCCGCAGCAGTAAGACCCATAAAAGCGATAAATGACCAGTCAGCAATAGACAAGCCCAAGAAGGTCCAATCAATAATGGCGCAATTCCCCGTCCCGCCGAGAGCAAAAATAAAATCATCGAGGAAAGAGCCAAAAGAAACCGCGCAACCCGAAGCGTGGTCTACCTCTTGGAAATGCTGAAGATACACATGGCGCGCGGCAACCGCCCAACCAATTGCCGAAAAAACAGTGACGGCTGCTCCTGCCAATCGAGTACTCAACCACGACCACCAGCCGACATAACCCATAATTGCCGATAAACCCACAAACGCATAAAAAAATCGCTGCACGATACAGAGTGGGCACGGGACAAGATCCGTAAGCCGAACAAGTATGAAGGCAAACAGGAGTAGACTGGCACAGTAAAGCGCAATGATGAGAAGTAAACCACGAGGATTATGAAGAAATACTAGCAATTTTCCGGCGGCTTCTTTCATACATCAATTCCATAAGTACTTCACTAGTATACCCGGAACGGACGAGTTCGTCTCGACAAACCTAACTAATAACCTTGTAGGCAGCCAAAACTGACCACTACGATCGAAAAGCTACTGTTGACTTAGGGGCACAATAGTCGTATAGTCGCAGGTCAATATTTTCTGACAGAGAGGAGACTCCCATGCTCACTCGTTCTCACTCACGTTCGCTCTCCGGGATTCTGTTCTTACTCCTGCTGGCCGTCATTGGCCGGCAACTCCTCGAGCGTACCGACACGTCGAATCCGAATCAAACAATCATGTACTTTGGCTGCGAGCTGGTCGATCATTCTGGGATATCAGCTGATCCCCAGAGCTTTGAGGCCCTCGCACAAAACCCTACTGCCACCCTCGCTTGCCAGTAGAGCGGCCACACAGGCCTTCACGACCGCCCAGCCCCAGCTTGGCGGATTCTTTTTTTAGCAAACAAAATACGACTATAGAGACCAGGGGGCCCGGTGAGGAATATCCTAAGTGACTACTGCCAGCCTTACATCGCCGCTGGCGTGTTGTCAGTTGTACACATCCGACAATTTGATTTGTGCGTCACGAGCTCGAAGACGGCGGATACACCAACGAGAACATAGACTGCTTTAGCAAGCATGGATGACATGCCACCAAAAAGGCGAGCAACGAGGTCCATTTCAAGGAGGCCAACTGCCAGCCAATTCAGACCACCAACAACTAAAAGCAAAAACGCCGCCATGTGAAGTTGTTTCATAAAGAAATATATATGATTGATAGAGATACGGAGTCGACCTTTGGAGACATTCTCCCTCCTACTGTCTCTATTCTACTCCTGGAAATCCCTTTTCGAATTTTCTGTCAAGTTTAATAAATACAAAAAAAACGGCCACAAGAGCCGATCCACAGAAAGAAATCTTATTTCGGCATCTTGAGCACATCGACGACGCGACCGTTGATGACGAAATTATCATCCGGGGCGAGGAAAATCGGCTGATGACGTTTATCAGTAGACTCTGGCATGAGCGCGATGGTCCGACCATCGACCGAACGATAAGTCTTCACCGTCGCAAGACCATCGATGACAACCAAGACTCGGTCCCCGCTTTTGTACTCTTTCACATCCGCGTCGACGAGGATAAAGTCACCGTTCTGTATTGTTTTACCATTTACCTTCGCTCGATTCATGGATGTACCGGACACCTGGACCGCAAACACATTATGGTCCTTCACGAGCCGCTTCGAAACACGAAGATACCCCTCGACATACTGATCCGCGAACATCGTTGCTGCGCCGGCACTCGCCGCGCCAAAAACTGGAATCTGGACGAAATTATCTGAACTCACGCCCTTCAAAAGGATGCCACGATCCTCGCTTGTCCGCTCGATATAACCCTTGTCCTCAAGCGCGTTCAGATAGAGAAAAAAACTCCGCAAACTCTTCAGATTCAGTCCGAGTTTGCCACTCTCTTCCTTTATCTCGCGCACGGTCGGCATCTCGCCATGCTCAGTGAAGAATTGCTTGATTGCCTGAAGGACAATCCGTTGCTTTTGGGTGAGTATCTCCATACCCGTTTTTTGTTTACTCTACTTACACCATAAAGTATACAACGGTTTTAACCGATGTCAAATTCCTAGTAGAGTTCACCCTGCCAGTCGTGACTCACCACCGCCTGACCGCCCGAGTGAAAGACTATATAGCTTGCTCCCCATGCTTCAGCCAATTTTGGATACTGATCCGGTAGAGAAAAAAAGAGTCCTGAAGTCATGCAGTCTGCCGACCAAGCATCCGGCGCGACCGACGCACAGCCAACGACTGCCTTGATATTCTGGCGCTCTCCAGGGTTGATCAGATGATGCCATGTTCCCCAACGTCGCCGAAAACTATCCGAGACTGCCAATCCCCGATTAGACAGTTCTACGACTCCCGCTGCCGTGTCCGGCTTCCCCGGATATTCAATTGCGACACGCCAAGGCTGACCATCCGCCTTCGTCGCACCAAACATATCACCACCACCATCGACAATAAAATATGGGTATCCAGCTGCTCGGACGATAGCCGCTACTCGGTCGATAGCATAACCTTTGCCGATACCGCCAAAATCAAAAGCTACCGGCCCGTCGAGTGTCAAGGTCTCGCCGGTGAGAAACCATGCCGGAAGCGCTTTGCCATACTGAACCGGGGCCAGTCCCGACTGACCGCCATAGCCGATGCTTTCAAGTACACCGCCTACTACCGGATCATAGACGCCGCCAGTCAATTCTCGGAGGAGACTGGCCCGCTGAAGCAGGACAGCGAATTCAGGAGAGACGGGATATGTCCCTGCCCTCGTTTCGCGGAAAGCATTTGCCTCTGATTTGGGGAGAAAGCGAGAAAAACGCGACTCGAAGTCCTGCAAATAATCAGTCACGGCCTGAGGAAGACTCTCGGGAAGAGATGTTTCGATATCGACTACCACTGACCAGACCGTCCCGAGCGCCTGAAAATCAAATGTCTGCATGCGATTGGCACTGCTAGATCTGGCTCTTCAACTTGTCGATGACACTGTTGAAAGCATTGGTTGTGTACGAAGAGGTACCGATTCGATCAACCGCATTGAGTTCGGAAAGTTTCTTTCCCTTGATGACGACTTCGAGCTTGCCAGCGAATTCCTTCTGCTTGTCCGAAGCGACGCCAGTCGGATTCTCGACAAGTGAGACACTGGTAATAACGCCTTCCGGATCGAGCCCCAGAGTGAAGCGTGCCTCGTGTGAGACCTCTTCATTAACATCATACGCCACGACTGCACTAACCTCTTTCGGCCTCTGTACCGCGACCCCCACAGCCGGGGTTTCTTCAAACCGGATAGCTTGGAGTACTTGCACCACCTGCCGGAGATACACTGCTACCGTCACCACGACCACCGCCACAACAATGAGAATGCCCTTGGGTATTTTTCGCATAATTTTTTATTTTAGTTTCTATTTTTAGAGTACCACACTCTGTCTTTCCTTGTTAAGAGAGCTCTGAACAGAGATGCCATTCCCGCTATCTACTTTGTCATTGATTGCTTCGCTTTGACCGGTAAGTCAATCGACTCCATCTGTGCATACTGATCTTGGACGATGTGACTTTGTTTGTTTACCACCTGGGCCACTAAAATCGACAAAGCGATAATAAGACCAAAAGCAAAAATGGCGGGAATTTGATGGCGCATTTTTTATTTTTAGAGACTCAGGTCCTCGCTTCGGTGCATCGTTTCGTGGTGGAATCAAAATACACCGCCCTACCAATGACGAAACCCTTTCCTCTATACTAACACCCGAATAAGAGCAAAAGAAGAAGCAGGTACACATGCGGTTGCATGCATACCCGCTTCGCGAAGGCAGTTGGAGCCTCACATGAGGTGACGCAGGTGACGCTGGATCCGAGAACGGACGATCGACAAAGTAATCGGCCGATCCGGAGCAAGACGAAGGGCCGGAATCGACAATCGGTAGACTGTCCGCTGGATGAGGAGGAACCCTCTCGGCCGACCATCATGGTAATCGAACCGCAGAATCACCCGCCACTCTTTGTCCTCGGGATGATCAGACCATGGCAGGGCGCGTTCAACCGTCGTGATGAAACCGGGCAACCAATGATGATCTGGCAGCGCGGTGTAAGCGGCGAGTGGCGAATCCTCGCCGCGCCGGGTGACACGCCGGCCATCAAACTCACAGAAAACATGAGTGATTTTCATCTGATACCCTTTCTTCGTTCAATCAGTCTTCGGAAAACCGGAGTGTGCCATCGTCCCAGCTCACACCGAGACGGCTGATCCGGCCTTCGACAACCGCTCGGGTAATCCAGTCGGAGAGATACTCTCCGGTGAGGCCATCCTGGTAGTGGACGAGGTCGACACGATGACTCGGTGCAACACCACATACCGGACTGCCACGATCAGACCGCTTCAAGGACAGCGCTTCAAATGCATAGAACGAGAGGGTGCCGAGAACTTCCTTCAGTGCAAAGTGATACTCGACATATTTCTGAAACGCGAGCGGCATGTCCGGGAGAATTGAGACTCAGACCAAGAGAACAGAAGCGGATTGATGTACGGAAATCTCCTTCGGATAGGTAGTGGTTGACGGAAAACTACAAAAGAACTTCAAGAAAATATCACATATATTTTCACATCAGTCGCCTAAAAGCCAGTTAATCTATTGACAAGTCTGAGTTTTCAGCGTTAAATAACCAGTCGGCCCCAAAGCAGTTTGGAAGAGGCCGACAGGTTCCTTTTGTCCCTTCCCACAACTTTGAGGAGTCCCTCACATGCCTCGCATCATCCCTGCACTCTGCCTTTTGGCGGGCCTCGCGCTCACGAGCGCTGCCCCTGCTCAGACGCTCTACCGCGCCTGCAGCACCACTCTGCCAGACGTCACCATCCCGCCTGATGCCATGTGGCCGGTGGAAATCATCAAGCCTGAATACCGACCGCCACAGAAGATGACCGACAAGGGCTTCACTCATATCGTCGCGGCCATCAACGTCGTTTCGGTCCACCCCTGTGACCGGGGCCGGGGCGCGATGATCGAGATTCGGAGCCTCCGACTCATCCGCTACAACCCGGCGCTCGGAACACGTACGGTCGAACAGACCATCACGGCGAGCAATGGCACCAACACCCTCATCGGTGAAACCTACAACCGCGAACCGAGATGGTTTCAGAGTGGCAAACCGACTACCCAGCCTTGGGTCACTTGGATCCAAAGTAGCAGCTTTGCGGTCAACATGCAGACCATCCCACTCGGTATCTACCACTGGTGGACGCATCCGCGGCTTCGTGTCCAAGCCGGCTACCCCTACTTCATCGAAGCGGTGGTCCGCGTGACCGGTGATGCACGTATCCAGTTCGGCATCGACTACTGGCGCGGGTCCGAAACCCCGTACAACGGCTGGTCCGAAGCATGTGCCAACTCCAACAACTGCGAAGCCTTCCAGACGCACTGGGTCGGCTCGACGGACGGCCAGTTCGTCACCGTCATCACCCCGCAGGCCATGTTCCTCCCCTGATCTGATGGACAGCTCCCGCTTGGCCGCCCCGAACAATCTTCGTGGCGGCCTTCTTTTTATTCAAAAATATATTTTCGGCCTATGCTGTGCCTCGGCTATGAATAATCCAATCGAAACTCCACCTCAGCCGTTGCCGGAACCGACCAAGGATAAAGCGCCGCTGTCGGAGCTGCCCGTGCCAGACATCGCTACGGGACTCGACACGACACTGGCCGCGACACCTGGCTCAGCAGAAATACCGACTGATGCGGAGGTAATGAGAACACTTTCTGTTCACGTGCCTTATACCGCAGAAGAGATAGCGGCAGCGAAAAATAGACTGGACAATGATTACATAGAACCGGAGATTCTTCTCCTGAGTACCGACGAACAAAACCAACAGAAAAGAGAAGGTCTAGAAAACTTGAGAAAAGTCGTCGAACTCATGGATGATTTTGAGCTCAAGTATCCCCTCCGGGAGCTTAATGCAATTACCACTATCTCTCTCGCCGAGCTCGTGGCACACCCCGTGAGAAAGCCAGCCAACGCCGCGCTCGTGCACATAAGAAAAGCGATGGCTCTAAGCCTGCTGGAAAAAATGCCCGAACTCAATGAACGCTACCTCCGCTTCGCCCAGGCGGTCGGGATGTACAATTCCATCAGCAAAACCATCGACCACGACCGTGGCTAGCCCAAGTATCCAATGAACAACCGCCGGCGATGCCGGCGGTTTCGGCTTGTTGACTTCGTCAACTGGAAATCTGAGGTGAATGGGGGGTGAAGAAGATAAGACGTCAAGATGGGTATAGGGATAAATGTCTATTTGTTTCAAGAGGAGAGACTTTAGTGATCGCTGAGCATATGTTTGTTCTTCATAAGCATACTTGAGGGAATGCAGGAGCTACGCTTTGAAACGCACACACCGGCTCACGCCGGTGGTTTATCTGGTTAACAAAAAAACCAGCCTGCTCGGTCTGGTTTTTTATCGTCATCAAAACTCTTGAGAGAGGGAGAAGAAAGCGAGTGCCTTCTTCTCCTGGCATAGGTCGGTCGTCGGGCAGTTACCAGACGACCTTCCTCCAGTGTTTGCCAAACAGGCAGGTGGTGTCGGCCGTCACTACCTGATTTGTGCCGCTCCATCCGAGAAGCAGGCTGCCAAGTGGCCAAGGGCCCTTTGCCCATGTCGGCGCGACCGGGAGGGAGGAGGACTCCGGCGGCGAGACAATCACACTGGGGGTGAACCTGAACGAGAGTGATACTCTCTCAAGAATCTTGAAGGTACGGGCTGTTGCGAACGATAGTATCATGGCACGCAACCGTTGTCAATACCCAGTGGTAATGTGTACACACATATGGCGGTTTTGCTAGGCTAGCGGGTTACCCGCTTTCTTGGCACAACTATGAGTATCCATATGGCTACAACGATACAGGAAGATCGATTACGATGGGTCAAACCAATC
>JBATNS010000021.1:0-1937 GCA_049290475.1 Candidatus Moraniibacteriota bacterium | reverse complement strand
AGTCAAAGCCATATTCGAGATCTATGATGCGCTGCTCGAAGGCTACGAGACGGCGATGCGGCAGCAGGGGTTTCTCGAGATCAAGACACCGAAAATTCTCTCGGCCGCTACCGAAGGTGGAGCGAATTTTTTCAAAATCAAGTATTTTGATCGCGATGCTTATCTGGCGCAGAGCCCGCAATTCTACAAGCAGGCGGCCATGAGTGCGTATGAGCGAGTGTTCGAGATTGGGAGTGTTTTTCGTGCCGAGCCGAGCTATACCACGCGGCATGTGACGGAGTTTACGGGTCTCGATGCTGAGATGGCTTTCATTGACAGTATGGAAGATGTGATGGCGACGCTGGAAAAAACTATACACCAAGTCCTCCGACACATCGGTTCGACGTGCCAGCCGGCTTTGGCACTGTATGGAGCGGTGATTCCGGAACCGGTCGCGATTCCCCGGATCCGTCTTTCCGAGGCGTTCGAGATTTTGAAAAACGAATACGGCAAGGAGCTTCCCGAAGGAGATATCGATAGCGAGGGAGAGCGACTGATTGGCGAATACGTGAAAAAGAAATATGGTTCGGATCTGGTGTTTTTGACCCACTATCCGACGGCCGCTCGGGCTTTCTACAGCCTGCCGAGTCCAGAAAATCCGTCGCTGTCCGAATCGTACGACCTCGTTTTCCGGGGGGTGGAGATCGCTTCGGGTGCACAGCGAATCCATGAATATGCCCAACTCAAAGAGACGCTCGAAAAGCGCGGTCTTGATCCAGAATCATTTGAAGATTACCTCGATATTTTCAAGTATGGTGCTCCGCCGCATGGGGGCTGGGGACTCGGCAGTGAGCGCATCGTTCAAAAGCTGTTGGGCCTCGCTTCGATCAAAGAAGCAATACTGTATCCCCGCGATGTAAAGCGACTTACGCCTTAGATTCACCCCTTGAGCGAGAGGGGGATTTCGGCTATACTGAGAAAATCCTTTAGCCTTCTTTTTTGTTATGCCCCTTTCCTGGACCACACTCTGGAAGCGTCTCTACGAGCGATTTTTTGGCAATCTCACCCAGGATATTGGCATCGATCTTGGTACAGCAAATACTTTAGTTTATGTACGCGGCCGAGGAATCGTTATCAATGAACCGTCGGTCGTCGCCGTGAATCAGCGGACCGGTCAGATCCTTGCCATCGGCCGCGAAGCAAAGAAGATGGTAGGCAAGACACCCGGCCATATTGTCGCGACCCGACCGTTGGTCGATGGTGTTGTTTCCGATTTCGAAATCACGCAGCAGATGCTCCGGTACTTCATCAGTAAGGTCACGGAAGGCAGCTTCAAATTTCTTCGCCGACCGCGTGTGCTCATCGGTATCCCGTCGGGCGTAACGGAAGTAGAAAAACGTGCCGTTATTGAAGCGGCGATGAACGCTGGTGCCCGTCAAGCGTTCCTCATCGATGAGCCGATGGCAGCGGCAATCGGCGGCCGACTACCCGTTATCGATGCGGCGGGCAATATGATTGTCGATATCGGCGGTGGGACAACCGAAGTGGCTGTCATTTCACTCGGTGGTGTTGTCATCGCACGCAGCCTCCGGATTGCTGGTGATGAGATGAATGAGGATATCATCCGGTACTGTCGTGATGAGTTCAATCTGCTCGTTGGTGAGCGGACTGCCGAAGACGTGAAAATCGCGATTGGTAGCGCTTTTCCGCTCAAAGAACGGCTGCAGTACTCGATTCGCGGTCGTGATTTGGTTTCGGGATTGCCAAAAGAAGTCATTATCACTGATGAACATGTCCGCGAGGCACTCTCACGATCCATCCGTGTCATCGTGAATAATATCAAGACGCTTATCGAAGAGACACCGCCTGAACTCATATCGGATATTATGCAGCGCGGTATTGCTATTTCGGGCGGCGGTAGCCTCATCCGCGGATTCGACAAACTACTCGCTCAACAG
>JBATNS010000020.1:0-5951 GCA_049290475.1 Candidatus Moraniibacteriota bacterium | reverse complement strand
TCGTATATTTCCCGTACCTTCTGCAATTGCACCAAAAACCCCGGACTCCGGGGTTTTTGGCTTTTCAGAGAGGTTTTTAGAAGGCGCGCCAGTATCGGATACGGTCACCAATAGAGAGACTGGCTGCTTCACCGGCATTGAGCTCCAGGACTTGATCAATCGGCTTGGGGGGCAGTACGACTTTTGGATCATCTGGTTGGATGCCCCGTTCGATGAAAATAATCTCTCCTTGGACAAGAAAAACGATGTCCAGCGGAAAACGCATCCCCTTCATCCAAAACCCATAGGGTCGCCTTGCATCAAAGAGGAAGAGCATTCCCTTTTCCTTTGGGAGCATGTCGCGTTCTCCGAGTCCGAGAGTGCGCAATGCGTCCGTATTAGCGATCTCGAGCTGCCAGACTTTCCCATTGGCAAAAGCGTGGGTGGGAAAGATGCTCCCTCGCGGATCAAAACCGCTTGAGAGTCGAGTCGAAAGGACGATTAAGCAGACCAAGAGAACACCCCCGAGAATGAGCAGGCCTTGTTTCGAGCGAGAGGTCAGCTGATTCATAGTTTGAGTTGAGAGCGAAGTGAAACATGCAAGAGAACCGAAGTGACGGCAAAGAGCATCCCCGTAGCAAAAAAGACGATGACCTTCTCACTGCCCTCCAGAGACAGCGCCAAGAGCCCCATGAGCCCGGTCACCCCCAGGTACACCGACGCGACCCCCGTCGGCCGCCAACCACGGGCCAGGAGCAAATGATGTAGGTGTTCTTTGTCTGGTAAGAAGGGAGAGCGACCGGTCATAATCCGTCGACTGAAGACAAACAGTGCATCAAAGACCGGGACAGCGAGCACCACGAGGAGGGTCGCTACTTTCATACCGGAATACAGACCCAGTACGGCCAACGAAAAACCGAGAAAGTATGCTCCACCTGTGCCGGACAGTATTCTCGCCGGATGCCAATTAAAAAAAAGGAGCCCGAGAGAAAGACCAAGGAGCGTCACACTCAGGATAGCTACGGCTGGTTGGTTCACCTCGAGGCGAAGCGCTAAGAGAAACATCGTGCCGAAGGACAGGGATGCGATACCAGGCATCAAACCATCCGTGCCGTCGGACCAATTGATCGCATTCATGATGAGGACAACCCACGCGACCACCCCCAATAATCCAAGCAACGGAAAGAGATTACCATCAAAATACCCTACGTATTCCCCGAGCTCAAGCCGCATCCCTGATGAAGACACCAGCACACCGAGGAGTGTTTGAAAGGCGAGATGCCACCGCCACGATATATGAGTGAGGTCATCAGCCACCGAGAAGATGATGATGGCGAACGATCCGATACAGAGTGCTACCAACGGCGGATTCCATTCGAGCCGCCCATCACCAACAATGAAAAAGAGGAAGAGGATCGCCAGTAATACCCCACCCAAGCGATAGTACCTCGGCATTGCGCGTTCGCGACCCTGTTCCTGACGAAAAATTGATACCTGCAGGAACGGGATGCGGGTGATGGAAGAGAGGGTGAAAAGAGTCAGTCCGAGAGCGCCGAGCCACGAAACAAGATAGAAGAGCGGGCCATGTTCCATACCCGTCCGAACCTTAGGAATTAATGAAGATGAGTGTGGCGGTCGCTATCGCCCCCGAAAGAACAACGAGCGCGGCTCCATAGGCAAGGATGAGTGCACCAATATAGGCTTGGCGCCGGGCGAGGATTTCTGCCAAAAACAGATTACCGAGAAAAAACATGAGACACATCCCCGGAACCAGGTACACTTGCCACCAGACACCGAGGATATCGACACCGAAAAAAACATTATAGCGGAGGATGACGAAATCAGCGGATGGCCGAACAAAGAAAGCGATAACAGCCGAAAGCACTACCAACACGGCCAAGCCGCTTCGAAAGATAGCCCGTTGGCTCTGCTTGAACAGTTCCGGCATCGACGGTGAACTCATCGCTGGTGTCATACCGCGGTTGGTAATTCTGGGGTAGCAGCGACCGCCCGATCTTCCTCGGGGGCAGCGAGGCGGGTCCGCTCCATCTGGTCGCCAAGCTTCATGAGCCTCTTTTCCGCATCTTCGAATTTTTTCCCAGTATTGGAGATGTGTTTCCCCAGGACTTCAAACTCATCATTGAACTTCCCGAAATCCTGCCCCAGCCGTTCTAACTGGACAAACATCTCTTTGGCCCGCTTTTCGATCTGCATCCCCTGCAGGCCAAACATGATGGTCTTCAGGTAGGCATAGAAAGAGTTCGGCGAAACTGGGATGACGCGCTTCTTATTGAAATACTCGTACAGACCAAGCTGGTCATCGTCTTTGATGATGATCTCGTAATAGACATTTTCGGCCGGGATATACATAAGCGCCCAATCGAGTGTCCCCTCGCTCGGCAGGATGTATTTCGATGAGATAGCATCGACGTGCTTCTTCACATCAGTGATGAATTGGCGTCGCGCCGCTGCCCGATCCGAGTCATTCTCGAGCGAAATGACGCGTTTGAAATTCTCAAGCGGAAACTTCGAGTCGACACTGATACTTCCGCCCTGGAGCGTGATGAGGGCATCGACCGTCTCCCCACTCTTGAACGTGTACTGCAGTGAGTAATTCTCTTTCGAGAGCATCTGAGAGAGCATATCGGCGAGCATCATCTCACCGAAACCACCCCGAATCTTGGGTGCCTTCAGGATATCCTGCAGCGACGCTACGTCTTTGGTGACCTCGAGGATCTGTTCATTCGTCTTACCCATCTCGGCGAGGCGCTCACGGACATCGAGAAACTGCCGGCCCGCGTCATTCAGACGTTTGTCCAGCCGCTCCGTATTGTCATTCAAGCGTTTGTCCAAAGTCGCCTGCATGTTGTGAAACTGCTGGGAGAGAGTTGTCGAAAATTGATGCATATCCTGACGCATCCCCTGACCCAGGTCCGTGACCTGATGCTCCAACTCGAACCGCTTCTCATCAAACGCCCGGAAGCGGGCCTGAAACATCAAAACAGCCCAAACGAGAGCCCCGACGACGAGGAACACCGCGCCGATAGCGATAAGTGTTGACGCTTCCATGTCTATTTCCGAATACCGGCGACGAAACGCTTGAGTTCAGCTACCTTGTTGACCACTTCTTCGTATGGGCCCTCCAGGAATTCAATGAAGAACCGATCAAGCATATTCAGGCGATAGTGAAGCTCTTCGCTGTTCATCAGGACGAAACGGATTTCCTTGCCGACTTCCGCTTCGAGATAGGTTATCGCCTGACGCAATTTGGTTCGATTGATGTTGTTCACCACAAGCACCATATCCACCTTGGACTTGGGATAATTCAGGAACAGCCCGCTGATAAGGATGAGTTTTACCTCCCCGACTGTCTTCAATTTTCGAAACACCTGGGACTGCGCATTCACGTTGAGCTTCGAGACCAGCGTCTTCATCTCGAGATAAAACGGGAAATCCGTGTTGCTGACATACATCTTTTTTCCCTGCCGGGATTTCTCGGTCACGAATTTCATCTTCGCCAGCCGCTTCACCTCACGTGAAACGTCAGTCTTCGAGAGCATGGTCTTTTCGGCGACATCGACAATCGAAAATTCCCCCTCGGGATTCATAGTGAAAAAACGGATAAGGCGAGCTCTCGGGCGGGATCCAAAGAGCGCTTCAAAGAGCGCAACAGACATAGGGTGAGACAGCCTTTACACGGGTTAGATACGATAGCCCCAGTATACGAATGCTCGGAGAAAAAGTCAAAGCTCATTTTCCTTCCTTTGAGGCTTGATTGAGGGACAAAAAGCCACTTTTTCTCTCGAGACTGTGGTATACTATAGAGTATGCGCCAACGCACCGATAGTCGGTCCGGGAAGGCTTCCCCGACCCCGCTCGAGAAAAATTTCAAAGAAATCGTCGTAGGAAGTGGCCGGTCCCAAGAACCGTATGTCATCGCTTTTCACTATGCGAGCGACAATATCTCTGGCGCCCCACTCGGGACGCTGTTTGGTTTTTTTGAAGTCGAAATCCATGACCAGGATGCCGCCTATATCGTGAACTTTCTCGCTTCGGTCGCCAAGAAAGAATACTTTGCCAATCCCAGGCGGAGCCCCATCGAGAGCTTCGAGGCAGCTCTGCACAAGATAAACGTCGCCCTCGCAGAAATCGTGAAGCACGGGAACATCTCCTGGCTTGGACACCTGCATGGCGCGATCGGGGCCGTCAACGAAAATTGCCTGAATTTCTCCGTCACTGGGGAAGGCGAGTTGTATCTTGCTCGAGAAGAGTCCCTCCAGTCGATTAGCGTCGGTCTCGCCGAGACTGGCAACGAACCCCATCCATTGAAAACCTTTACCGAGGTCTCCAGCGGCGATCTCTACGACGGCGACCTCATCTTTGCAGTCTCCCCCTCCGTGTGGTCGCTTTTTTCTCCCGAAGATCTCCAGCGCAGTCTCAACAGACTCGGGCCAGCCGGGTTCGAGCAATTCCTCCGGACGGCCCTGGTCAATGAACTGCCGATTGCCGCCGTCACGCTCCTCACCTGCTCCGCCCCAGTCGAACTAAAGAAAGAGGCAGACCAAAAAAAATCCAGCCCAAAACCGGCTATCAGTCTCAGCAATGTCTGGAGCGATACCCCATTCGTCGAAGCACAGCAAACGAAAGTTACTCTCGCAGCAGCGAAACCGGAACTGTCTCCAGTCGAACCGAACGCCGAGAAGACGACTATCGACAAGAAGACTGGTCACATCTATGTCCAAGCCTCATCAGACGATACTTTTGAAGAAACTCACAGCCCCTGGAAAGAACGCTATGAGCTGTACTCGAATGAATTCGGGACACAGCTCCGGTCACTCAGCATTTCGCTCAAGAAAGTCAGTCGGCGAGTCGGTAAAGAAAGTGTACTGACGCTCGACATGCTCAGCGTTCGCCTCGCGACGGGGAGGCGAACAATCGGGCGGAAAGTTCGCATACTCAAACGCGAGAGTCAGCAGCACTGGGAGACATACCGCCAGAGACAGCTCGAAAAAAAGCAAGCGACCATCCTGAAGGCGGCCGAAGAGTCTGCCACCCCAGAGCCACAAATGGAATCTGTCCCAGAGCAAACGCGGCCGGCGACACCGTCTGAGTCGCGCCCGAGAGAAACCACCAAGACCCCACGCCCGTCGTCTGACCGCGTCCGAAAATTTTTCGATCGCCCCACTCGTCAGGAGACCGTCGCCGATGACCCGGTAGTACAACCGACAGCCGAGCCCCGGGAGCGAACCCTCGCCATCAGATTCGCCGTACTTCCTCTCCTGGAAAAAACCAGTGACTCTTTGAAAACCCTCTCCCGCCACGCCTCCCGTGGTCTCTCGGCCACTGCTACCTCTAGCCGAACATTTTGGGCGGCCCGCTCTCCCCAGGAACGATGGGTGTTCATTGGCGGTGCAGTCTTCATCATCGGCACCCTCGTCTTCCTCGCTGTGCCGCGCGGAGATACACCGCCAGCCGAGACCATAGCGACCGTAACGACACCAACGCCATCGGCACCGACCTTCCCCCGCCCCGATGAGCCGTCGGCGACCCTCTTGGCGGGTAATCGCCTGCTGTTTCCAACAAACAATTCTCGGTCTCTCGCGCTCTTGAGTATCAATGAAGGCGTGTGGCTCGTCACCGAACGAGCGATCATCAATCTGAAGACTCAAGAATCAGTCGCCGCCCCGGAGCCTCTCCGTCTCGCCACAGGTATGGATGATCTCGATGTGATTTTCACGGTCGGCCAGTCCGGATCGCTCTATCTCTGGAGCACCGTCACCAAGAAATTTGAGAAAAATACGCTCCCGCTCCCTGATGGCGCCGAGGTATCGGCCATCGGTTCTTATCTCACCTATCTCTATGTCCTCGATCAGAATGCCGGCGTCATCTACCGCTTTCCTCGAGCCGAGGGTGGCTTCGGAGCGGCAACCACCTGGTCCAAGGAACCGGTCACGGCGGATACCAAGAGTCTC
>JBATNS010000019.1:0-8633 GCA_049290475.1 Candidatus Moraniibacteriota bacterium | reverse complement strand
GACGATATGGATACGCTCAAAGATGTGCTGATTGAAGACGCTGAAAATCGCCCGTTGAATTAGTAATTTTTCCCATGAACAGAGAACGCTCCTTCTTCCAAAAGAATGTTGTCCGGGCACTCTTCGCGGGTATCCTGGTCTGGAGTATTGTCACATTCGTACCGAATACGTTCTTTTCACCCTTGCGTTCTGCTCTCGCCCCGATCGTCGCTCCCTTCCAGGGATTCATTTCCTGGATGGCTTTCGAAACAGGTGGGATGTTTCATTTCCTTTCATCGATTAGCGAGTTAAAGCAGAACAATGATCACCTGTCTCGGGAGAATCAGCAGTTTATTCAGGATGCCGCTCTTTTGGCTGAAGCGAGAGAAGAGAATCGTCTCCTACGAGAGATGTTGGAGCTGCCGAAAACCATCTCTGTGAAAGCGCTCTCGGCCGAGGTTATCAGTCGCGATATGGAAGGGGTTTCGTCGTCCCTGACCATCAATCGCGGTAGTATGGATGATGTCCGTGTCGGTATGCCGGTTGTCGTCGGGAGCGGTCAGCTCGTCGGCCGGATTTTTGATGTTCACCTGACGAGTGCAAATGTCCATCTCCTCTCGCATCCGGAGAGTACGATTGCTGGTCAGATTGCTGGCACTTCGGTCCAGGGAGTGATCAGAGGGGATCATGGACTAGGACTTATTTTCGATATGGCGCTCTCGAGCGAAAAGCTGGAGCCGGGTGCGCGTATCGTCACATCTGGTCTCGGGGATAAGCTGCTCAAAGAGCTCTACATCGGAGAGATCGGCACTGTCCGTCCATCGGCCGACCGCCTCTTTCAGCAGGCAGTGGTAGTGACGCCCATTGCACAAAATGATATTCGTTTTGTCTCTATCCTTCTCACACCTGATTCATGAGCACTTTCATTCAGCGTATCACCCTCCTCCTGCTCGCGGTCATCCTGCAGCGCTCATTCTTTGACGTTCTCTGGCCAAGTCTTATCGCTCCGGCGCTCATCATTTCAGTCGTGGTATCCTTGGTCTTTCTCCTTGGGTTCGAACACGGTCTTCCGTGGGTGTTTTTGACCCTGTTCCTCTTCACTCTTCTCGGTGAAGTGGGGATATTTCCAGTTTTTGCCGTCGGCGTCGCCTATGGGACTAGTTTTCTCTCTCGCCGTCTCCTCATCGAACATCATGTGGAGAGTAGCCTCGCGCTCGCAATGGTGACCGCCGCCGCCGCCGCCGCGTACGTGTTCGTGAGTATTTTCTTGTATGGTAGTAGTGCTACGGTCGGACAAGTCATTGGTGGCATTTTTGAGGCGTTTCTGATATTTCCACTCGTCCTCATCGTACTGCGCTTCAGCGAAGAACATATCCGATCGAGCCAGATGGCAGAGTTTCGTGGTTTACGTACCCAATAGTTATGCTTTTCCGACGCGCATTCCGGAACGAAAAAACATCGCCTGAAATCGACGATGCCGTATTGACGATGTCGAAGCCCGAAGCGGCCTGGATCGAGTGGACACTTGATCATCGTCCTGTCTGGTATTTCTTTCTCCTGATAGTCGGGATATTCGTCGTCCTCACGGGACGGCTGGTTTATCTGAATCTTTGGAGAGGGGAGTACTATGGCGAGCTGGCGCGAAACAATAGTCTTCGTTCCATCCTCCTCGCTGCTCCGCGCGGCATCATCTCAGATCGTTTCGGCGTACCACTCGTGAAGAACGCCCCGAGCCTCGACGGTATCGTCATCCCGGCCCAGCTCCCTGAAAACGAGAGTGAACGCCAACGTATACTTGATACCGTGGCGCGGATATTTCATCCAGATACTTCAGCCTGGAGAGAAGTATTGGAGAGCCGGGTCTTTCGTCCGAATGAAGCCATCATGGTTAGGCAAGACCTGAGCCAGGAAGATGCGATTATTTACTACAGTCAGGCGAACGCGTTGCCCGGTATCGGCATTCAGAAATCAGCTCGCCGCGAATATATCAATGGGTCTATCTTTTCATCAGTCATCGGCTATGAGGGAAAGATACGGAAGGAAGAGTTGGAGGAATATCCGGAATATCTCCTGACTGATTCGATTGGAAAACAAGGTGTTGAAAAGACCTATGAATCCGAGCTCCGCGGAACGCATGGCCGAGAAGTGGTTGAAGTCGATTCGCTTGGTCGCGTGAAAAAAGAGCTTGGTATCGTTCCACCGAAGCCGGGCCAAGATATTATGCTGACGATTGATAAAGCTCTGACCGAGAAGCTGTACACGACGATGAACGACTGGTTCATGGCGCATGACCTCAAAGCAGGAGCGGCTATTGCAATTGATCCGCGCTCGGGAGCGATTCGGGCATTGGTATCGTATCCGAGCTATGATAACAATCTCTTTTCGGGCGGAATACAGACTGGTGAATACGCGACTCTCATCGAAAATCCTACCAAGCCGCTTTTTAATCGGGCCATTGCCGGCGAATATCCACCAGGCTCCACGATCAAGCCCGTCATCGCTTCTGCAGCATTGGCAGAGCGAATTGTTTCGCCCGAGACGATGATTGAAAGCCGGGGAGGAATCAGTGTCGGAAAGTTTTTCTTCGGCGATTGGAAGACTCATGGGTTTACCGATCTCCGGCGGGCTATCGCCGTATCAAGCGATGTTTACTTTTACACGCTCGGTGGTGGTTATGGTGGCATCGCTGGGCTCGGCATGGACCGTATGAAGCGTTATGAAGAGCGATTTGGCTATGGTACCAAGACGGGGATTGACCTTCCTGGCGAAGCGGATGGCTTCCTGCCTGACCCTGACTGGAAACAGGCGAAAATCGGGGAGCGCTGGTATATCGGTGATGATTATCATGCCGCGATTGGCCAAGGATTCGTCACGGCGACGCCGCTGCAGATCGTTAACTCGATCGCAGCAATTGCCAATGGCGGCACACTGTATGTCCCGCATGTCCGTGAGAACGCGACACTGCTCTCCCGCTCAGTATCGGTCGCACCAGATATTCTTCGTGTCGTTCGCGAGGGGATGCGCGAGACAGTGACAGAGGGTACGGCCCAGTCGCTTCAAACGCTGTCTGTCCCAGTCGCTGGCAAGACTGGTACCGCTCAGTATGGCAGCGAGGACAAGACACATGGTTGGTTCGTCTCTTTCGCACCGTATGAAAATCCTGAACTCGCGGTCATCGTCCTCGTTGAGGGCCAGTCCAAAGACAGCACGTATCATGCCGTGCCAATCACTAAATCAGTCTATGAATGGTATTTTGCCCGCGAAAATAAGCCTTAATCAAGCCTTGAACCTGGCAGTTGACAGTGACCGATGCGTATAGTAGGATGGGTGGCATCGTGTGTGTAGCGTGATACAAAATTTTATTTCCTACGAATTATGTCGAGAATTTTTACTGAAGAAGGGCTGAAGAAACTCCAGATCGAACTCGAAGATCGCAAATCACGCGTCCGTCAGGAAATCGCCCATTCGATTAAAGAAGCCAAGGAACAGGGCGATCTCTCTGAAAATGCTGAGTATACCGAGGCGAAACACCATCAGAACGAGAATGAGACCCGTATCGCTGAACTGGAGGCGCTCTTGAAGGAGTCTGTCGTTGCCGTTCCGCACAAGAAGTCGTCGAAAGTCCAGGTTGGATCAAGGCTTTCAGTAAAGCTTCACGGCAAAGAGATGGAATTCGAGATTGTCGGTGCGAACGAAGTTGATCCCACACTCGGCAAGATCTCTAGTGAATCACCACTCGGCCGAGAATTTATGGGAAAAGAAAAGGGGGAAGTCGTGACGGTAGCGGCTCCTGCAGGACATATCAAGTACGAAATCCTCTCGGTGAAATAAAGGGGCGACTCGGCATGGCAAACCCGGCGTATGAGCCGGGTTTTTCTTATCCTTTTGCTTGCTTTGAGCCAAAAAAACCGATAGAGTAGATGCATATGCGTGAAGATATTCTTTCGGTAAAACATGAAAAACTCGCGAAGCTCCAAGCAGCGCTCGGTTCGGTCTATCCGGAAAAAGCGATTCGGACGCATGCGAACCAGGAAGTGATCGAGAAGTTTGATGAGTTGAGTGGAACAGCTGTTCGCGTATCGGTCGTCGGACGCGTGCGATCGCTCCGTGCCATGGGCAAGATCGCTTTTTGTCACATTGAAGATGGCTCTGGAAAGATTCAGGGATTTTTTTCGCAAGAACTACTCGCCTCTCCAGAAGTGCCTGAGGATGAAACCCCATTTTCGCTCTTCAAAGACACGGTCGAGCTGGGTGATTTCATATCAATGACGGGTACTGTTTTTTTGACCAAGCAGAATGAGAAAAGCGTTCGCGTGGAAAGTTGGCAGATGCTATCCAAATCGCTTCTTCCGCTTCCGACCGAATTCTACGGTTTGAAGGATGAAGAAGCGTTGCTCCGTCAGCGCTATCTCGATCTCCTCATGAATCCGGAAACACGCGAGCTGTTTCGCAAGAAGAACACTTTTTGGCAGACTGTTCGAACATTTCTCGCCGCTCGGAATTTTCTCGAAGTCCAGACGCCGGTTTTGGAACACGTGCCGGGTGGTGCTGAAGCCGAACCGTTCGTTACGCATCACCATGCACTGGATCAGGACTTTTATTTGCGCATCTCTCTCGAGCTCCCGCTCAAGCGCCTCCTCGTTGGCGGTTATGAGCGTATCTTCGAGATCGGCCGTGTCTTTCGGAACGAAGGTATCGACCGCGAGCATCTTCAGGAATTTGATCACATCGAGTTCTATAGTGCCTATACTGATTTTGAGACGGGTTGCGCTATGGTAGAGGAGCTTTACCGCGATATCGTCCGAGCAGTTGCCGGGAGTGACTTGAAAACGATTCATGAGGGTGAGACGCTTGATTGGTCAAAATCATTCCCACGGATCGATTACTTTGAGGCGTTCAAGACAGAAACAGGTATCGACCTCTCGGATGACATCAGTGTCGAGACGCTCCGGGCGAAAGCGGACGAACTCGGCGTCAAGTATGAGCCAGCGGCAGGCAAAGGTCGTCTTATTGATACTATCTACAAGAAAACGGTGCGACAGAAGCTCATCCAGCCGTGCCTCTTGATCGGTCATCCGGTCGAAGTTTCGCCGCTCGCCAAACTCGACCCGGCGAATCCACGCCGGACGCTTCGGATGCAACCGATTGCTGGCCGAAGCGAACTGGGGAACGGGTTCGCCGAATTGAATGATCCGGTTGATCAGCGAGCGCGTTTCGAGGCCCAGATGAAGCTCCGAGAGGCGGGGGATGCTGAGGCGCAGATGCTCGACGGGGATTTCCTCCAGGCGCTTGAATATGGGATGCCACCGGCCTTCGGATTCGGCATGAGCGAGCGGCTCTTTGCGGTCTTGATGGACAAGAGCGTGCGCGAGACGGTTATCTTTCCGCCGATGAAGGCAAAAGAGTAGACAGTCGAGAGAAAAAACGGTAGATTGAGGGCTGTAAATGGTCGCACCGTTCGGTCTTGTCCCGTTACAACTCCGGATGATTAGCTCAGTTGGTTAGAGCACTGCATTCACATTGCAGGGGTCACTGGTTCGAGTCCAGTATCATCCACAGTTGTAACGGGATGAAGTTACATACATTCACATTGCAGGGGTCACTGGTTCGAGTCTAGGTGCGACCACCAAAACATTATCTTTTATGCTTGATATCGGATTTATTCGTGACAACGAAGTAGCGCTTCGGGCGGCGATTCAAAATAAGAATCTCACGCTCGATTTTGATCGACTCCTTGCTGTTGATCGAGAACGGCGGGAGTTGCTTCAGAAAATTGAAGAATTAAAGTCCCTGAAGAACGATATCAATAATCTGATTCAGTCGGCCGTTACTCCAGAGGAGCGGGCTGAGGTGATTGCAAAGGGAAAAGAAATCAAAACAGCTCTCGAAACGACTGAGCCCGAGTGGCAGCGAGTTAAGGGAGAATTTGATGCGCTCATGGTCGCGGTGCCGAACATTATCTCGCCGGATACGCCAATCGGGAAGAGTGATGCTGAGAACAAAGAAGTCTACGTTTCAGGCGAGAAGCAGACATTCGACTTCGTGCCGAAGACACATATCGAGCTCGGTCGCGATCTCGATATCCTGGATTTGGAGCGTGGCGCAAAAGTGGGAGGGTACCGTGGCTACTACGTGAAGAACGAGGGCGTGCTACTCGCAATGGGGCTGATGCTGTATGCCCTGCAGAAACTGGCTGCCAAGGGCTATCAGTCGATGATACCACCGACCCTCGTAAAGGGTTTCCCGCTCTTTGGTTCGGGCTATTTCAAAGGCCTTGATTACGATGATGCTGTTGATGAGGTCTACGAGATTGCTTCGAGCGACAAGGAAAGTGACGGAAGTATTTCTAAAGAAAAGAAGTTTCTCGTCGGAACGGCTGAGCCGTCGCTTCTTGCCTACTATAGCGATGAAGTACTTGATGGGGCGACACTGCCGATTCGTTTCGCTGGTTTCAGCCAGTGCTATCGCAGTGAAATCGGCTCCTACGGAAAAGAGACGAAGGGGATGTATCGGGTACATGAATTCATGAAGGTAGAACAAGTGATTATCGCACCGGCGGATGTGGACCTCTCGAACGCACTACAGGAGGAGATGATCAGCCTGTCGCAAGAAATGCATGAGGAACTCGGGTTGCCGTATCGCAAGATACAGATTTGTACGGGAGACATGAGTGCTGGTAAGTATCGTGCCTTCGATTTGGAGGCTTGGATGCCGGGGATGAATCGTTACGGCGAAACCGGGTCGGCGTCAAATTTTCTGGATTGGCAGGCTCGGCGGTTGAATGTGAGGTATACAGACCTGGAGACAGGGGATAAGCGATATGTCTATATGCTGAACAATACCGCGTTGCCGACGCCCCGCGTCCTTATCGCGCTCCTTGAGAATCATCAGGACGCGGAGGGTAATGTCCGGATACCGAAAGTCCTCCAGTCGTTTGTCGGGACGGACATAATTCGAAAGAAAGGTTTGTGAGGATTGACCAAAGGCATTGTTTTTGCGAGAATGCCTGTGTTTTGTAGTCGAACGGGTACATAGCTCAGTCGGTAGAGCAGTGGCCTTTTAAGCCAACGGTCGCAGGTTCGATTCCTGCTGTACCCACCCGTTTCAGATCGAATCACCCTCCAGACGACGCTTGCCTATCGCGAGAGAGGCTGGCTACGTTATTTTTTTTCTGTGTTTGAACCATCCAGTCACGGGTGGTTTTTCTCTTGAGGGCGCATGGTATAATGGGAGAGAAATATTCTCTATGATAAAAAATATTCTTCGATTCAGTAGCCTCGGCGTTGTGCTCATTTCCCTTTCCGGCTGTGCGCTGACGCCGCCAAAAATCGGCGGCGGGGCCAGTCCGGCCGGCGGGGACGCGGCTTTCAATGCTGCTTCGTCGCCAGGGAGTATCTGGCGTTCGGACGATGGTGGAAAGACCTTTACCCCGAAAACCTTTGTCGATGAAAAGAGAAAATTGACCAAAGCTGATGTTCTGGCCATTTCTTTCCTGCAACGTGGTGATAACCGTCAGCAAGCTGAAGAACTCCGTCGGACACCGGACATTTTTGTCGGTACAATTGATGATATGATCTTCAAGACGGTCGACGGCGCTGAAGTCTGGCAGCCGGTAAATTTTCCGCCTCAGAAAGTGTATAGTTTCATTGCTTCGCGCCGGAGCGTCGATCGGATGTATGCGACGGGAGTGGTCGGAGAGCGAGGAAAGATTTTCCGTACCACAGACGGCGGCGAGACCTGGCAGGATGTCTATAGCGAACCGGGATCTGGGTCATCGATTCCGACATTGGCTGAACACCCGACAGATGTGAATATCCTCTATGCTGGAACAAGTACCGGGACGGTGGTAAAGAGCAAGGACGGTGGTGATACCTGGAAAAATGTCGGGGCGAGGGTGGACGGTCCCATCGTGACCATTGCCTTTGATGCCAAAGATCCGAACCTGATGTATCTCTTAGCTTTCAATGCCAAGGCATATGTTTCATTTGATGCGGGAGAGACGTGGGGTGATTGGACAAAAATTCTTGAAGAAGAACGAAAAAAGAACCCAGGTGTTGTCCCCGTGACGATTGCGCCTCCGCAGAGTCTCGCTTCCCTTGTTGCTGATCCGAATATATCCGGTACGATATATGCCGGTACGAAAACAGGCTTGTATCGGAGTCGTGATTCAGTCAAGACTTGGGAAAAAATAAACATCATTGAAAGCGCCGAAAAGTTCCCCATCCGAGCCTTTGCGGTTAATCCAAAGAATTCGGATGAGATCATGTTTGTCGCCGGTCGAGCCCTGTACAAGTCACTGAACGCCGGAGAAACCTGGTCAGTGAATGTGCTTGGAATCGACCGGGAAGTCTCTGTCATAACGTATGATCCCGTGTACCCGGAAACAATCTATCTCGGACTTCGGAAAATGAAGTAATTAACATATAGCTGCAGCGTATGGTCAAAGAAATTATCGAGGGGAAGCGAGAGGCGTTTGAAAAGGCGCTGAGTCATTTCACAGAAGAATCCGGAACACTTCGGACGGGTCGGGCCAATCCAGGCATCGTCGAGAACCTTGTCGTTGACTACTACAATGCCCAAACGCCTCTGATGCAGATTTCAAGCATCTCGGTGCCGGAACCCCGGCAAATCGTCGTCTCGCCATGGGACAAAGG
>JBATNS010000018.1:0-5037 GCA_049290475.1 Candidatus Moraniibacteriota bacterium | reverse complement strand
GGCGAGGACCGAGATCGACGACAGCGACGGCACGAGCGCCGCCGGCCTGGGCACCGCCCCCTTCGCCTGACCGTTCGGCCGCGCGCGTCGCGTCGCCGCCCCGCCTCTCCGATTCGTCGGAAACCGGGCGCGGTGACCGCTTCTCGAAGCTGGGACTGTCCCGGCGAAGGAAGTAGGGCTCCTCTGAGCCCTACCCCGAAAGGAGAATTTCTCTCATGACTGCACAGCGCTACGCCAGCCAGAAAGCCCACCGGCATCGAAGACGATTGTCTCCCGCCAGGTAGCGGCCGCCGGCTGATTGCCCCGAGATCCATTGTGGTCCCGGGGCGTCATTTTTTTATACGAATCACCTATCACTTTTTCAGTATTGACAGAATATTAGATGTGTGATATTTTCTTTTTTCGAGCCAAAATGGCTTGAACGGTAAAAGCATCTTTGCTAGTATCCGAAATACGTTCTTTGAATATCTCTGCAATACATTTCGAGTAGACGGCCATGTGTCGCTTTCTTTTGAGAAGGCGCTATCTGGCCGTCTGCTCTCATCCTCAAGGTGAAGCAGCGGGAGCGCAGTCCTTCCGGATTGCATGTGCAACTGGTCAGAACCGTGAAGGAGAACGACTATGATCTGGAAGAACAGCTTGTGAACACGGTGATCCGTTCGTCGGAATACCGCAACACGCTGTACAGTGCCGTCGGCCACGCTGGCCTGGGCACAAACCGAGCGCCATCACCGCCGAGACCGCGGGCGTGGCCGACTTCAAGAAGGACCTGCTACTGTGAACCACGTCGCCGCCAAGAACCCTTCGGCGCGATGGTCATCACGTTCGACGTCAAGAACGGCCGCATCGGCGCCGGCACGGTGGTGTGGGCAGCCTGGTGGCCGCGGTCGCGCGCCTGGCCAACTCGGCCCGACGCTGATCCGGCGGCGGGGCCACTCGTTTTCAAGCCAAGACCAGTTAGACTGGCGCGCTCGTTTGGGTGGCCCGTACAAGAGAAAGGGGCTTCATGAGCCTCGCCCGTCGCCTGCCCGTCGTGGCATCCGTCTCGTACGTCATCCTGTTTGCGGCCCTTGCGCAGCAGGAAGTCACCGGGGTGGATCGCCGATCGGACGGCCAGGCCGCGCCTGCCGGCAAGGGACTGACTTCGAGTCCTGACCCAGTGGCGCCCGCTGTCGCCATTTGCCGAGCATGGTATCCGTAACACCAAAACGCTGGCACGGGGCGTGCGTGCCCCATACCGATGGTGACCCTGTGTCATCGCGAACGCGGCACGAAGCGCCGTACAACCACGAGGAGTGAGGATGTACCACTGCAGAGACCCGTCCAATTTGGTCAGTCGCACTGGCCTGTAGGGTCGATACCGGATAGTTCCCGTGGGTTTCCCTCGGTGAGCGTAGGTCCGCCTTCGATCTGAGTACCAAGCGGTGTGTCCTCCTACCAAAAAAGGGGAAAAGACACAACCTGTCAGTGGACGGGTTAGCCACCGACCAGTAAATAACTTGTCGATCCGGCACACATGCGGCCAACGGTCGTCTAACCGGAACTTCAGTCTATTTGCACCGGTAAGGCACAATACGGCATTGTCCGTTCCTGAGGGCTCCAAAGACTATGTCTGCGGAGCCCTTTCAATTTTTATATAAACTTTTTAGAGTTCGAGATGACGCGTTGGGCGGACGACGGCGGACGGGTCGGTCTTCCAGGTATCCGAGACATCGGCATAGAGTTCGAGTTCATTGCCATCGGGATCGAGGATGTAGAGGCTGTGGGTGACGGTGTGATCGGCCGTACCGATGATAGTGACGCCGGCGGTTTCAAGCTCTTTCACGGCTTGTCGGAGTTCTTCATCGGTATTCCCAATTTTGAGACCGATGTGATAGAGGCCCGGTTCTGGTACATGATTCGGTCGGGGAGTACCACCGATGCCCATGAGGAGAAGTTCGTGGTGAGTCCGGCCAGTGGTGAAGAGGGCGGCACCGCGCATGTCACTTTTGATCTCTGGGAAGCCGAGAACATCTCGGTAAAAGACACGGGAGCGCTCGAGATTGGAAACATAGAGCACTACATGGCCGAGTTCGTGGATTTTCATATTCAGTTTTTCGTTATTGAAGTGGACTCATTGGCATGATAGATGTTGAAACAAGCCTTGGGAAGCCGGTTTTGACTTGCGACCGAGGAATCGCTACAATTGTCTCGTTATGGCTAATTCCCTTCTCAAATTCAAAAGTAAAGTCCAGGTTGCTGATGGTACGTGGTCTTTCTTCTTCGAGAAGCCAGCGGACTTCACCTTTGAGGCCGGTCAGTATGTCGCGCTCGTTTTGCCGCGTCTCATAGTACCTGACAAACGCGGCCCAGTGCGCTCGCTTTCGATTTGCTCAGCACCGAACGAGCCGGAGCTTGTCTTTTCGGTTCGAATCACAGATAGCGGATTCAAACAGACGTTGATGGCGCTTGAGCCTGGGGAAGTAGCTCAAGCAACGAAGCCAATCGGTCACTTTACGCTCTCACACGCGACTGATAATAAGCGTGTTGTCTTTCTTGCTGGTGGCATTGGGGTGACGCCAATTCGGAGTATCCTCGTGGAGTCGGCCCATGTGGGCCTCGACCGGCCGTTCAGCTTCTTCTATTCCAATCGAATGCTGAAGGATGCTGCTTTCCACGAAGAATTGAAGATGCTCACTCTTCCAAATTATCAGTATGTGACCACGTTCTCCCAAGAAACCATTCCGTGTGTAGGAGGAAATGATGAACGCGGATATATTTGTGAAGCGATGCTCCGGAAGTACCTGTCCGCCGATGATATTACGACGAGCTGGTACTATCTCGCTGGTGCCCCAGCTTTTATTGAGGCGATGGAGAAAGCACTTGTTGATATGGGTGTGTCCAAAGAGCGCTTCGTCAACGACCCATTCACGGGACTCACTCCGGCCAATCAGGTCACCAAATAAACCTGCCTGCGAGAGTAGCACAATGGTAGTGCATCAGCCTTCCAAGCTGACCACGCGGGTTCGATTCCCGTCTCTCGCTCCAAATGCCTCGTTCGAGGCTTTTTTGTTTCCGCGGTATACTAGTGGGGCCAATATGCTTGCCTTTCGTCAAAATATGGATCGGAGGGAAAAGCGTTTTCTTTCTGTGCAGGCCGTCATGGTCGGACTGATCATCTTTTTCGGCCTGGGAGGAACGTATCTTTTCATGCGGCCGAAGGTGGTTCTGGTATCACAAATAGCAGTTAATCCGCAGCCGGTCGATGCATGGGTCAGTCCTGAACCAGTCTGGGACGAGGTAAAGGAGTCACTTCATGGAGAGGATGAGGGTGAACGGCCAATTGAGGAGCTCCTCGATATGCCACCTTTGCCCCCGCCCCCACCACCGTCAATGGACCGGATGAAATATGACGGTTGCGTGGCTGACGGATTTCTTTCGGGTTATGGTGATGATATCAATAGCGCGATTACTCTCGTTAATCGCTCGGAATGCGCGTATCTCCATCGCGCGCTAGAAACGTGGCTCAAGCCACCGGATTTCAAACTCGCGCGGAAGATCGTTTCGAAGATCGATCGGAAGGATATCATTTACGGCATGTTCATCGCCGAAGCGATCTCAACGAACGAGGACTATTATTTCCCGGCCGAAGAACGAGAATTTGAGTTCAAGGAAATGTGCCGGAACGGAACGAAGAATGATTGGGGCGAGCATACCTGCAAACCGTCCTTCGAACGCGAGGAGTACCGAAAATATTTGAAATACATCACTGAACGGGCGATGGACATGGGGATTCAAAGCTTCCTGTTTGGACAGGTATTTTATCAGGAGCGGAGCGATCTGTCGCAAGCGATTATCCCGGACATCATCCGAGGGATGCGCGACTACGCGGAGTTTCGAGGGATGGAGATCGTCATCGGGGCGCAGACGAATGACATCATTGATCCGGTCTACCTGGCCAATTTCGACTTCATCGAAGGTGGAGTTGGTATCGATGCGAGGGGCGATGTCCAGGACAATGCTTGTCACAGTCGCTGGTGGCAGGAGCCGGGGGACTGGTGCTGGGGGCTCCTCTGGCATCCGAACTACAAGAATAAGGCAAAAAATGTTTTCGTTCATTTTGACTGGAGCGGCAAGATCGGTGACGATATGAGCGTCTTTACTCGGATGAGTAAGGAACGACGGGCTGAAACGATGCAGCGCTTACATGAGAAATTCCGCAGGGAACGTGTCGGATTTCTCTTGCCGCTCATGGCGACGCTCCATCGGGAAAACAATGGGTGTTATGGACCGAAGAAGCGCTACTATTCAGCGCATCGAAAATACACTTGTCAGGATGAAGATGCTATCAATAGTATTCTCAAAAAATAAGTAGGGCTGTCAGGCAGTCCCTGGTATACTGGAGACTATGGATGAAATACTTCCGGCCAAGCGCTTTCAGCGACGTGTTGAGGGATTTGTCTGCGCTCATTGCGCTCTCGAAGTCTCGGGGAGCGGCTATACGAACCATTGCCCGCGCTGCCTCTATAGCCAGCATGTCGATATTCATCCAGGCGATCGGGCGGCGGAATGTGGCGGTCTCATGGAACCGGTCGGGATTGAGCCATTTGGTCATAGCTGGAAGATTCTGCACCGTTGCGTAAAGTGTCGGCATGAGCGAAAAAATAAAGTCATAACGGAAGATGACTTCGAGGCCATGCTCGCGCTCCAACAAAAAGCAAACAAAAAGAGATTTTATGCAGTGGAAAAAGATGGCCTTGCCTGAGCCGGAGGACTTCATCGTCGAGATGCATTCTCGGCGGAGTGGGCTTTCTCAGGCCGAGGTCAAAGAGCGATTTTCTGAATATGGTCCAAATCGTCTGGGAGGTGAGGTTTCACCGTGGCCAGCGATGATCAAACGGCGCTTGCGTTCGTCCTTCCTGTATCTCCTTCTCGCTGCAGCGGCCCTTTCCTTTTTCCTTGGTGAGCGGTTTGAGGCGCTACTCATTTCTATCTTCATCATCATTAATGTTGGGCTCGAAAGCTACCAGGAGTATCACTCTGAGCAGAGTCTGCGGC
>JBATNS010000017.1:0-4621 GCA_049290475.1 Candidatus Moraniibacteriota bacterium | reverse complement strand
TCGTACAGCTGTTCGTTTCGGTGGCTTACACGACCCAGAGACTTGGGGGTTTGGCCTACCGATTTTTGGCCTTTCTTATATTATATGGATCATACTCGGGGTCCGGAAACTTCACAGACTTCGAAATATTTCTTGAAAATCCTAGAGATAGATTCCAGCCTGCCCGAATGAATCGTTCAGGCGGACTTCGTCCCCCAAAGGCGGATAAATCCCAGAGCCTCAGCACATATTATGTACTATCTCTACCATAAAGTACCAAAGAATCTGACAGGGGATACGCTGTATCCTCTCAATCAATTACAAACGCTTCTTCCACATGTATTTGAAAAAGAGAAAGTAAAGTATAGAGGAAGAGAGACTCTCTTACGCGTACACATCCCTTTCCTTAATTGTCTCTGGAATGATGTCCTTCACTTAACCGCCGTTTCTCCCGAAAAAATGAAGCGAGCGCTTATTGAAGCTGGCCGAGCACCTGATTTTAAAATGAAGTGTTTTCAAATTGATCCCAATATACTCGAGGTAGAAAACACCATTATTTATCTCTATACTCAAAGTAGCTTGCAAGACATTTCAGAAAAAAAGAACTTTAAACTATACGATCCAGCAAAAATAGCTGAATATTCAGAGGTACCGCAGAAAACTAGAGGCTATTACAAAGAACTTATAAGCCAGGGAAAGAAACCACTTCTCTATCACCTCATTCCCTACATTCTCTATAGAGGATCTATCGATACAAAAAATCTAAAAATTGTCACCGCATAAAACTAAGAGCCCTAACTCCCTCCAAAAGTTTTAAGTGTTCTTTCGCTTCTTTCCAGTCAACAGTTCTGAACGCGTCCAATAAACCCAGCATTTGTACAATAGGCACCTAATCCCTTTTCTTGCCAGAATCAGAGTGTCTATTGTCGATGCTCCTTGATGTACTGATGATACTTTTTATCTTCCTTGCCAATATGATGAACCAGCCACTGGCCAAGAAAATTTTCGAGATTAAGCAATGATGTAGTTGTCGGCTTGATGATATCAATTTTTTTCTTGAGCTGAGTGTATTGTTCAGTAAAATTCTGATGAAGCATTTTGTGTTCCTCTGTTTCCGGATACCCATACGAATACATATAGGACTCCTCAAAAGCAAAATGTGTTGCGATATATTCGTCCAAAAATGCGATGACTTCTTGAATCTTTTCAGAGTCAGGCACACCATCAATAATGGTTTCGAGAAGTCTGCTTGTCGTCTGAAAAAGACCCTGGTGCTGAGCATCAATAGCCGTGTCTCCTACTGAGAGTTCTGCTGTCCACATAAAGAGCATAACGATAGTATTAAGATATTAAATGCTATCAACCATTTACGAATTATAATCCGGATACTAAAATATACAAAAATTTCTTGATTATTAAGCGCTGTTAATAATAACGTTCATTATGATGACATTATTATGCGTAGAATTCCCCTCTCGCAATCTCCGATATAATCAAATATTTGCCATCATTGATGGTTTTGACTACGCTCTGTAGCTGACGATCCGGCAACATAACCAGTGGTCCAGCAAAGCTGGAGGCTGTAGCCACCTGATGGCCGGTCGATATCGAGGATGTCCCCGACCAGATAGAGGTTCGGATACTTCCGTGAGCGCATGTGCTTGAAGTCGACTTCTTCGAGGCTGACTCCCCCGCTCGTCACGACGGCCTTGTCCGCACCGAGGAGCCCACTGACCGTCATCGAGAAATCCTTCAGTCTCCGGACCAGCGCAAGCCGTTCCTCGCGACTGACGCTGTGCACCGCCTTTTCTGGATCAATTTTGCAGAGCTTCAGAACCACAGGAATGAGTAGTGCCGGAATGAATCCATCCAGACTGTTTTTTACCTGCTTGTTTTTTTCTCCCTCAAAGAGCGCTTGCGCCTCTTTATCGAGCTCGCCGATATTCATCTGTGGCCAGAGGTCGATGGAGAGTTTCACCTCTCCGTACTGAAGCGACTCGCTGATATCCCGGCTCATATTGAGGACAAGTGGTCCCGAAAGCCCAAAATGAGTGAAGAGTATTTTCCCGCGTTTACCTTCTTGCTTCTCATTTTTTTGATAAACCGTGAGCTTGGCTTCAGGGAAACTCAGCCCCGACAGCTGGTGTACCCACTTCTCACGAATCCGGAGCGGCACGAGCGAGGGCCGTGGCTCACTGACCTCGTGACCGATCGCCCGGAGCCAATCGAACCCCTCTCCTGTTGAACCGGTTTCCGGGCGACTCTTGCCACCTGTTGCGATGACATATGCCGCTCCAGATACCACCTCTCCATTTTTTAGCCAGACTCCGCTGATATTCCCATCAGCCGTTTCAAGTCCTGCGACTTCGCTCTCTGTTTTTATCGTCACTTTACCGGTTCGCATATAGCGGACGAGCGCATCCCAGACCGACTGGGCGCGATTACTCTCTGGAAAAACTCGCTTCTCAGCCTCAACTTTCGTCGGCATGCCATGAGCATGGAAGAAATCCAGACTGTCCTGAATCCCGAACTGGGCGAGCGGTGAAAAGAGGAACTTCGCGGCATCCTTGAACTTCGCGAGAAAGAGATGCTGGTCGAACTCAGCATTGGTCACATTAGAGCGGCCACCACCGGTGATGAGGAGTTTCTTCCCAAGCGCTACATTCACTTCCAGGAGCAAGACGCGCGCGCCGCATTCGGCTGCCCGCCCAGCTGCCATCATACCGGCTGGCCCGCCCCCAATTACCACGACATCATATTTCATCCCGATTGAGCCTTAAATTATCACCTCCCACCATAGCATGAAACCGCGATTTTCAATCAGCCCCCTGTGGTATCGTAAGAAAGTAAGCTACATTAGCGCCCCCCTATGACAAGCCAACCGACGCATGTCATGATTTTCTCGCACGGTTTCGGTGTGGAGCGCGATGCCCGCGGGATGTTCACCGATATCGCAGCCGCATTCCCAGTGGCAGAAAATGTCCTGTTCGATTACAATATCCCGAATCGAACTGAAAACACGCTCACAGTCCGCGCCCTATCCGAACAAAAGGACATCCTCCTCACGGAGGTCGCTCGCGTGAAAGAACAGTTTCCTGATGTCACAATCGATATCATTGCCCACTCGCTTGGCTGTATCACCGCCGCCCTCGCTCTGCCTGAGGATATCCGCAAGGCCATCTTTCTCGCTCCCCCACTTGAAATGAAATCAACATCGCTTGAACGTTTTACTGGCCGCCCTGGATCAGTCATCGATCCGAATGGGCTCTCGCGTCTCGCGCGACACGATGGCAGCTTCACCCTCGTACCCGCGACATTCTGGAAGGAACGCGAGGCCATTGACCCCATCGCGCTCTTCAATGCGTTTTCGGAAGCAACCGAGCTCACGGTCATACTCGCGAAACAGGATGACGTTGTCTCGGCGGAAAGAAAGTCTTTGCTTTCGCCCCGAATCCGAGTATTCGGGATCGATGGTGACCATGATTTTCGATTTAAAAATCGAGCTGGACTGCTCCAGGAATTACAATGGCTGATTCATAGCTTCTAAGATAATGGACAATAAGCTTATCTACCCCTTCCTCTTTATCGGGAGCACCATTGGCTCATATCTGCCCATTCTTTGGGGCGGTAGTGTATTTTCACTTTCCTCCGTTCTGTGGAGCGCCATCGGTGGCGGAGTAGGGATTTATATTGGCTATACCCTCGGAAAACGTTGGGGCTAAAATTTTCACACGTATGCAAACCTTCAGCGAACGCGTCGTAAAACTCGCGCTCTCGATACCAACCGGCCGAGTGACGACCTATGGCCGGATTGCAAGGGCCGCGGGTGGTGGTCCGATGTCGTCGCAGAGCATCACCAGCATCCTATCCAAAGCCTGGGAGAATGGTGAGAAATCCATCCCCTTCCACCGTATCGTCTATGCCGACGGCCATATCTGGATCGATGACCAACACCGCACGCACCGAATGAAGCTCTACAAAAAAGAAGGCATCGGGCTCGACAAACGTAACCAAATCGTGAGCTTCCGTTCCGTCCTCTACGAATTCAAATAAAAAAACCGCATCAATCGATGCGGAATCCGGTTTCAGGATCGAAACCAAAGGAACGGATGTAGCTGGCAACATCGGGGAAAGCCCCGGTATCCACTTCTCCGTCGTCATACCGTGACTGGAGGCTCTCTCGACGCGCCCGCCGGTGCGCTATTGCTTCCTCGAGAACTTGCATCTCCTTTTCCAGCTGTAGCTGATCCAGTAAGCGTTCTTCAGCCGAATAGCCACCATAGCGTTTGAGCGTGTACCGACGATGCCCAGCCACATGCACCGGCGGGAAACGGGCGATAGACCAAAATTCATCCGTACGGCGATCAACCCAAATCTGATGAAGCCTCACTCGACGAAAACCACCGGGTTTGAGTGAGACCGGTTGATGATCCGGCGGCATGCTGCCAGCCAAATCGCGTAATTGAAAACCGATGACATGCTTGGGCGTCACTATTGAATCCCCTTTTTGGTAAGTTACAATGCCTTCGTTATACCCTTCTCGAGTGATGGGTGTCAATTCAGCGGCATGTTATCCTAAATGCATGCTCAAAACTATTATTTTTGATTTAGACGGAACGATTGCTGATTCCGAGCCTGTGTT
>JBATNS010000016.1:0-22928 GCA_049290475.1 Candidatus Moraniibacteriota bacterium | reverse complement strand
ACTCAAATGAAAAAGCTCCTCCGAGTCCATAGTGGACTCTCAGAAGAGCGAAGAAACAGAGTGGTTTTTGAAATACTCAATGGTGAGAAAAAGTGAAATCTAGCCTCCCTAAAATACCATTAGACCGAAATTCTCTCACATCAGCATATTGCCAAACCAGTTCTCGCTTTAAAATTTCATACCGCTTCACATCTTCAGGGTACGAAAGAAGTCAGTCGCCAAAGGCAATATTCTGTTTCTAAAATAAGTTCCCCCGTTCAGTTACATTTGGTGGTTTTGATTCAAAACCACCATCCTATCTTGATACCCAGATCTGATTTAGAGAAGAAATTTATTGCGAAATGACATTAAGCGTTTCGCGTGCTGTCTTGTCCCAGGAAAAGCGTTTGAGTTCAATTGCCGACTGATTGATGCAGGACTGGCGGAGCGCCTCGTCAGACCAAAGCCTGGCGAGCTTTTCCTCGATATCCGCACTACTCGAAGCATCAACATAGATCGCGCCGGCGCCGGCGACTTCCCGTAAACTGGAATTATCTGCTGTCAGGACCGGTACGCCAGATGCAAACGCCTCGAGAATCGGCAAACCAAATCCCTCGTACAATGATGGGAAAGCAAAAAGCCGAGCACTCTGATAGAGCACACGGAGATCGGTAAAGCTGACTCGTCCGGTGAGAATAATGTCGTTTTTATGCGGACTTGTTTCCCGCGCCGTGAGAATACCATCAGAAAGCCAGGCTAGTTCACCGGCGAGCACCAACCGCATCTCAGGAATCCTTTCCTTTACTCGACTGAAAGCCTCGATAAGCCGTACGAGGTTCTTCCGTGGCTGAAGCGCGCCAACGTACAATGCATACTTTTCTGATTCCAGTCCATGACAGCCGAGCACAAGAGAACGCTCTGCCTCGGACAGCTTGGTTCCAAAGAACTGCGCATCAAAACCATGATGGATAACCCGGATGCTTTTTTCATCGAGCGCTGGGAAAAATTCAAGCAAGTCACGTTTCGTCGATTCCGACACGGCGATGAGACGACCTGCCTGACGGACGACTGTATTCAGCATGAAATTCAGCTTGTAGAGATGCTGCTTCGGAAACGTTTCAGGAAAACGCCGAAAGGCGAGATCATGGATGGTCGCGGTCACATCAATCCCTTTGGGGAGATAGAGCGGTGCTGCTTGAATCGGGAGAAAGAGTCGGTCCGGACAATCCCAAAACATTTCCCAGGCAAAGCGCGTCTGCATCCACGCATAGGGAAAAGGAATACTCCGCTCAGTATAGTTTGGATACTGTGGTGGAGCTAGAACCGGATTGAACTCTTTCTTGTGATAGAGAATAAACTCTGTTTCGGATGAAATTGATCCGAACCGTTTTAAGAGTTCTCGTAGATACACTCGAGTACCATCAATCCGAGCGTGATCGAGATCGCTCGCTTGAATCGCGAGCTTCATACTCCTTCTGTGCTTTCCCGCCGAATCTGCATCAGTTCGACTGGCTCGGCGAAAAACATTTTTTCTTCTTTCAGTAAAAAGCGTTCGGCCACTGCTCCTCGGTCGGTAAAAAACGTGATGACTTCCTGAATTCGATCTTCGGGTGCACTCGCTCCACCAGTCACACCGACGATAGCGACGCCTTCGAACCAATCAGGATTCAGTTCAGCCACGTCGTCAACTAAATACGCCCGGGCACCGGAGCGTTCAGCCGACTCACGCAATCGATTCGAATTCGAGGAGGTCACCGAACCAACGGCGATAACGACCGGAACCACCTTAGCGAGCGCCTTTACTGCCCCCTGACGATTCGTTGTCGCATAGCAGATATCATCAAGCGGCGGAGCGATGATGGACGGATACTTTTCCTTGAGAGCCGTGATAATCTCAGTAGTCTCATCGATGGAGAGTGTCGTCTGAGTGAGGTAGACCAGTTTCTCAGTCTGTCGCAACGCCAACGCCTCGACATCCGCCACTGTCTCAATCAGAGGAATGTTGGCACCGGGCACTTCACCGAGAACACCGACACCCTCGATATGACCACGGTGGCCGATGTAGACTATCTGATAACCCTCTTTGAGAAAACGTAGCACTTCAAGATGGACCTTTGTGACGAGTGGACAAGTCGCATCAACCAAGCGGAGCTGCCGTGCTCTCGCCGTCTCATAGTGTGCTCGGGGCGAACCGTGGGCCGAAAATACGACGACCGAACCTTCCGGTACTTCATCGAGCTCTTCGACTGTAATTGCGCCTTGCCTGGCAATAGTGTCGACGACATGCTTGTTGTGAACGATCTCATGCTTCACGTAGACCGGCGCTCCCAGGAGTTTGAGCGTGTCCTCAACTGCTTTCACCGCCCGAGCGACACCGGCGCAGAACCCGTGAGGCTCGGCAATGAGAACTTTTTCTACGCGCATAGACTAGTCTTTCACCAGCGTTCCGACGAATTTCTTGCTCGCGATGTAGCGTGTGACATTTTCGAGGTCGCCGCCATTCATAATCGCTACCTCCATACCCTCCTTTTCTGCCATCGCCGACGCAATCGGATCAAACGGGACATTCATGCCCGGATTCCATTTATTTCCGACAATCTTTCGAAATTCTTTCCAGGTGAGGTTGTCATACGGCGTCGCATCGCTGTGCGTGTGAGGATCCTTGTCGTAGACGCGCTCGATATTCGAGAGGTTAATAATCCGTTTTACGCCGAGATATTTGCCGAGAACTACCGCGTCGAAGTCAGTCGAGAATCCTGGCCGCCAACCAGCCGCGACGAGGATTGGTTCTGGCGCGGAGTAGAAGTCTTCGAGGTCATGTGGGTTCGTATTGATTCGGGGGTGAGCATATTCGCGGAAAATAGTCCGGACGAGATGAGCATTCATACGAGTCGCGTGGATGCCGAGCCAGTCACGGTCCTCATCATTGATCCGAGTCACAGTCGCAGCTGATTCGATGTATTTCCGGGCCGTCTTCCCGCCGCCGGTGACGAGGATAAAACGGTATCCTTTTCCGATATGGCTGACAATAAATTTTTTGAAGGCACTGACGAACACATCGTCAATCGACTCCGGAACCAAGAGCGATCCGCCGAGGGAAATAATGATGCGGTCTCTCAGCACGATTTTCTTAGCTGATTTTTTTTTCATCGGCATAACGTTCTCGTATCAAAGCACTGAGCTGATTAAAAGGCACCGACTCTGCCGTCGCTTCCGTTCGCATCTTCACCTCGGCCGCGCCGCTCTCAAGTGTTCGCTTACCGATGACAATCCGACACGGGATACCCAAAAGATCGGAGTCAGCAAACTTCTCACCGGCACTCGCATCACGATCATCGTAGAGCACTTCGATCCCATCCTCTGTGAGGGCTGCATACACCTCGTCCGCCTTCTCATCCGCCCCAAGCGAGAGTAGATGGACCTGGAACGGCGCTACTGACCATGGCCAGACCAAGCCCTTGTCATCCGACAATACCTCAGCAATCGTCCCCATGACACGAGCTGGGCCGATACCATAACAACCCATGACTGCTGGGACGGTATTTCCCAACTCGTCCTTATAGGAAAGTCCAAGCGGTTCCGAAAATCTCGTTCCAAGCGTAAAGATATTTCCTACTTCAATGGACTTTTTCTCCACGAGATTCTCTCGCTTCACCCCAAGATCAGCGAGCACCTCGTCGGTCAATACCTCTTTGTTTAGGACCTTTCCACTCGCTTCATCAACGTAAAGCACGTCTTCCCCGGCGTCACTCACGGTCTGAAACTCTTCGGAATACTTACTGAAAGCGCCGCCGGATGCAAACGCCGGATAGGTGAGCTCCCCCAAACCAACACGCTCAAAAATTTTGATATACGCCTCTCGCACCGATGCATATACCTTTTCATGCTCTTCTATCGTACGCGAGAACGAATAGAGATCTTTCATGATGAACTCACGCGTCCGCATGATGCCACTCTTGGCTCGTGTCTCATTTCGAAACTTGGTCTGGAACTGATACGAGAGGACAGGGAAATCCCGATACGAGGCAATCTGCTGCTGCATGAGTCGAGTAATTGGTTCCTCATGCGACCAGCCGAGACCAACTTCCGTCCCATTCTTTAAAACCGTCTTGAACCAGATATCAACCTTCTCATCATCCCAGCGATCAGTCTTTTCCCAGAGGACTTTCTCCTGCAGAGCCGTCAGAGAGACTTCTTGCCCATCGACAGCATTCATCTCTTCGCGAATGACCTGCATCACCCGATTGAGCGTGCGCAACCCCAAGGGAAGGAAGGAATACACTCCCGCCATTTCTTTATGAATGAATCCCGCTCGGATCAGAAGTTGAGCATTCCGACTCACCTCATCCTTAGGTGCCTCCTTCTTCGTCTTGGTAAATAGTCGTGATTGCCGCATAAGGTGTAATGTATTACTTCCATTGTACGGACTCCGTTCCTTAGTGTCAAAGAAAAAAGGCCTTCTCAAGCCTTAAATCAAAATATTCTTCAGAAATGATACTACCAGTTGGCACGGAGACTGATGCTATCCCCACCCCGAAGCACATCCAGCGTTATCTCACTCCCAGCCAATCTCTCATACAAAGCAACCGAAAGCGGCCAATCAGGATTTATTTCGCGACCATCGACAGCCGTTACGATATCGCCAAACCGGAGTCCAGATTTTTCTGCCGGTGAACCCGCGATGACTGCCAGACCTGCTTTCTCCGAGGGAGTATAAATCATCGCTCCCTGTTCACGAGAAACACCAAGTACCCGAGACGTTGCCTTGGTCAGGGTGACATAGTACGCACCAAAATAAGCACGTGCCGGTTCAGCACCACTGATAACGCGCTGAAGTGAGAAGCGCACAGCATTGGCCGGGATAATAAATGAGCGTTCCGACGCATCAAAAGTCAGCGTGCCAATAAGCCCGATGAGCTCGCCGTTCATGGCAACCGCCGCCCCGCCGGAAAATTCGGCACCGAGCGGACGATCCGGTGAGAAAACACCCTCCCATTTGTCTGTCGAGGATACCGTCTTGCCGGAAAGATTGAACGTCCGGGAACGCTCACCGATATAGCCAGAGGAAAGCCTCCCTTCATCCGGATCGCTCGTCCCCGCCAGCGCCATAAATCGCCGACCCTGTCGGACATCCGAAGAATTGGCGAAGGCGATAGCCGGTGTATCAGCACGTTCCGTACGGAAATAGGCGATATTCACGGTTGCATCATACGCGACAAATTCGGCTTGAGACGCGTTACCATCCGAAAAGAGGACCGTATACCGACGCTTTTCAGCGAGCGGCGTCTCGCTAGCATATGTCACTACCAACCCATCATTGGTAACGAGAACACCCGATATCTCTTTCACGGTACTCCCCAAATTTTTTTTATCAATCGGAATAGAAAGCAACGTGACGATGGCCGATCGTGGCGCACTAACGAAACGCTCTAACCCGTCTTCTTGAGAGAGGATCACTTGTTCGGTCTTCTGAATGACGGTTGGACCGTTCATTGATGAGCCAGGCCAGGAAAAACGATCCGTCCAAGACCACGAAGAAAGCGCAGGCACAAGCGCGGCATAAACAAAAGCACCAACCACCCCAGCGACGAGAGTGAGGAGAACAAAGAGGGCAAAGAGGCGGAAAAACCGCTTGATAGAGACAATAAACTTCATAGTAGGTCTAGACAGTTTGTATCACACTTTCCTGGTTCCGGCAATAATCACCGTCATGCCCTCATGCGCCAGGGAGAGGTTGCGAGGAGGAGGGCGAGGAGAGCGAGGAGGATTATGCCCTCGATCAGCAACTTCTTCCAGACGACAGTCCCCCGCAATAGATCGATTGCCAATCGCCAGAGCAGATAGAAGAACAGGAGCATCACGGCACCAATTGTCAGGTAACCAAAAGGCCAGAAATGCACAATCCAAATGAGCTCACCCATAACCATACCGAGACCCAGTGCCGTGAGGAGTATTTCCCGGGCATCATCCCGACCAGCCCAATACAGTGTCTGGAAAGCGACGATCGCCGTTACCAAAAAAAATACCAACATGAGCAGTGCGAGCGGTACGGTATAGTTCAGATACAGGCCATAGGCCGCAGCATACGTGAAGAAAAGGCTGGCCAAGGCAGCTGTATTCAGAAGTGCTCGGGCTGTTTCATCGGTTGGAATGAGTTTCAATCGATAGATGCCGAGGAGAGCGCTATAAAAAAGGACTGTCGCAAACCAGACAAACACTTGCTGTTCAAAAACGACATCAATGAGAGACAGGAGTAGAAGCGTGCTAAATGACACCACGCTTGGCAAAAACGCCGGATGCCATTTGTCTGTCAGCCGCCGGGAGGCGGCCATGGACAGAATTACGAAAACCGAGGTCGAGAGACTATACCAGGACCAGGCTGGCACAATCGGCTCACGGATGAGATACGTAAGCATCCCAAAAAAAACGGCCGAGAACAAAAAAACAGTGAAGTGAAAAATCATGTCGGGAATATGTTCTTTGAATCAACGGCGAGGGTGATACACGGTCAAAAAAACACGCACTACTTCGAATCTGACTGCATCTTACCGGTGCAATCGACACATGCCAAGAGCCAGATTTTTCCGCCTCATTTTTGAGAATTTCTCAAAAAGCTATTGGAGAGTCTTCCGCTCTTCCAGGCGAACCGCAATCTCTTTCTCATCACCCTTGTGGAAAATTCGAAGGGTGACCGTATCACCCACCCGGTGTGTCCCAATGAGGTTTGCCAACGGATGCTCTGCGTCGACCTTTTGACCATCAATTTCAAGAATGATGTCATTTTCTACCAAACCGGCTTTGTCCGCTGGCGAGCCAGGGATGACGGCTAAGTCTACCAGATTTTCACCTCGCTGAATCAGCACTCCGTAGGCGAAAGGGAGACTGGCTTGCTTCGCGATCTCATCATTCAAGATAATATAGCGCACGCCGATATACGGGATCGCAATCTTTCCAGTCCGCTTCACCTCATCGACCGAACGTTTGATCTGATTGACTGGGATGGCAAAACCGATATTCTCCGCTCCTTGTGCAACTGCGACATTGATGCCAATGACTTCTCCCGCGAGATTGAGGAGTGGCCCACCCGAGTTCCCCGGATTGATTGCGGCATCGGTCTGAATGATATCGCGGAGCACTTCTTCCTGGCCGTATGACACGCCGGCCGTCACTTGTCGTTTCAGGCCGGAAATGATGCCACGGGAAACCGAATTAGCGAATTCGCCGAGAGGATTTCCGATCGCGATAGCTGTCTGCCCGACACGTAGTCCATCAGAGTCTCCAAGGGGCAACGAAGGAAACCCATCACCATTCACTTTGATGACAGCCACGTCATTCACCGGGTCGAGCGCGAGTACCGTCGCCGGCAGCTCCTTTCCATCATTGGTGATGACGGTATACTCAGCCTTGGTATCAGATACGACATGTTTATTTGTCACGATATACCCATCTGAACTAACGAGAAAACCCGAACCGTGCCCTACCGTCTGCCTCGTCGATTCGCCAGGAGCTATTTCCTCACTCCGATTATTAAAAAATGGGAATCCGAACGGCGTCCGAAAAGTATTGCGTACCTTCGGGACATCCTTGGAAATCACGATACTCACCACCGCAGGCGATCCTCGCTCCACGACACCAACAATTGCCTGGTCCTCGAGCGGTACGGATGCAGACACCAGCGATTGCGCTGATTGATTCATTTTCGGTCCTTCATGAAAAAGTCTTGCAATCACCGAAACAGAATCAAGCCGCGCCATATAACCGCCTATTAGTCCGAAGACAAATGAGAGGAGCACGACGAGTGCCCATGGCGTCCGTGACACCCGATGAGGAAGTATCACTTGCGGTCCACCGTGGCCAGGAAGAGTGACTGTTTCTGGCGGCACGAGCGGATTTCCTGGGACGCCGAGAGGAGAATCTTGGTTTTGCATACGATTGATTTATGAATGATACGCCACTTAGAAGAGCAGCGTCGGATCGCTCTCGGCGCTTTCACGCAACTTCTTTTCGAAGGCACGCATCTCTTCTGAACGAAACTCTATCCGTGCTTCCTCGCGCCACCATTCGTATTCATCCGAAATGATGCTCACCGGCAGTTCTCCCATTTGGGCCGATAACCAATCAGCGAAGCTCTGTTTGCGCATGAATATCTGCCGGATATGATAGAGTCGTTTCTCGTTCTCGAGCTTGGTGTCCTCAACCAAGAGAATATGATAGCCGAGCGGGCTCTCAATCGTCCCAGTCGGAACATTGAGTTTTGCAGTGTCCACCGGGCTACGCAACTCTGGCGCCAATTCCTCGAGCTGGAACCAACCGAGGTCACCCCCATCCATACGTGTTTCGCCCTGCGAATGACTCCGGGCGACATCGGCAAACGGTTTCTTTGCTTTTAATTCTTGCTGAGCAGCCGCAATTTTTTCCTCGGCGACAGACTGATTGACTTCTGCTTCATATGCTTTCAGGAGCGCCTCTTCATACATCGCCGGCCGGACAATCTGCTTTTGAAAGTCAGCGAGTGTCCAGCCATAGAGACGAGCGAGGGTTTCTTCAACCTTGTCCGTCGTTCCGAGTTCCTTCATCTTGACCGTGGTCTCCGCTTCTATTTGTTCATTCGTTACAACGATATTTCGATTCCGGGCCAGCAATTCAAGCGCCCGGTCCTCAAGCATCTTATTGATGAGGTCTCTTTCACGAATTTTTAGCCGTTTCTTCCCATCTTCTGTTGAAAAATCGACTCGCATGCCAAGTTCGGCAAAGTCCTGAGACTCATAGAAGTGACGGAGCGCCTCACGGTTCTCAGCCAATCCCTGCGTGGTTACCGCCACCCCCTGTCCGACGAGTACCAGCGGAAATGGGAAACGAGTGGTGAACAGCCGACCGAAGACGCTGTCGGGCATCTTGTAAACAACAACCAGGACACCGACGGCGAGGATTGCTATCAGAAAAAAAACGGCGAATACAATCTTCGGCCACTGTGGCTTGAAAGGCTTGATAGGGAGATCGACTTCGACCATAACGGGGCGTGATGACTACTTAATGGATGGACTGGGTAAAAAACACGTTCCACCACTTTTTATAATTTGGCGTTTCCCACGTGATTGCTTCTGTCTTCAAGGATTCATCGGCCAGTGGTTCGTCCGGTTCCAGCCGGAGATCGCCTTCAATAGCAATAACTTTCTCCTCTTGACGCCTGAGTCCGAGTTTTTCTTTGGCCTCCTCTTCTTTGAAATCAGGTGAAGCAAAATACTGAATCTTCCCTGAGAGTGTTTCGTTCTCTCGTGCTATCCGCTCAGCCTCATGCTTCAAGACGTCAATCTCCTGTTGGATATGCACACTCCGCTCATACTGCTGGAAACTGGTCCAACCAGCGAAGAGAGCGAGACTAAACATAAGCATGAATCCCAGGCGGGCCCACGGAGAGCGCCAACTCATAGCCTAGTAGAGGAAAAAAGGAGCGACCAGAAACAGCACCATGGACAGCACGACCAGGGCCGAGATGATTACCCAGGCGAAATAAATTTTCTTATGACGCGATTTGAAGCTCATAGGCTGTTTCCTTGACCAGTATACCATAGCTGCATTCGCTCATTCAACGCTCTTTATTGACAGGTCCATACCGGCTGATATAATGCCGCCGACCTCGGTTTCCGAGTATTCCGACCTTTGACAACCCAACCCTGAAAGGAACAGTCATGAAGACCTACTCCGTTGGCGGCCTCAAACTGCAACTGCCGATCATCCTCGGCGCTGGCGTCTGCAAAGACCCGCGTCAACTCATCCCGTACCTCCGTCACGACGTTTCGCTCGGCGCCGTCATCGCTGGCTCGTTCACCCAAGGAGAACGCCAGCAGAATGATGGCATCGTGCAGTGGCCAGACGACTGGTCAGCGTTTCGCGAACGCGGCATCGGCCTGAACTCGTTCGGGATGCCGAATCCTGGAATCGAGGAATCACTCGAGCGCTTCGACACCGTCCCGTTCGACCGGCCGGCCATTGCGAACATCGCCGCCTTCTCGGCTGACGAGTACGCGACGTGCGTCTCGCTGGCCAATCGACGGAAGAGTGTCTCGGCCATCGAAGTGAACTGGGGCTGTGGCAATACCGGCAAAGTTCCCGACGCCTACAGCTATGATCATGCTCACGCGACCCTCTCCGCACTGGAAAGGCTCTGCCGTCGGGACGAGCTCACGAAGCCAGTCTGGGTCAAGCTCTCGCCGTACATCACGGCCGAAGAGCGCGACCAGCTCGCCATCGAATACCCAGGAATCGATTTCACTGGTGCACCGGTGGTGAAGCCCGGCTTCCTCGAAGCGATGGTGCGCCTCATCGGCCACTACCCGTTCGTCCGCGCGATCGTCTTCAGCAACACGCTCGCAAATTGCCGCGTCCTCAGGCCAAATGGCACGCCAGTCACGACCCCGTTCGATGGCCGGGCCGGACTCTCGGGTCCCATCCTGAAGCCCATCTCGATGAAGCTGATCCGTGAAGCTTCATCCATTCCCCGTCCAGAGGAGATCGACTTTATCGGCTGCGGCGGCATCCTTCACGGAGATGATGTCGCCGACTACCTCGATGTCGGTGCTCGGGCCGTCCAATGCACTTCCGGACCGGATTGGCATCCGAAAGGGCCACGCTTTTTCGAAAGCCTGATCGCCGAAAGTGACCGTTTGCTTGAACGGCTCATGTGATCCTCAACCACACCAACGTTCGACAAGGAGCACAACATGCAAATCCAGTATGAAGACAGTGGCACGCCCCAGAATCTCATCATGGTGCGGCCCGACGACTGGCATCTCCATCTCCGTGATGGCGATGCTCTGGCGTCGGTCGCCTGCTATAGCGCCCGGCAATTCAACCGGGCCATCGTGATGCCCAACCTGAAGCCGCCGGTGCGGACGACGGAAGACGCGATGGCCTACCATGCCCGCATCGTGGCGGCACTGACTGGGGAGCGGGAGCACTTCATCCCGCTCATGACGCTCTACCTGACGGACGAGACAAGTCCCGAAGAGATGCGGCGTGCCAAGGCAAGCGGACTCGTGGTCGCCTGCAAGTACTACCCAGCCGGCGCCACCACCAACAGTCAGGACGGTGTGACCGATATCCGGAAGATCTATCCGGTACTCGAGGCGATGCAGAAGGAAGGACTCGTCCTCTGTCTCCATGGCGAAGTGACCGACCCGGCAATCGACATCTTTGACCGTGAGGCGGTCTTCATCGACCGCGTGCTCATCCCGCTCCGCCAGGACTTCCCTGCGCTCAAGATCGTGATGGAACACATCACGACAGAGAATGCGACTGAGTACGTGTACGCGTGCAATTCTCGTCTCCTCGGCGCAACGATCACGGCACTGCATCTCCTCTACAACCGGAACGCCATCTTCACCGATGGACTGCAGCCACACTTCTACTGCCTCCCCGTCCTGAAGAGCGAGCGTGATCGGGGATCTCTGGTGGAAGCAGCCACGATCGGCGCCCCGTTCTTCTTCCTCGGTACTGACTCGGCGCCCCATGCCACAGTATTGAAGGAGAAGGCCGGTGGCCATGCCGGCTGCTTCACCGCTCTCTCGGCGCTTGAGCTCTATGCGGAAGTATTCGAGAAGGCCGATGCACTGGACAGGCTCGAAGCGTTCGCCAGCTTCCACGGTCCGGACTTCTACGGACTCCCCAGGAATCAGGATGTGGTTCAACTCGTTCGGAACCCCTGGACGCTTCCAACCGACATCACGTTCGGCGATGCCCGGCTCAAGCCGCTCCGCGCAGGACAGGAAATCCCCTGGAAGTGCCTCCCCCGGAGCTAGGCGGAAACCGGCCCATTCACCCTCGACGCATCATCGTATGCATCGGGGGCGTTTTTTTTACATCACGATGACGGCAGCTCCCGCATCAGGATGTGCAGCAAGAAATTGTTCAGTGATGGACCGCACTGCCCTGCCATCATGTGAAAGCATGAGCTCAGCGCGCAGTTCGCGCGCGCCCGAAAAGCCGACGACATAGGCCTGGAAATGTTTCTTCAAGAGCTCAAAGCTCTTCGTATCGCCCCACGTAGACTCAAAGATGTCCGTCAAAACAAGAATCGCCTCCAGCCGTTCGCGGACAGTCACACTCGTCTTCGTCTCGTCGAACAACCACGGGTTGCCAAAGACGCCGCGTCCGATCATAACACCATCACAACCCGTGTCGATGCATTTCGCCCGCGCCTCGGCTAAAGTCTTCACATCGCCATTTCCGATGAGGAGTGTCTCGGGACTCAGAGAGTTTTTGATTGCAACAGCGCTCGCCATCCGGTCCCAATGCGCCGGGACGAGCGACATCTCTTTCTTGGTCCGAAGGTGCAACGTAACAGCCGCTGGTTTCGTCTCGAGGACTTTCGGCAACCATTCCTCGAGGTCATCACGATTCAGCCCGAGGCGTGTCTTCACAGAAATCGGAATCGGCGCGGTACCGTCTGCTCTCACTCCCTCCATCGCGGCGCGTATGACGGCCTGTGCCAGCACTGGATCTTTCATACATGCCGCCCCGGCACCCTGCTTCATGACGTTCTTGTCGGGACACCCCATATTGATATCGATGCCATCGAAGCCGAGATTCTTCACGAGCTTCGCTGCCTCAAACATGTTTTCTGGATGACCGGTAAAGAGTTGGGCCACGATCGGTCGTTCATTCTCATCGAACTTCAAATCACGAATGAGTGCTGCGCGCCCTTTCGGGTGACACAGCCCATCAGCGGCCACAAACTCGGTCCAGAGGACATCTGGCTTCCGATAACGCGTCATGAATTGGCGGAAGCTATAGTCCGTGATATTGGCGAGTGGGGCCAAGACGAAGAATGGTCGAGGAAGCTGCTCCCAAAAACCGAGATAGGGTGTCTCCATAGTTTTCCCATGCTACCAAAATTGACAGCCCCAATCAACCCTGGTATTCTATATCGGACTGAATTAGTCCGCATTATAAATCCATGAAAAAGACTCATTTTCCCTATAAGGAAACCTTCTTAATAAACATCATTTTTCACGCGCGATGAAGGTCTCAAAAAAGGCATACTACGGACTCCGGGCAGCCATTGCGCTCGCGCAATCCGACAAGGCCGTCTCCATCCATGCCCTCGCCGAATCGGAACATCTCCCGGAAGATTATCTCGAAAAGATTCTCCAGTTGCTCCGTAAGGCGGGTATGGTCGTGGCGACCAAAGGTGTCACGGGCGGTTACAAATTATCACGCTCCTCGAGTGAAGTCAGTGCCTGGGACATCCTCCGCGTCCTCGATGGTCCAATCGAAACATTTCTACCTCCTGCCACCGGCACTCTCCCCTGTCTTCAGGTCAGTCACTGCCAGACAAATCAGGTGTGGCGGACGCTCGAAGAGAAGATCGAGGAAACGCTTTCCGATATTTCCCTCGAACGCCTGTCTCATAACACTCACTAACTATGCTCTCCCTCCAAAATCTCTCAGTTTCCGTTGAAGGCAAGAAGATTCTCCATACTTTCAATTTTGATTTCCTCCCCGGAAAAACGTACGTGCTCATGGGGCCGAACGGCTCAGGGAAATCAACTCTCGCGAGTGCCATCATGGGACATCCAAAATACCGCCTTTCACAGACTTCAAAGATGCTCATCGGTGGAAGAAATCTGAAAAAACTTTCACCCGACGAGCGTGCCCAGCTCGGAGTCTTTCTGTCATTTCAGACACCGATGGAACTCGCTGGCGTGACCGTTTTCGAGCTCCTTCGGCTCGCACTCGAAAAGAAAATCGCGCCAGTCGAACTGCACAAACTCGTCGCAAAATACGCCAATGAGTTGCGCATCAAGGACGATCTCTTGAAGCGTTCGCTCAATGCCGGATTCTCGGGCGGCGAGAAGAAAAAGCTCGAAGCCCTGCAAGCCGTACTTCTCCAGCCGCACTTCGCCATCTTCGACGAAATCGATACCGGTGTCGATGTTGATGCGTTAAAAACGATTACCCTGTTCCTCGCAAAGCATCTCTCGAAAGAAACAACTCTTGTCTTCATCACTCACTCCACGCGACTTTTGAAAGCGATCCGACCCGATACGGTTCTCATCCTCAAAGATGGCCACCTAATGAAAACCGGCACCGCCGCGCTCGCTAAACAGATTGAAGCCAAAGGTTTCGACTCGATCAAATAGCTATGCCTCGCGCGAAAAAATCAGCCATCGACCTCGGAGACTACCAGTACGGTTTCTCTATGCCCGAACGCTCCGTCCACAAGACGAGCGCTGGCTTGGATGCGGCTACCATTAGCGAGATATCGGGTGTCAAGGGAGAGGGGAAATGGATGCGCGACTTCCGACTCAAGAGCTATAAGACATTCATGGAGAAACCAATGCCCGAGTGGGGTGCTGACCTCTCTAAAATCGATTTTGAAAATATTACCTATTATCTGAAGGCGGTCGAGGGACAGTCGCAAACTTGGGAAGACCTACCGAAAGAAATCAAGGATACTTATGACAAGATCGGTGTTCCGGAAGCCGAGAAGAATTTTCTTGCTGGTGTCTCGGCCCAGTACGAGTCCGAGGTTGTCTATGAGAGTGTCCACAAAGAACTGACCAAGCTCGGTGTCATCTTCTGCGACATGGATACCGCGGTAAAAAAATATCCAGAAATCGTGAAGGAGTATTTTGGCACCCTTATCCCAGCAAACGATAACAAGTTCGCTGCGCTCAATTCCGCTGTTTGGTCAGGTGGTTCCTTTGTCTATGTGCCGAAAGGAGTGAAGGTTGAGCTTCCGCTCCAAGCCTATTTCCGTATCAACGCCGAATCGTTTGGCCAGTTCGAACGGACCCTCATCATCGCGGAAGAGGGTAGTTCCGTCCACTATATCGAAGGCTGTACCGCGCCAATCTATCGCACAAGCTCGCTCCACTCAGCGGTGGTAGAGATTTTCGTCAAGAAGAACGCGCGCGTCCGCTACACCACTGTCCAGAATTGGTCCAAGAACATCTATAATCTCGTCACCAAACGCGCACGAGCTGAAGAAAACGCCATCATGGAATGGGTTGACTGCAACATCGGCAGCGGCGTCACGATGAAGTATCCGGCCGTTTACCTCGCAGGCCGCGGCGCCACCGGTGTTGTTCTGTCTATCGCCTATGCGGGTAAAGACCAGCACCAGGATGCCGGTGCCAAAATGGTCCACCTCACACCGGATACTACTTCGCGTGTCATCTCGAAATCAATTTCCAAAGATGGCGGCCGGACGTCCTATCGCGGCCTCGTTCATATCGCCGACGGTGCGACCAATGCCAAATCATCCGTCGTCTGTGATGCCCTCCTCCTCGACGAACATTCGCGCTCTGATACCTACCCGACCATGCGTGTGAATGAGGAGACGGCAACTGTCGAGCACGAAGCCACCGTCGAGCGAATTGGCGAGGAAAAGCTCTTCTACCTCACTTCACGAGGTATTTCGAAAAGCGATGCCGAAGGACTCCTCGTCAACGGCTTTATCGATCCCATCGTGAAGGAAATCCCGCTTGAATACTCGATTGAACTCAACCGACTAATAAATTTAGAGATGAAGGGTTCTATTGGCTAGCAAGTATGCAGTACCAAGATATTTCCACCGATACGAAAAACACTTACCGCCTCAACAAAAACGAGCAGGTCGTGTTCTTTCTATTCAATCGGACCGGCAACATCACTATCGAACTCGCCGGGTTGGGGGCCAGAGCTCATGTCTTCGCATTCTATTCAGGGAAGGGAAATCTAGAACAATCGTTGACACTCGCCCAAAAACATCTCGCGCCCGATACCGTATCCTCGGTAATGGTGAAGGCAGCTCTAGATGATCAATCCTTATTCGCGTATGACGGAACTATCTCAATCGCCCCTCAAGCTCATTGCTCCGACGCGAGCCAGGAAAGTCGTACCCTACTCCTCTCTTCTGATGCGCGGGCCACTGTTCGGCCAGTGCTCGAGATTCTCGCGCATGACGTGAAATGCCACCATGCAGCGACTACCGCTCCAATCAATGCCGAGGCGATCTTTTTCGCCGAGTCGCGTGGTCTCACCAAAAATCAAGCACGCACACTGTTCGTTGCCGGCTTCTTTACCGAAGCTATTGAACGGATGGAAGCCCTCGGAATTGAAACGGATGCCCGAGAGAAACACCTTAGTCACTCACCAATCTAAACCAATGTTTGACCCAAAAATCATCCGCCATGATTTCCCGATCTACGATTCCCAACCGGATCTCGTCTATCTCGATTCAGCCGCGACCGCACTCAAGCCGAAAGCCGTCATCGATGCGATGAACGGATACTATTTTGAGTATTCAGCGAATGTCGCGCGCGGTCTCTATCCACTCGCTGAGGGTGCGACCAATAAGCTCGAGGCTGCCCGACGGACCGTCGGTTGTTTCGTGAATGCTGAAAACAAAGAATCAGTTGTCTTTACGGCGAATGCGACACACTCGATCAATCTGGTTGCTCTCGGCCTCGAACACACCCTCACATCAAAAAACAATATTGTCGTCACCGAACTCGAACATCATTCAAATTACCTGCCCTGGAAAGAGCTAGCTCACCGGACCAGCGTCGAATTTCGCACCGCACACTTTGATTCTGATGGAATGATTGACGAATCACATCTTGTTTCGCTCATTGATGAACAAACTGCTGTCGTGGCTTTTTCGGCAGTGTCCAACGTTTTCGGCATCATCAATCCGATCGCGACACTCATCCGAGCAATCCGGAAAAAGAACCAAAAAGCCCTTATTCTTGTCGATGCCTGTCAGGCCGCCGGCCACATCCCCATCGATATGCAGCAGTGGGACGCGGACTTCGCTGTCTTTTCCGGTCATAAGCTCTTTGGTCCAACGGGTATCGGTGTGCTCGCCGGGAAAAAAACCTCACTCGAGCTCCTCGTTCCGATGCAAGTCGGTGGTGGTACAGTCCTCGACGCGTGCAGTCCGGTGACCGAATATAAAAGACCGCCAGAAAATCTTGAGGGTGGCACACCAAATATCGCCGGTGCCATTGGCCTCGCGCACGCAATTGAATATGTGGGGTCTCTCGGTCTCGAAAATATTCATCGCCATGAAACCATGCTGACTCGGTACGGTATCGACCAATTGCGCTCGGCATTTGACGAACGCATTCACATTCTCGGTACTGAAGACAGTCAAGTCCGTACGGGCATCATCTCTTTCGCTCTGGATGGCATCCACCCGCATGATTTGGCTCATCTCCTCGGTGAAGCAAGCATCTGCGTCCGAGCCGGTGAACACTGTGCCTCTCCCCTACACCGGGCCGCCGGCATAAGAGCGACGACCCGAATCAGTTTTTCCGTCTATAATACACCAGTCGATATTGATCGATTCATTTCTATACTGAAGAAAATCTATCCTCTTTTCGCGCTCTAACACCTATGAGTATCTATCAGGACCAGATTCTCGACCACTACCGCAACCCTCGACATTACGGCTCGCTCGAAGCCCCTACTCATCGCGCTGCAGCCAAGAACCCGACCTGCGGCGATGCCCTGTGCATGGACTTACGCATCAGGCATGGTACTATTTCCGATGTGAGGTTTACCGGTTCCGGTTGCGCTATCTCCCAAGCCTCGGCTTCACTCCTCTCGGAGTATGTCCATGGGAAATCGGTTGAGGAAGCGCTCACCATCGAACCAGCGGCGGTACTCGAGCTCCTCGGCGTCGCGCTGTCCCCTGGGCGGCTGAAATGCGGACTCCTTTCGCTTGAGACACTGAAGAAGTCGCTCACGGATAATACATAATGCAACTGAGTATGGCGTGGAAAGACGAATCAAAACCTGCGGGACCAATTGCGCTCCAGAACGGCTGGACCGTCGAAGTCGATCATGGTATCTGCATTGGAGCAGCCCCGTGCACTGCGATGGCGCCAAACTCTTTCGCCCTCGATGGCGCCGGCAAGGCTTCCATTCTCTCGACCGTCGATGCCGATGACCAGGAAACCATCCTGAATGCGGCGCGCGGCTGCCCGGTCGGCGCAATCCGTATCAAAGACGCCTCCGGAAAGCAGATTTTCCCTGAATAATTTTCCCACTGTCAAAAAGGAATCAGGCACACACCTGATTCCTTTTTTCTCTCTTATGCCGAAAGCTGTTGTCACAAAATCCATCGAGGAGCAGGTGCGCGAAAAGCTCCACCTTGTGCTTGACCCCGAGCTCGGCATCTCAATTGTCGAACTCGGACTGATCTACGGGATTGCGGTCGATACTGAGGGGAAGTGCACAGTCACCATGACACTCACCACTATGGGCTGCCCGCTCTTCGGCCAAATTCAGAAAGAGATTGAGGACAGAGTCATGGAGCTCGATACCGTGGAAGACATCGAGATTTCACTCACCTTCGACCCACCCTGGACCATCGAAAAAATGACTCCCGAAGCCAAAATCCAACTCGGCCTCGACTAAGCCCGCCGCTTGAAACAGGTATTACAAAACCACCCTTCAAACAATTCGAGGTTGGTTTTGATGTCTACTGGTACTGACTCATGAGGAGTTCAAGTTTCTTCTTATCGAGCGTCTGTTTATACAGAGCATCATTTCCATCGCGTACAACCGTCTCATAGCTGGGTCGCCCCATCTCCTGATAGAGCACGCCGAGTGCTAGACGCTCCGTATCGAGCGCGAGACGGAGTGCTTGCACCTTGTCATTCCGATTATGTTCCTCACCGAGATAATAAGTATGTTCCTTGAACCACTGGAAGGTATTCTGCTTGTTGAAAACGACACACGGCTGAAAAACATCGACAAGCGCGTATCCCTTATGCTGGATTGCTTGTTTTACGATTTCTTTTGCCTGCGGGATGTCGCCGGAAAATGCGCGCGCGACAAAGGTAGCGCCGGCCGAAATGGCAATCGCCATCGGATTGAACGGCTCGAGCATAACGCCATCCACATGAACCGGTGTCGGCATCCCCTTTTCGGACGTCGGCGAAGACTGACCTTTCGTGAGGCCGTAGATCATATTGTCATGGACGATGTTGGTGATATCCGGATTGCGGCGAATCGTATGGAGGAAATGGTTACCACCCTCGCCGTACGTATCACCGTCGCCGGATTCTGCGATGACTGTCAATTTTGGGTTCGCGGTCTTGATAGCAATTGCCAGTGGCAATGCTCGGCCATGCAATCCATTGAAATAATGGACCCGGAGGTAGTGCGGTGTTTTTGCCGCTTGACCGATACCAGAACAAATAACCACATCCGTCGGGAGGATATCCAGCTCGGCAAGCACGCCCTTCATGATATTCAGAATCGGAAAATTTCCACAGCCTGGACACCAAGCCATATCTGTTCCATGCGGCATGTCGTAGAGTTTCTTGTCGATCATAGCTTTTTGAATCGATTGACGAGTGCTTCGACAGAAAAGGGGTTGCCGTCGTACTGCAGTACTCGTTCGGCTACCTTGATGTCATATTCACGTTCGAGGAGATCGGCAAATTGTCCCGCCGCATTATTTTCAACGACCACGATTTTTTTTGCCTTAGCCAAGAGCTTCTCCCCTTCGGCCGGCAAGGGATACACTTGGGGGAAATGAACTTGACCAACCGAGGTGTCGCCGAGCCTGTCGAGTACTTCTTCCACCACTGCCTTATTCGATCCCCAGGTCACGACGAATGTCTTGGTCTTTTTTATATTGTCTGAAACCACCGGCGGGAGTGCTTCACTAGCGATTCCCGCGTGCTTTCGGAGCCGCTTGTCGTGCTGTTCCAGTCGGACGAGGTGACTTTCCGTGATATGCCCCTCTGTATCATGTTCATCGGAATCAACGCCAACCAGGCCTGTGCCGAATCCTGGGATACCGCGCGGCGACACGCCACTTTTCGTCACCGCATAGCGTTCATAGTCCTCGGCTGTTTCGATGATATGCGACTTGCTTGAAGCGGCTTTCAAATCCTCGGCCGCGACAGTCGTGACGGAATCGAGCAAATACTGATCGGTCAGAACAAAAGTTGGAATCTGGTACTTGTCAGCTATTCGAAACGCTTCCGTCATCGCGTTATAAGCTTCCTCTGGCGAGCCCGGCGCATAAATCGCTCGAGGAAATTCACCGTGTCCCGCGTAGAGGACGAGATTGAGATCAGCCTGTTCGGTCCGGGTCGGAAGCCCGGTCGCGGGTCCTGGCCGCATACCGATATGCAGCACAATCGGAGTTTCGATGATACCTGCGAGACTTACCCCTTCACACATGAGCGCAAAACCGCCGCCAGACGTCGTCACGACAGCACGCGCACCAGCATACCAGGCGCCCAAACCCTGGTTGATCGCCGCTATTTCGTCCTCAGCCTGGTCGACAACAATGCTGAAGTCTTTCTTGTGGGCGGCAAGAAAGGTGAGCAGCCCAGTTCCTGGCGACATCGGATACGAGCTGATGTAGTTGCAACCAGCCGCAAGTGTCCCGAGTCCGATACTTTCCATCCCATCGAGCAATAGCTCATCGGACTCATTTGATTCACGCGGCGCCGAGAGCTCAACCCCTTCGAGGAAAGAGATATGCGTTCCGTGGAGATAGCCCTTTTTCGCGGCTTCGATATTCTTGGCGACAACCTCTTCGCCTTTCCGAGCGAAATGCGAGCGGAGGAAATTATGAAACACGGATTCCTCGGCCCGGAGCATACCGAGAACGACACCGACCGCGACGGTACTGGTATAAATCGGGTGTCCGAGCTCCGCCGCGAAACGCGTGAACGGCACATCAACGACGCGACACGCTGTCTCACACACCTTCTCCTTTTCTCCGATGATGACCGTGCTTTTTGAAATGCGGTGTGCGAGATGCGGCACGACATTTTTATCGAGAGCAAATAGTATATCGATGCGCTCGACATACGCGCGACGCTTTTTGGAAGTCAGCCGAATCTCGGTCGAGTTGCTGCCCCCACGAATACGGGACATATACTCTTTGGACGCAAAGACATGATAGCCCTCTTTTTTGAGAACCTGGACGAGGAGTGTCTCGACGGTCTGGACACCTTGTCCAGCCGCTCCGCCGAGCACGAGAGAGATGTCGCCAGAAAACCGATGCATGATGAACGTGTATCTTTGTTTTTTGTTCTTTCAGTATAGCAGAGCTTTAGCCCTAGAGACTGCTGTCGAGCTCCTTTTTTACGACCTCAAATTCATTTTCTACCTCACGGAGACGTTCCTTGCTCGCCTTGATGAGGGTGACGCCCTCTTTCACTTTCTCCAGTGCTTTCTCGACGTCAATCTCTTCCTGGTTCTCGAACCACGCCGTGATTGATTCGAGTTTTTTCAATGCCTCGCCAAGCGATTCTTTTTTCGTTGTCATGAGAGTTTCGTTATACCGGTTACCTCTGATTCTATACTGCCCTGACCAAGTTGTATATCGATTCGGTCGCCGATGACGATGTCCCCGGTACCGCGAATGATGTGCCCTTGTTTTCGCACGAGGCTGTAGCCGAGCTGGAGCGCGCGGACAGGATCATACTGGCGGAGCCGCTCCTCGCTCGTGTTCAATCGGTCCGCCAACCGTGAAAGAAGTCCTTCGATGTGCATCCGCCAGCGGAGCGGGTCGGCCTCAAACGTTCCCGCAATGCGGCGGCAGTACTCTGGAAACAGCGCTATCGCTTCTCGAAACGCCGCTTGTGTGGTGGTCGATTGGCGAGAAATTGTATCGAGTGCCACTCTGATGGCGCCCTCCGCAGACCTCACTCTTTCCTGAATCGAGCGCTGAAATTCATGGACTGCCCGTTCGAGTACGACAACCTGTTTTCCCAGACTCGCTCGCGCTTCATCCCAGGAAGATGAGAGGTGGCGTGCCGTCGCCGTCGGCGTCGAGACCATATGATCGGCCGCGAGCGCTGCCAGTGACACGTCGCGCTCATGGCCAATGCCGGCGAGGACGGGAATGCGTGAAGCGACCACTTCATTGACGAGCGCTTCGGTGTTGAAAGCCTGCAAACTCTCCAGGCTGCCGCCGCCGCGGATGATGACGAGCGCATCATACCGCTCCGGCATTCGATTGAAATAACGGATGGCCTCGATGATCTCGAAAGCGGCCTTCTTGCCTTCCACGAGCGTCGGGTAGAAATCAACATGCAGACCTGCTCGTGTGAGGTTCATCGTGAAGTCACCGATCGCTGCTCCTTCGCGCGAGGTGATGATCGCGATATGTTCCGCGAATGCCGGTATCGGCCGCTTCCGTTCCGGCGAAAACGCTCCCGCTAATTCAAGTTTCCGATGAAGCGCATCATACGCTTTCTTCAATTCACCCTCGCCGGCATACTCGATGACGCCGACCTTCAGGCTGAGCCGACCGGACGGCTTGTAGATATCCGGCCCGCCCTCGACGATGACCTCATCGCCGATCGTAAGCTGCACCCCCGAGACCTCGTACTGATAACGAAAAATGAGGCAACTGACGATGCTTTCATCGAGACTGTCTTTCAGCGTGAAGTACACGACCCGCTCACGGACGTCCACGCTCGATACCTCGCCCCGAATCCGGGCGGCCATGCCCGAGAGCTCAAGGTTCAGACTATCGAGGAACTGCGACACCGACAGCGGCTCATCAGTCGTATTTTCTACGATTTTTTCTTCTCCCTGCTTTTCTGATGCCTGATGAGTGATCCTTAATTCCTGCTCAAAAAATGCAGTCGCCTTTTCACCCTCGGTCGGTGCTGTCCCCTCGGCAAATGAAGCGATCATACCGAGCAAGGTTTTGCCATACCGGCGGTACTTCGCATCCTTGATTCCCTTCACCTGGCAGAGCGTGTCTTTGTCCGTGGGCATTGTCCGGGCGAGTTCCTCCAACGCCGCATTATTCAACACCCGATAGCCCTCGACCCCCTCGACTCGGGCTTGTTCATCGCGCCAAATCCGCAGTTCGCTCAGGAGTGTCATACGTTTCATCAGTAAAATCAGTGGCTAATGGGACTGGCCCCATGAGAGTAAAGTCGCGCCAAAGGCGTGGCGTTCTCTAACGGGAT
>JBATNS010000015.1:0-8860 GCA_049290475.1 Candidatus Moraniibacteriota bacterium | reverse complement strand
GTATGTGGTTCTGGAAAAAAAAATCTGAGGCCGTAACAGGTCAGTCGGCGGCAGTTCCAGCTCGAACCGAAGCGGTGATTCCTCGGCATTGGGGAGTCATGGGCTGGTTTCGGTCCGTTACCGATTTCTTTCGCCACAGCTTTATCCGGATGGCGATGTTCATATTGCTGATCCTGGCTTATGTCTTGGCTAAAATCACATTTCATCTCTGGTACTGGCGCGTACTTTGGCGTGAGCGGAACAACCGTTCAGCGGGTACTGCAGCTGGCACTCCTTCGGAAATCCTCTTTTCTCGATTTGCGAGCCAACTTTTTCTACTCTTTCATACAACTAATGGGGAGAGTATCGACAAGATTAGTCTCATCGAGATTGCTATCCGTAACATGAAAGCAAAGAAGACTCGCACGGCGGTCACGATCGGCGGCATGGCCATTGGCATCGGTTCGATTGTCTTCCTCGTCTCGATTGGGTATGGACTGCAGCGCTTAGTCATCTCTCAAGTGGCTGAGCTCGACGAAATGCAACAGGCCGACATATCACTTCAGCCGGGCGGCAAGATCAAAATTCAGGACGAGTCACTGGCTGATTTTAGCCAGATTCCAAACGTCGGAAAGGTCGCACCGCTCATTTCAGTTGTCGGCCGGGTGAATTACCAGAATTCGGTATCGGATATGGCGGTTTATGGAGTGACGACGGAATATCTCTCACAGTCAGCCATCCGGCCCGCTCAAGGAAAATTCTTTGAGTCGAGTGAAACGTCGCTTTCGGATGCGAGCGTGACCGAAGTAAAGACAGCCCGTGAGAAAGTGAAACAAAAGGGCGAAGTGGTCGAGAGAACAGCCTTCTCCGCTTCCGGATTACACTGGGTACGGCTGAGGGATGACGCGAGTGCTGACGGCTCATTTCTCGGGTATGGGAAGGTCGAGCAGGCTGAGATCATCGGGGATATCATCTGGGGCGAGTCGTATGCGAGCACCGGCGGATACGGTCAGGCTGGCTATGATGTCGAAAACCAACCAGTCGGAAAATGGGTGCGGGCAAACTTCTCTCTTTTTGAAGAAGCTACCTGTTCGGTGGCTGAGGCGGATTGTATCGGTGGAACTTACCTTCTCCTTCGCGACGAGAATGAAGAACCGATTACTCGACGCGCGTATTTTGCTATGACGGATGATTGGCTCGTTCTCCGGAGTCTCACTGCCCAGGAGATTGCCGATGCCGCGCAGGCTGAGGCAGCAGCACCGACGCTCAATATCAAGGAATCGGGCGACGGTTGGGTAGAAGTCGAAGGCGAGGGTGATATCGCTCTCGCAGAAAATATCGAACGCGTTCCGCTCGCTACGAGTGCGAAACGTGAGGCAGTTGTCAGTCGAGCGATGCTCCGAGTCCTTTCTATAAATGAAAATGAGGCCATCGGAAAAACATTCAATACGAGCTTTGTCGTTACAGGAAGCCTCTTGGCTGATTCACAGAAGAAAGTCGAATCAGTTCCCGAGGATTATACGATTGTTGGCGTGATTCCCGAGGATAAGACGCCGATATTCTATGTTCCTTTCATCGATCTCCGCGGGCTGGGCATCGAGTACTACTCACAGGCGAAGGTAACGGCTCGAAGCCAGGATATATTGCCTGATGTGCGCAAGCAGATTGAGGGCATGGGCTATGTGACGACTTCGGTGGCGGATACGGTGAGCCAGATTAACTCGTTCTTCGCGAGCGCCCGTATCATCCTTGGGCTTCTCGGCATGGTCGCGCTCGGGGTTGCAGCGCTCGGGATGTTCAATACCCTGACGGTGTCACTCCTGGAACGTACTCGCGAGGTGGGACTTATGAAAGCAATCGGAATGAAGTCGGTCGAAGTCCAAGAGCTTTTCTTGACCGAGTCGATGGTGATGGCATTCTTTGGTGGGATTCTTGGACTTCTTTTCGGTCTGGCGGCAGGCAAAGCGCTCGGCGCTGGACTTTCGCTTCTTGCAATTTTTAAGGGTGCCGGGGCCATCGATGTTTCCTACATACCACCCTCGTTCATCATCGCCATCCTCATTTTCTCGCTCATCGTAGGTATCGTGACGGGTATTTATCCTGCCCGTCGAGCGACGAGTATCTCAGCGTTGAATGCACTTCGGTATGAATAAGCCATGATGTATTCCTCACTAGGGAGTTCAAAGTACAGTGTTAGAATAATAATATTGCTAAGTATTAGGTACACAGAGCTATGACTGTTCGAGAAATAATGACGACGAATATCATCTCGGTAAAAGCTGACAGCTCAGCCCAGACAGTGTCCGACCTCATCGTTCAGCATCAAATCCATGCTATCCCAATTGTGAATGAACTTTTTGAGCTCCAGGGAATCGTCGCGGAGGGAGACTTCTTCTATCAGCACACAGGCCCAGTCTCCATGGCATCGTACCTGGTAAACCGTCTTTCAAAGAAGAAGCCTGCAGCCACCGGAGCCAGCCTTTCAGACGTCAAAGTGAGCGATATCATGGCCAGCCCGTGCTTCACTATCAATCCCGAAGCGACAGTTGAAGAAGCGGGAAGGATTCTCGTTGAAAAGAATTTCAATACCTTACCGGTGGTGGATGGTTCGAATACCCTCGTTGGTATTGTAACGGCTCATGATATCCTCAAGGTATTGCTCTCAAAGACCTAGACGTACTTCGTTTCAAAAAAATAAAACAAAAAACATGCTTTCGCTCAGAAATAAAATGTATCTCATCCTTCTGCTGGTCACGGTTTTTTTTCTCGTGATTGTCTATGGGCTCATTTGGCGCTCGACCGAAAGCGAACTTCGAGTACTCCAGCGAGATCAAGCCGAGAGTCAGCTGTCTTTGGTCGAGCGTATTCTGAATCGGGAGATGGTCGCAATGTCGACAAGACAGGCTGATTGGGCCCGCTGGGATGACACCTATACCTTCATTACTGATCGAAATGAACAGTACATCGCATCCAATCTTAACGATGAGTCGTTAGAAGTCATCGATGTCGACATCATGGCGTTTGTGGACAACTCTGGTCAGCTCGTATACGGGAAACAGGTGTACGATGGCGCTTCTGGAAAGTCAACTATTCCTGAAAAACTTCTCAATAATTTTCTCAGAGAGAGTGATTTGTTGGACTTTAACGGATTGGTTTCCGTAAAACAAGGAATCCTGACCTTTCCGGATGTTACGATACTGGTCTCGGCTCAGCCTATCACTACGAGCGATGGTAAGGGGGTTCGGCGTGGCACTTTGATTTTCGCGAGCTACATCGACGAAAATTACAATCAAATGTTGAGCGCGATTTCAGGTCTCAATGTCCGATTGGAGCCGTACGGATTTTTGGAAGCGGCGGATGATGGAAAGGATTTAAAAATACTCCAACCGAGTTCGTCAACGGTAGTTGAGTATAAGGATGGCATGGTGAGTAGTCAACGGCTAATTGCTAATGTGTTTGGTAATCCAGCATTGCTCTTGCGAGTCGAGTATCCGTCAAAGATTATCGAGCAGGGACGTTTGTTTCTTTGGAGTGGCTTCTGGTATTCGATTTTCGCGTTCATTTCCTATGTCAGTGTGCTGGTTGTCCTTATCGATCGATTACTCCTCCGGCGGATTGAGAATATGCGCCGTATCGCCCGCCAGGTGGGTGTGATGCAATCGGGTGGATTGCCGGAAGGTGACATCGATGACTTCGCTTATTTGGCGACGGTTATGATGGGGGCAATCAAGAATATCCAACAATCGAATGATGTTGCCTCCGGGAGTATGAATGAGCTCTCTAAGTTCCGGATTGCGCTGAATCAGAGTTTCGATCACATGGTCATCACGGATGTAGAGGGGAAGATCTTGTATGCCAATCTTGCTGCCGAAGAGCTTACTGGATACAGTCAGGAAGAGATAATTGGTCAAACCCCCGCTCTCTGGGGACGTCAAATGCCGGCTGATTTCTACCGTGAATTTTGGGATACGATTCGCCTCCATAAAAAGATGTTTGAGGGCGAAATTGTAAACAAGCATAAAAATGGGAATCGTTACCGGGCCAAGATTCGGGTGACGCCGGTTCTTGATAGCAAAAAACGAGTTCTTTATTTTATTGGAGTGGAACGCTTGATTGGAAAGGCGTAAAAGCACGAGTAAGGGGCGGCTTGACGACTTTTCTTAGCAGTCTATAATAGAGAGTGCTAATTTAATGTCATTCATAATATATTTCGTATGGCCAAGCAAGTGATATTTAGCGAAGATGCCCGGAAGCGGGTAAAGGCGGGAATCGATAAAGTCGCAAATGCCGTTCGTGTCACGATGGGGCCGAAAGGGCGGAATGTGCTTCTCGGAAAAGCCTATGGTGGTCCGACTATCACGAATGATGGAGTATCAATTGCGAAAGACATCGAACTTCCGGATCCATTCGAAAATCTTGGTGCCGAGCTCATCAAGCAGGTCACAGAAAAAACGAACGATGTGGCTGGGGACGGCACTACGACGGCGACGGTTATTACACAAGCACTCGTTCGGGAGGGATTGAAGTTTGTCGAGACCGGTATTAGCCCCATTGGTATTCGCCGTGGCATGGAACGCGCGAAGGATGATATTGTCGCTATTCTGAAAAAGAACTCTAAGAAGATTGGTTCGAAAGAGGAGAAGGTAAACGTTGCGACTATCTCGGCTGAATCAGAAGAGATGGGGAAGATGATCGCTGATGTAATGGAGGCTGTTGGTAAAGATGGTGTAGTAACGACTGAGCAGTCGCAGACCCTCGGTCTTTCGAAGGAAGTCGTGATGGGTATGAGTTTTGATAAGGGATATATTTCGCCCTATATGATGACCGACGCGGCTGCTCAGTCGGCCGAGATCAAGGATCCGTATCTGCTTATCACAGATCAGAAGATTTCCTCGATGCAGGATATCCTTCCAGTACTTGAGAAAATGGCTCAAGGTGGGAAAAAAGACATCGTTATTATTGCTGATGACGTTGATGGCGAAGCGCTGGCGACACTGGTCGTGAATCGTCTACGCGGAGTGTTGAATGTGTTGGCTGTAAAGGCCCCAGAATTCGGTGATAATCGGAAAGCGGTTCTCGAGGACCTGGCCGTTCTCACTGGCGCTCAGGTCATTTCAACGGACAAGGGTATGAAACTCGAATCGACCGACATCAACATGCTCGGCCGGGCGACAAAGGTTATAGCGACGAAGGATGATACGACAATTGTTGGAGGAAAGGGAAAGAAGAAAGATATCGAAGCACGCGTTGCGCTTATCAAATCCCAGTCCGATAAGACCGAGAGTGGCTATGATCGTGAACGTCTTACGAAACGTATGGCGAAGCTCACAGGTGGCGTCGCTGTCATCAAGGTTGGTGCTGCGACGGAGACAGAACTGACCTATATGAAGCACAAGATGGAAGATGCAGTAGCAGCAACAAAAGCGGCTATTGCTGAGGGAATTGTGGCAGGTGGTGGAACCGCGCTCGTCAAGGCAGCACTCGAAGTATCGGAGAAGTTCAAGAAGGCGGAAGCGAAAAGCGAGGATGATTTTCGGGCGGGATACCTGACTGTCTTAAAGGCTCTGGAAGAGCCTCTCCGACAAATCGTCTCGAATGCTGGTCTTTCGGATGCGAGTGTTGTGTTAAATCAGGTGATGGCGAATAAGGGAATCAATTACGGTTACAATGCACTCCATGATAGCTATGAAGTGGATATGCTGAAAGCTGGCATCATTGATCCATTGAAGGTGGCGCGGACGGCGCTTGAGAATGCCGTCTCGGTAGCGTCGCTGCTGCTGACAACTGAAGTGGCTGTTGTCGACTTGCCGGAGGAGAACAAGGATACGGGCGCCAGTATGCCCGGAATGGGAGGAATGGGCGGCATGATGTAATACCTGGTTTTTCCATGGCGATTCTGAAAGAGGCTATTTTTTAGCCTCTTTTCTTTTGTATTTCGCCGAGGTTGACAAAAATATGGTCAAAATCGGCGTATTGGGTTTACAATAGCTGCATCCAGGGAAACAGCCCTGGATGGCTGTTTTATTGAATATGATGGGTTCATTCTACAACCAAGGAGTTTGATCATGAGCTATCCGGTTACCCGCCCAGCGGACACGTCATTCTTCCGTTGTATTGATGTGATGAAGCTCTTGCGACCGGCCAAAGATGTCATCCCGCACATCTACTTCGAGAGTTTGCTGCGTAGTCGTCTTGTCTTCCTCACGACCGCGTTCCGGAGTCAGGTGTTGCCACTCTTCAATCCTGATGGGAAAGCTAGCTCCAGCGCTGAATACGCCACCATTTATGTGTGGCAGCAGAGGACGCCGTTGTCTTTCGTACAGGCCATCAAAAACTGGCCGCAAGAGCAGTCATCACTACCATGGTATCTCCTCAAGGAGGCTTTCACTGCTGAGAACGATCTCAGTGGTCCCATTCTCTGCCCAGATGGACGGCGTATCCTCGCCTCGATGGGTGGATCACCCCAGACGCTCAATGCTGGCGGCACCGTGGACCTGGGAATCCCGGAGTATTCTGTGGTCCGGATCCGGTACAACCGCCTGGGGTCGCGTCCGATCTGGGATGTTGGTGTGGAAGATGATGCCAATAGCAACCAGTCATGTCCGATGGAAACGCTGTTCCTCACGGGTGGTTGATCACAAGAAGAGCCTGCTTTGACGCTGAGGCCTGGTGCATTAATCGATGTGACAGGCTTTTTTTAATGGGCCGGTTTTCTCGGCCGTGTTGTATAATGAAAACAAACACAAATCAAGAAAAATGGCCATGCGCATCAAACCTGGACAATTACAAGAGTTTCTCCTTGACTCGAATATCATCCCGAAAGACAAGCTGGACGGAGCAATTAAGGAGTGCGAAGCAGAGGGGAAAGAGCTGCCGGCGTGTCTGCTCGAAAAGAAATACATTGAAGAAGCAGAACTTCAAAAAGTATATGCTTATGTGCTTGGCATTCCATTCGTTGATCTTTCCAAGGAGACGATTCCGTTCGATGTCCTTGCTATTGTTCCGGAGCCGATTGCTAAAAAATATAGTATCGTTGCCTTTCAGAAAACAGGCGCCGATTTGAAAGTGGCGATGCTCAACCCGGAAGACATTCAGACGATTGACTTCATCAAGAAGAAGACGGGCTTGAAAATTGTCCCATGCCTAACTTCTCGCGAGAGCATCCAGATTGTGTTGCGCCAATATGAGAAAAGTCTGAAAGCAGAATTTGGTGACATCCTGACGGATGAGGTAAATAAAGGAGGAGAAGAAGAAAAAGACGGCGATTTGGAGAAGATTGCCGCCGGACTCCCTATCATCCGGGTAGTTGATACGCTCTTGAAACACGCGATTCTTCAGTCAGCTTCGGATATTCACATCGAACCACTTGAGACGGAGGTCATTGTCCGCTACCGGATTGATGGCGTCTTGCATGACGCGATGACTTTGCCGAAGGATGTCGCTACCGGAATCGTTGCACGTATCAAAGTCCTTTCGAACCTCAAGCTTGACGAACATCGACTTCCCCAGGACGGCCGATTCAAGATTGAAAAAGAAGAGTACAAGATAGCGTTCCGGGTCAGCATCCTTCCGATTTTTGATGGTGAAAAAATTGTTATGCGTCTTCTGGATGAGTCATCTCATGGATTGACATTGGAGAAGATGGGGTTGGTGGGAGAGCCGCTGGAGAAGGTTCGTCGGGAGATTGGCAAGCCGAACGGTATTATTCTCGTGACCGGACCGACGGGATCAGGAAAGACGACGACACTGTATACGGCGATGGATATCCTCAACACAACGGATGTGAATATTTCGACTGTCGAAGACCCGGTCGAATACCGGATGCAGCGGGTAAATCAGACGCAGATTAATCCGAAAGTCGGCATGACCTTCGCCGCCGCTCTTCGTTCACTTCTCCGGCAGGACCCGGATATTATCATGGTCGGTGAAATTCGAGACGAGGAAACACTGGAAATCGCTCTCCATGCTGCCATGACGGGCCATCTCGTGCTCTCTACACTGCACACGAACTCAGCAGCAGCGACGTTGCCTCGCATGCTGGATATGGGTGCGGAAGCCTTCCTTATCGCCTCAACGGTGAATGTGATTATCGCTCAGCGACTCGTTCGTCGACTATGCGTAGAATGTCGCAAGCCCTACAAGCTTGATACGAAAGAGGTGGAGTCGCTCGCCAAGCTCTACAACCTGGAAGATATCCTCGTCGTTCTCAAGAAGAATCCGATGTCGAAGAAATTTGTGGAGAAAGCCAAACAGTGGGAAGAAGTCGAGCTCTACAAGCCAACGGGTTGTGAACAATGCAACAATGAGGGCTATCGGGGTCGCGTCGGACTTTATGAGGTACTCGAGATGGATACTGATATTCGTAAGCTTGTGACTCAGTCTGCGACGAGTGAAGAAATCGAGAACAAGGCGCGGATCAACGGAATGGAAACGATGGTCGAGGATGGGTTTATCAAGATTGTTCAGGGGATGACGACCGTCGAAGAAGTGATGCGCGCGACAAAGGAGTAACAATGGAGTATCCCTAGAACACTCGATAGTGACTGATACACTATATCGATAATGGACCGTTCTTGAACACAGCATCGGCGTAGCGCATGGATGATATTTATCGTAAGTATCTTTATAGCGTTGGCTACCCCGACATTTATTGCAGTTTATTGGTCAGATGGCGAATATTATAGCTACTTACTGACTGGCCTTTTGCTTTTTATTCCATCTGAACTGTGGTTTGCTTGGTTTCATTGGTTTACACGGTCTAATGGTATTTTAGGGAGGCTAGATTTCACTTTTTCTCACCATTGAGTATTTCAAAAACCACTCTGTTTCTTCGCTCTTCTGAGAGTCCACTATGGACTCGGAGGAGCTTTTTCATTTGAGT
>JBATNS010000014.1:0-12526 GCA_049290475.1 Candidatus Moraniibacteriota bacterium | reverse complement strand
TGGATTGAAAGCGTTTCGAAAAGCCCTCAAAGAGTATCTTCCCTACTACAACGAAGAGCGCCTGCATATGGGGATTGGGTTCCAAACTCCCCAAGAAGTGATGCAAAGGTATTGACTAGGAAACGGCCCCGTTAGAGACAGTGAAAGGATTTTTGTTAAACCCTGCGCTTTATAAAGAATGAGCGCGACATTTACGATAAATAATCCGAGTGGTCTCTAACGGGGTCAAGTCCTGGCGCGGTATGGAAGCCTATTTTCCGTATGATTGACTGGTCCTGATTATGAAAAACGGTCGAAGTAGAACGAATGGGAAAAATGTTGTAAACTAAGAAGCAACCTATGCAAAAACAGAAACACCAACTAGTTATCTCGATGGCCCTCCTCGGTTCGGCCATGCTCCTCCTTGCTGGCTGTTCCTGGGAAAGTGCTCCCGTCGCCAAAGACCCGAAGCCGGCCGAACTCCCACTCGATAAACTAAAGCGCGCTGAGACCGATCAGCAACTCGCCGAAGAAGCCAAGAAGAAGGAACAAGGAAAGGAAGTCGTTAAACCAGTAACCCCCACACCGATTATGACAGCCAAGCAATATCCAACAGCCCCAGCGATGACAATCAATCCGGCAAAGGCGTACACTGCGACGCTCCGCACGGACAAGGGTGATATCGAAATCGAGCTCGCCGCCAGCGCGACACCAATCACCGTCAATAACTTCGTCTTTCTCGCCCGTGAGAAGTTCTATGACGGCGTTGTTTTCCATCGAGCCATGAATGGTTTCATGATCCAGGGCGGAGATCCGCTCGGCTCGGGTGTAGGGAATCCGGGGTATCGTTTTGATGATGAGCCAGTTACTGGCGAATATACTCGCGGAACTATTGCTATGGCAAATTCTGGGCCAAATACGAACGGCAGTCAGTTTTTCATCATGCATCAAGACGCTTTATCTATGCCAAAAAAATATGTGATTTTTGGCAAGGTCACAAAAGGTATTGAAGTAGTCGATATGATTGCCACCGCACCGGCTCTGGATAATGGCCGAGGAGAGATTTCGAAGCCGGTTACTCCCGTGAAGATCATGTCAGTGGATGTGATTGAACAGTAGATTCTCGGGGTTGGCCCTGTTAGAGCCATGCTGCGAGCTTGTGGGAGCGTACTACCAGAGGTGAAGAGAATAAGAAAATACTATGTATACCCTCACCTTACTGGGCCTCTAACAGGGTTGACCACTTGCCCTTTTCGGGCTATACTGTGAATGCTCAAATAAAAGGCGGCAACGCCTTTTTTCGATACTTAACGCTTAGAGATACATTGCTATGGAAATTCGTAACGTCGCCATCATCGCCCACGTCGACCACGGTAAGACAACCCTGACCGATGCGCTGATGCGACAGACGGGTGTCGCCATGGCCGAGGGCGCCTCGATGGATTCGAATGCCCTCGAACAGGAACGCGGCATCACTATCTATGCGAAGAACTGCTCGCTTTTCTACAAGGATACGAAGATTAATATCGTCGACACACCCGGTCATGCCGACTTCGGTTCGGAAGTGGAACGCGTGCTGCGTTCCATCGATGACGTCATCCTCGTCGTCGACGCCCAAGAGGGACCGATGCCGCAGACTCGTTTCGTGCTGAAAAAGTCGCTCGAGCTTGGCCTGCGTCCCATCGTCGTCATCAACAAAATCGATAAGCCCGCGGCCCGACCGTCCGAAGTCCAAGAAATGGTCTATGAACTTTTCCTTGATCTCGGTGCCGACGATCATCAGCTCGATTTCCCGGTCGTCTACGCTATCGCTCGCGAGGGCGTCGCGATGAAGGAACTTGCCGACGAACGCAAAGATCTCTCGCCGCTCCTCGACACTATCCTCGAGCGTGTGATGCAGGCTGAACATGACACGGAAAAGCCGCTGCGTGCTCAGCCGTTCAATCTGGGGTATGACAACTTCGTCGGTCGTCTGGCGATCGCCCGCGTCTATGATGGCCGGCTCTCGGTCAATGACCAAGTCATGCTGCGGAATATCACCGGCAAAGAATCTACCGGTCGCATCGTAAAACTTTTTACCTTCCGCGGAATGGAGCGTGTCGATTCCCAGTCTGTCGAAGCCGGCGACATCGTCATGATCGCTGGTCTGCCCGATGTTGAAATCGGGGACACACTGACGACGAATGCGGAGGCTGAGCTGCTGCCGGCTATCGCCGTCGATGAGCCGACCATCTCGCTCGACTTCATGGTGAATGACAGTCCCTTTGCCGGTCGCGAGGGCAAGTTCGTCACCAACAAACAAATCCGGGAACGTCTCGAAAAAGAGCTCGAGATCAATGTCGGCTTGAAAATCGAATTCGCCGATGATCACTACAAAGTGTACGGTCGTGGTGAGCTCCATATCTCTATCCTCCTCGAAAATATGCGCCGTGAAGGGTATGAAGTCCAGGTATCGCAGCCGCAGGTCATCATCAAGGATGTTGACGGTGTGAAGTCTGAACCGTTTGAGGAAGTGACCGTCGAGTGCCCGATGGAAGTGACGGGTGCTGTCATCGAAAAGCTCGGCAAGCGCAAAGGAATCATGATGGATATGCGCGAAGGTTCGGGTGGCTATCAGCGCCTCATTTTCGAAATCCCGACGCGCGGCCTCCTCGGCTATCGTGGCGAATTCATGGTGGATACGCGGGGCGAGGGCACCCTGTACACCCGAGTCATCGGTTTCCGTGCCTATGCTGGCGAAATCGACCACAAGGATGTCGGCGCGATGATTTCGATGGAGACAGGCAAGGCAGCCGCCTTCTCGCTCGACAATCTCCAGACCCGCGGAACGCTGTATATCGGCCATGCCGCCGAGGTGTACGAGGGGATGGTCATCGGCAACGCTACGAAGGGCGAAGATATGTCCGTCAACCCGACCAAGGGGAAAGCGATGAGTAACATGCGCTCGTCGGGCGCCGATGAAGCAATCAAGCTGACCCCACCGTGGGAGATCAATATTGAGCGTGGCCTCGAAGTGATGAATGCGGATGAATATCTCGAAATCACCCCACTCTCCATTCGTCTTCGGAAGCAATTCTTGAGCGAGACGGAACGGGTTCGAGCCGCCCGGAGCAAGAAATAAAAAAATAAGATAAGTTCCTGACGAAAAAGAGCCCTCATCGGGGCTCTTTTCTTATCTCTCAACCCGGAAGACCTTCACGTAGTTGCCCGGCCGGTCATCAATCTCGAGCGACCAGTCTGGGTTCGGTCGATCGTAGTAGCGGTAGGCAGTCAGACCGGATTTTTGTTCCCAGCGATCGTAGCGCGACATGTAGCGAATCTTTCCTCGGCGCGTCAGGACATAGTAGTCTGGTTGGATCTGGGTGCCATCAAAAGTATAGGCTGTGAGGCACTTGCCGACGAAGAATTCACAGACGCCGTAGTAGTCGCTCCATGTCGTCAGCTCAGATGCGTTCGGGAGAGCGTTGAGATACTCAGCTGCCTCGTATCCTCCATAGCCCCAAGAGTCGCTTATGAGAGCCTCCTTAGGGAGAAGGAAGTTCGCGTAGTTAAAGTAGAAGGGTTTGATACTAGTGAGACTCATGAGTGAAGCGCCGAGGACAACTAGAAAAAGGAGAGGGCGTATGAGCGAGATGATCTTGAAATGGTCAGCAATATGGGAAATACCAAGCGCTGCCAGGAAGGCGAAGAGGGGATAGAGGAGAATGCTATACCGAGGAGTCACTAGGAGTCCCACGGCAAGGAAAATGACAAGGTACAAGGTAATAATAATCGGGAAAGTGCTAGCGATAAATTGAGTGTCAGAAGTAGAATCTTTTCTGATGGCAAAGAGGAAAAAGACAAAGGTACCGATTACGGTGATTGGTGTCAGTGAAAAAAGAATCGGTACCCACTCGAGGAAAAACATTTCAGCATATCCTAGTGTAATACCGTAGTAACGAGAGTTTTCGAAATCCTTTATATCAAAGGGAATCTGGGTAAAGATTTCCCATTGAGGCAAGAACATGCGAAGCGAGAGAACCCCGATTAAGAGGAGAAGAAAAGTAGTGGGAATGAGACGAAGGAATGAGGCATATCGCCGACAGATGATTTGAAGTTTTTCGAACAGGAAGTTTTTGAAAAATACGTTATCGAAAAGAAGAAGTATGATTGGTACTAATCCGATTGTAAGGAAAAGTGATTTGTGCGGTATCGTATCTAGGAAGAGATTGAGGTACTTGTCATTGAGAACGAGAGCGGGAAGAAAAAAACAAAGGACGCTGAGCGATCCGATAGTCACTCCGAGTGGCATAAGGAGGAGGGAAATATCTTTACGCCGCGATAGAGTCCCTTGCTCTCGAATGAGGGCATCAGCAAAAGTGAAAAAACCATAGATGAGAAGGAGAACGAGAGCGACATATTTTGAAAGAAGTGCGAAGCCAGTTGCAACTGCGGCAACTCCTGCGTAGCGATAGAGCCTTGTTTTGAGAAAGGCAAGAAAGGAAAAGATCCCGATACTGCCGAAAGACCAGAGGAGTGAGTCGGGGTTCAGGATTTGCGAACCCCCAAGGAGAATGGGGGAAAGGGCGGTTAGTGTCACGGTCGTGAGAGCGACCCAAGCATCAGTAACACGCGTAATTAGGAGAAAGAGAAGAATAAGGAGGAGCCCATTGACGATGAGGATGGGCAAGCGGAAGTCGCGATATATCCGCTGGCTTTCTTTGGACTCACAGTCGATGGTTTTATTTTCTTTTTCCTGACAGAGAAGAGGGGATTCAGGGTGAATGAAGTAACTGATACTAGATACGAGCGCGAGTGATACCCCGGGCTTATCGTTAATAAACGTTCGCGTGAAGTGCTTTTCACTTATTGCCTTCCAGTATTGTGGAATCCGTTCCTGCACCCAGTAGTGCTCGTCGGCGGTCACGAACTGGCTGAGGTGGAGCGAACCGAAAAGGCTATAAAGAGCCAAAACAAGGATAAAAAGTGATTTTGGCTGCAGGTAGGAGCGGAGGGTTTCCATGAGTCGGAATTTGATGATGACTGTCTATATGTAGCATAGCATCTGTTTTCGAGCGAGTGGCATCCGGGTGTCTGTTTGGATAAGGTACAATGGAAGAATGCTCATCGAATGGATCATTCAATTTGGACCAATTACCACGTTTTTCCTTGTCTTTGAAGCGTCGGGACAGAATTTCTTCGCCGCGACGGCGGTCCTCATGGCAGCGGTGGTCGTAGCGACGGCGTTCAGCTGGTACCGTTCAAAACAAGTTGCTTGGTTTCCTCTCTGGAGCGCCGGTTTCGTTCTCATCTTTGGCGGCGCGACCCTCTACTATACTGATCCGCAGTGGCTCATCGTAAAAGATAGTATCTATGATGGTTTGTTTGGGATCACGATCCTCTTTGGCCTGGCATTCCGGAAGAACCTTTTCCGGAAGTTCTTCCGTCCGTTGTTTGCAATCAGCGATCGCGGCTGGCATATCCTGGCGGTCCGGTGGGCGCTTTTTTTCCTCGCTTCGGCGGCGCTGAACGAAGTTGTCCGTCGGACAGCAAGTCCCGAGACATGGGTGCATTACAAAATCATCAACACCATTGTGCTCATCGCGTTCGGACTCTATCAGTTGCGGCTCACTGGCCAGGAACGAATTGATGTCGAAGCGAATCGTCTCGGTATGCGTCTCACTCGTCACAAGAAATAATACCTTATGAATGATCTCATCGATATCGCCAGGTTTTCCGCGGTCGTCCTGTCGCTCTACCTGATGGGAGTGGTGGTCGTGGCATTCTTTCGCGAAAATAATAGCATCATGGATATCGCGTATGGCGCTGGTTTTGTCCTCATCGCCTGGTGCCTGGCTGTCATGTGGCCGGAGTGGACTGATCGGCAGATGATTCTCCTCGCCTGCGTCACCGTTTGGGGCCTCCGACTCGCATTCCGTATTCTCCTAAAGAATTGGGGCAAGCCCGAGGACTTTCGCTACCAGGCTTGGCGTACGGAATGGAAGAAAAAAGGAATGCTCTATTTTTTCTTTCGCAGCTTCGGGCAGATCTATCTCCTTCAGGGCGCGGTGATTCTCGTCGTTTCACTGCCGGTGATGATCGCCTTTTCTTCCCACGAGGCGAGGATGTCGGTAGCGTGGTACAACTGGCTTGGCCTCAGCCTCTGGTGCATCGGATTCTTCTTCGAGGTTATTGGTGACTGGCAATTAGATCGTTTCATCCGGAACCCAGAAAATAAGGGAAAGATCATGACCACGGGCTTGTGGCGTTTCACTCGTCATCCGAATTATTTCGGCGAAGTGACGATGTGGTGGGGACTCTTCCTCGTCGTCCTTGGTCTCCCGCTTTCCCACCTCGCTCTCCTGAGTCCAGTACTCATCACTTTCCTTCTCACCCAGGTCTCGGGGATTCCGATGCTGGAAAAGCATTTTGCCGGCCGCCCGGACTGGGAAAGCTACAAAGCCAGAACAAGCGCTTTCATCCCGTGGTTGCCAAAACGGCGGACGGAATAATAGTCATAAAGAAATATCAAAGCCCCAGAGTGGGGATTTTTTTAGTGGTATTTTCTGTTTCGCCACTGGATGATGAATTATGGCGTGTGGAAGCTGGCGCGGTAGTCATCGGTGAGTGGTGAAGGTGCGGCTTGTTTCTTTTGGTCAAACCACATCTCGTAGATGACGGGGATGAAGAAGAGTTTAGCGATGCCAGAGAACGAGAGTCCGGCGATGATTGCTCCGCCCAGGCCTTGCCAGATGGGGTCAGCGAGGGTGATGGGGATGAGACCGACGATGGTCGTGAGGGCGGTCAGGAGAATCGGCTCGAGCCGGCTGGTCGCGCCCTCCACCACGGCTTCACGGACGGGCAGGCCGAGGTCCAGGTTCTTGTTGATCTTGTCGACCATGATGATGGAATTATTCACCACGATACCGAAGAGTGCGAGGACACCGATGAGTGCCGGGAAAGAAAGTGGAATACCGAAGAGTGCAAAGATAATGAAGACGCCGGAGACGGCAATCGGTATCACGAGGAGCACGATTGCCGCTTTCCTGAACGAATTAAACTGGATCACCATCGTCGCGAAGATAAGGACAGCTGAGAGCACCATTGCGTAGAGGATGGACTGGACGGATTTGTTGTTCTCTTCGTTCACGCCACCCGTCTTCCAGCTGTAACCGGTCGGGAGATCAAGTTCGGTATCAGCGAAGGTTTCGAGCGCTTTGTTGAGTTCGGTGACTGCATACCCTTCAGCTACTGTGGCTGAAATAGAGATAGTCCGTTCTTCATCTTCGCGAGTGATGAGTGTCGGATTCTTCTCGAGACTGACAGTGCCGAGTGAAAGCAGGGGGATTTGCTTTCCCATAGGAGTCATCACGGAAAGCCGGCCGAGATCTTCGGGTGAGCTAAATTCCTTACTAGTGAGACGAATCACGATATCACGTTTCTCACTGTTGAAACGGACATCTTCCTTCACAGTATAGCCGCTGCCGATGGTACGAATGAGGAGAGCGGTGTCGGAAGGGGTAAGTCCATTGGCAGCGAGAGCCGCTTCGTTCGGGGTGAAGGAGAGTTTTTTCCCAGCACTCGAAAGCGAGATGGAGACATTGCTCGTTCCCGGGACGTTCTGGAGATAGGTTTTTGTTTTTTCAGCGAGACCCTGCAGGGTATCAAGGTCTTCACCGAGGAGCTTCAGTTGCAAATCAGCACCGGCCGGGGGTCCGCCGGAAAGTTGGGAAGCCGTTACGGTACCACCATTCCAGTCGGCAAATTTGCGGTCGAGCTCTTTCACGATTTCACCGGATGATTTCGTACGCTCTTTCGCTTTAATAAGGTGGACAGTAAAGAGAATATGATTGAAATCTTTGCCGGTGGCACTGGTATTACTATCAGTCGGGGCGCCGGCTCCAATTTCCGCCAAGACGAAATCAAGTTCGGCGAGTGAACGGAAGCGCGGCATAAGCTCGTCGACGACCGACCTGGCGTGATCCTGATTGGTTCCAATTGGGAGATCAGCGCTGACGTATACGGTATTAATATCATCTTCTGGGAAGAATTCATTGACGATGAAACCGAGGGGAAGGAGTGCGTAGGAAGTGAACATGAAGACAACGAGGAGAATGATCGTCAGCCGACTCGCTCGCTTCGAAGAGAGAATGCGTTCAATGAGGGCCGAGTACCAGATACTGAGGCGATCGAAAGAGAGAAAGCCGCGATCTTTGAAGCCATCCCAAACTTTTCCGGCCCGGGTCTGGTGCCAGGCGGTGACGGAGAGAAAGAATGAATGTGCGAGACGGAACACGAAGAAAAGCATGATGACTCCGAGAAGATAGAATACCCACTTGAGTGGACCATCAGGCATGAGAAAATACAGACCGACGGCAGTGACAGCGAAAGCAATCGTCTGGAGGAGGAGAACAACACGGTGGGGGAATTTTCCCTCGAGGAATACCGCCATGTACGGGATGACGAGGAAGAGCGCAGTCGCAGCCGAGAGCGCGAGGGCGGAGGAGACAACAATCGGAATCGGCCGGATGAATTCGCCGATAATGCCCGTTGCGAGGAGGAGTGGGACGAAAGCCCAGACGGTCGTGATGGTCGTTGTTGTGATGACACCGCTGAAATCACGGAAAACGAGGAGTGCTGTTTCGATTGGAGTGAATTTGCCGGAACGATGATAGCTCGCTAAAGCCGAGATGACCACGATCGCGTTGTCGACAATGATACCGAGCGCGATGAGGAGGGAGAAGAGGGTGATAAAGTTAATTGAAATCCCAGTAGCACCCATCACGAGGAAGGTGACGAGGAAGGTGAAGGGGATAGCAAAAGCGGTGACGAGTGATTGACGAATACCGAAGAAGAGGAGGAGAACCATGAAGACCAGGCCGAAGGTGACGAGGAAGTCATGCTGCAGTTGACTGAAGCTTCGATCGATTTCCTCCGCTCCGTTGAAGTAGTAGGCTGTCTCAAACGGAACCGAGGATGTAGTGCGATAGTTTTCGATTACCTCTCGGACGCTGTCGACGGTCTCGCGGGTATCGGAGCCCTCGGTCTGGTAGACAGAAACGAAAATGGCTCGCGAACCGCTCACGGTCTGACTTGCCATGGAAGCTGCAAGGCTACCTGGTTTTTCAGTCTCTTTAATTTCAGCTACAGTTCCGAGCGGAACAACCTTGCCGTTCAGAGGAAGGGGGATGTCGCGCAAATCCTGAACATTTTCAGCTGATTTTGTTTGATCCAGTGAAAGTGTTGTAGCGTTTGAAGCGATGGTGCCACCGGGGAAGCTGTTCAAAGTGCTCGCAACCCGCTGCCCGATTCCAGCGATATTGAGTCCGTAACCTTTTAAGACTTCAGGCGAGAGGAGAATAGAGACTTCCGGATCGCGGCGATAGGAAAGATTCGCCTTTTCAACAGCAGGGAGTCGTTTGATTACATCAAGCAAGGTATCGGCAATTTTTGGTAAAGCGCTTTCGTTGCCGGGGGCTGACAGAGCAAAAAGAAGCACTGGCTGATTGGTAAAATCAATTACTTCAACAGACGGATCCTGAGCAGCATCGGGGAGCGTATTCACTTTATCAATCGCGTTCTGAACATCAGTTTTCGCCTGGTCGGGATCTATCGATGAAGCAAACTCGACCACGATTGTCGAGAAGCTCTCCTGAGAATTTGAAGTCACGCGAGTCACATCAGAAAGTCCACTGACCGCATCTTCAATCGGGATGGTGACGAGGTCTTCAATATCTTCAGGGCCGGCACCAGGAAAAGCAGTGGCCACGATAACCGTCGGAATTTGGATGTCCGGATTGAGTTCCTTCTTGAGGGTGGAATAGGTCGCGATACCCGCGAGTACCAGTGTCACGGTTATGAGCGTGATAGTCCGAATGTTCGAGAAGTAACGTCCAATCAAGCTCGTCCGGAGTGATTCGTCGAAGTGAAGACGGTCAAAAAAACCTTTGGAGTAAGACATAGATAGTTAGCGGATAGGTTCAATCGTTTCACCGGGGAGTACCGATGTTTCCAGAACAATAGCCATACCTTTTTCGAGTCCGCTCTTGACGAGAACAGAGGCGCCAATCGTTTCACCAATTACAAGGCTTGTCTCCCCGGTCTGATGGTCGGTGTTCATTGTGATGACTGAGGTGCCATTTGAAGCGGAGCGGATCACATCAATCGGGATAAGGAAGCCACGCTCGGTTTCAGCACGGAGCGGGAGCTCTAGTGTGACGAAGCTGTTTTGAGCCACGGTATTGGCGACAGAAGCCAGGAGTGGATAGGTGACGACGACGAGACCATCACCATTTTCCCCTCGGCTGACGTAGCCTTGGGAAAGGGCAACGGAACTATCGATGGTTTCCATGAGTGCGATACCTGTGTCGATGAGCGCATCGGCAGTTGTCTTGGGGATCATTGCCTCAACCATTGTCGCTTGAGTTGTGTTGCGAACAGTCATGAGAACGGTCCCGGGTGAGACGAGATCACCTGGGCGTACGGCGACGTATTCGACCGTACCGGAGGTGAGACTTTTCGGTTTTAGTGCGGCATCGCTGCGTTCAGCGAGCGCGAAATCAAGTGCAGCGCTGGAGCGACTGAGTCGCAAACGTTCCAGCTCGATTTTCAGATTCTTGGTACTTACCTTCTCTTCGCGATCAGTTTTGGTATCGTCAGCACGGGCAATTCGGCGCTCGAGCTCGATAATCTCTTTATCGATGGCGAAGGTTCGTTCGCTAAAATCCGTCTGGAGCCGGGCTTTCTCAATCGTGAGAGCGGTCGCACCGCTATTGTAGTCAGAAGTCAGGGTGGCGAGCGTCTGACCGGCAGCAATCGCTTGCCCCGGGCGGACGGCAATACTTTTTATGACCCCCGGCGCGACGGCAACGATATCGGTAACACCGGATTTTTTCACCTGAGCGGAAACGACAACGCGACCCTGGTCGCTTCCCACGATAAAGAGCCGAGATGTTTTGACAGCCTTCTCAGGGAGAGCTGTAGCTGGCTTTGGTGATTGGAGCCAGTGAGTGAAGGCAATTGTGCCAAAGAGAATGACGACAACGGTTACAAAGCTCAGAATTGGTCGATTTTCAAGTCGAGTAAAGAGTGTTTTGAACATAGAATGGATGAAAAAAGTGGATAAAGGTTTCGCCGGATAGTAACAGAAAAAAATCCTTTAGTCAAGCCTTATTAGAGTTTTAAGCGGTCTCATTCTCCTTCTTATTTTAGTATGTTCCTCAGTATGGTTTCAGGTGAACCATCCATCTGTTTCTCACAGAGCATTGTGATACCATAAAAATTATGCATCAATTCATCCGAGAGAATCCAGCCAGCATCGCCCTCCTCGCCCTTCTCGTGTTGGGACTGAGTCGGCAGGAGCCTTGGCCATACGCAGTTGCTATCCTTTCCGGACTTGGTATCCTCGGGTTCCAGTCCTGGGAGCGCATTCGGATTCGAAAATGGGATCTCGACTATATTGCCTTGTTGGCACTCGCTACCTCACTGTTCATGAGCGAGTGGCTCGCTGGAGCGATTGTTGCTCTCATGATTTCGCTTTCCCGGGCGCTTGAGAATTATGGGACTCGGCGGGCCGAAGCATCGCTTGAAGAGCTTTTCCGTCTTCTCCCCAAGAGCGCTCTTGTGGAGCGGGAGGGGGTTTTCATCGAGGTACCGCTCCAGGACATCCGTGTCGGAGAAGTGATCTCGGTCCGGCACCGCGAAATGGTTCCGCTGGATGGTATACTCGTTTCCTCAGACGGTCTCTTCAGCGAGGCGAATCTGACCGGTGAGATGGAATCAGTGGAGTATCGGAAAGATAAACGGCTCCGGAGCGGGATTGTAAATATGGGTGAGGCCGTGAGCGTTACGGTTAGGGGCGATTTCAGCCACTCCACCTATCAGAGTATGCTTTCGATCGTGAGCGAGGGTAAGCGTGAGCCGTCGTCACTCGTTCGGCTTGCTGGCCAACTCAATTGGCCCTTCACGGTAATTACTCTCGCACTTTCCGTCGGCGCATACTTTGTGACCGGAGACCCGGAGCGATTCCTCGCCGTGCTTGTGGTGGCGACTCCATGTCCGCTCCTCATCGCGGCCCCAATCGCCTTTCTTGGTGGGTTGTCCAAGGCCGCCCGGCGGCAGGTCATCATCAAGACACCGGAGACACTCGAGCGGATTGCGAACGCCACTGCGATATTTTTCGACAAGACCGGGACACTGACACTGGGGATACCGAAGCTTCAGAAAATTGAATTGTTTGACACACGTTTTTCGGAGACGCAGGCGCTTGCTCTCGCCTCGGCCATCGAGGAACACTCGCTCCACCCGATTGCCCGAGCCTTTGTCCTGGCTAACCGCGAGCGGCAGGGAGCGGACTTGGATGCGAGTGATGTGAAAGAAAAACTGGGCGAAGGTATTCGTGGCAACGTGAACGGCACAGCCTATGCCATTGAAAAAAGTGTTTCTGAATTAGGGATGGCGGTCGAGCTCAAAGACGACATTGCACCAATCGTCCGATTCATATTCGACGATGTGCCAAAGCCGGGTATTGAAAAGACGTTTGCGTATCTCCGAAAACGGGGATTGAAAC
>JBATNS010000013.1:0-10971 GCA_049290475.1 Candidatus Moraniibacteriota bacterium | reverse complement strand
CTCTAAGTGTTTTCCCATGGCTCTGGCCAGAAAAACTGCCTATAATGTCGTTTTTAATTCGGCGCTCAAAGTGACGTCGACGGTGTTTATCGCGCTATTATCCATCCGCCTTATTACGGGCTATCTCGGCCAGGAAGGATTTGGCGAGTATGCGACGGTGTTGGCATTCTTCGCCTTTTTTGGCGCCATTGGCGATCTGGGGCTGGCCAATATTACCGCTCGTGAGATCGCCAAACCTTCCACTGAGGAGTCTGATTTCTTTGGCAAAGTAGCAGGTCTGAGACTTCTTGCGAGTGGCTTGATCATCGTCTTCTCACCACTGGTCATTTTTTGGTTTCATTATGCGGAGCATGTCAAAGGCGGCGTCGTGATTATCACGATTGCGCTGCTTTTCGCCCAATTTAGTACGCTCCTGAACGGAATTTTCCAAAAACGGCTGGCCATGGATCGAGTCGCGATGGTGGAGTTCGTCGGAAAAATCCTTCAATTCCTCCTGATCTATCTCTCTGTTCGCTTCGATCTCGGGTTTTTGGCGATTGTCAGCGCTGTACTTCTCACCATGTTCTTCAATGCGGCGGTGGAGCTCTACTTATCCCGGAAATTCATCCAGTTCCGATTCGCGTGGGACTATCCATTCTGGCGCCGTTTCATGCATGATGCGTGGCCGCTCGGCTTGACCGCGATGATAACTTTCGCCTATTTCAAACTTGATACCATTATTCTCTCTCTCTTGCAGCCAGCCGCCCATGTCGGTATCTACAATGTCGCCTACAAGATTATGGAGAACCTCATTTTCTTCCCAGCAATGCTGATCGGGCTCATTCTCCCCCTCCTTTCCCGAGCACACCAGACAGACCAGGCACAGTTTCGTGAGATTGCGGAGAAGACAGCAAAAGTCTTTATTGCTATTGTCCTCCCTATCGTAATTGGCACCATTTTTCTTGCGCCAGAAATTGTTGCGGTAGTCAGCGGTGGTGGATTCGAAGTCTCGGCCGATGTCCTCCGGATTCTGATTTTCTCCCTGGCAGGCATATTTTTTGGTCACTATTTCAATATGCTCATTCTTGTTGGCAATGCCCAAAAGAAGCTCCTGAAAGCGCTTGCTGCCGTCGCTATCGTGAATGTCTCTCTCAATGTCATTTTGATCCGTGAATTTTCTTATTTTGGTGCGGCAATCTCATCAGCAGTAACGGAGGCACTCGTTGTTATCTTGTCTGGAGTTATCGCCTATCGGACCCTCGGCTTTTTCCCGAAGCCGGACCGCCTCCCCCGAATCTTTCTTTCTGCTGGAGTGATGGCGCTTGTTCTCTTCATCGCTGCCCCGCTGCCATTCGTCGCAACCCTATTTTTGGCGGGGGTGTCGTACGCATTTTTACTGTGGGCGACTCGTGCGGTGACTTCGTATGAGATTACAAGTGTTTTTAGCGCCAAGGAGGCCACAAAGGAAGAGGGATTCGAACCTCTGTCCGTATAAAACTATGTCGGCACTTAGTGTTGCGGTCATCGTCTTAAACTATCGAGGCGATCGGGTCCTCCGTGCCTGCCTGACCTCTCTCGCTCTGGCTATTGGTCCGGATGACCAGGTGCTCGTGGTCGATAATGGGAATGAATCGACTCTTCTGGCCAGTGTGAGGGAAGATTTCCCGCAGTTTGAAACGATATCGCTCGAGGTGAATCGTGGGTTTGCTGCGGGGATGAATTTTGGCATCCGACATATGTTGGCGCGCGGGAACTTCGATGCGTTTTGGCTCATGAATAATGATGCTCAAGTTGCCCCGGATGGGCTCAGTGCATTGAAACGGGCGGCTCTCACAAAGGGCAATACTGGCCTTTTTTCCCCAATTATTTATCTGCCTGACAATGATAAACCCTGGTTCGCCGGCGGGGAGATTGATTTTCTCCGGATGCGAGTAACGCACAGTCAGTCGCCTCTTCGGGGACGAGAGCCTCAACTGACAAAATTTCTGACTGGCTGCGCCCTATTTATTCCCCGTGAAGCCATAGAAAGAATCGGATTTCTTGATGAGCGCTATTTCCTCTACTATGAGGATGCCGAATACTCCCTCCGGGCGCGCCGGCAAGGGCTTGATCTCTGGGTGGTTCCCTCTGCCCATGTCACCCACTCCGAGGAGAGTCGAAAAAGCGCGGCCAAGATATATTGGCTTGTCCGCTCGGGGACAGAGTTCTTTCTTCGGGAAAGCCGTGGAATTTGGAGGGTATGGATAATGCTCTATTTTCCCCTGAGACGACTGAAAAATACTCTGACGCTTCTGGGTGATGTGAATACTGACCAGACCGTAGCCAAAGAGGTAAAACGGGCGTATACTGATGCTTCGCTATGAATCCGAGCATCTCATTCATTTTTGTTAATTTTCGCAGCGCTGGGCTCATCGAGCACTCAATTCAGGCATTGCGAGCCCTTGTTGATAGCCAGATAACGGCGGAATATCTCATTGTGAATAATGATCTGGATGAGCGTGAGGCCATCGGCCGGATTGGGCTTTCTTTCCCAGGAGTCGAGATCATTCATATGGACCGGAACGAGGGATTTGGCAAGGCAAACAATCTTGCTGGAAATCGAGCAACGGGAGAGATCCTTTTTTTTATCAATCCAGATACGTGCCTCCTGCAGGCTAATTTCCTCGGCCTCATCGCCGCTTTTCGTTTTCGTCCGAAAGCTATCTATGGTATGGCGTTGACTCAGGTATCTGGCTCCCGTGAGCCCTGGAGTGCTGGTGTATTTCCGAGCCTAGCGCGAATTGTCTCAGCGAATCTTTTCCCAAGAGTGCTTCCCAAACCCTGGGAAGCAAACATGATTGCAAAGACCGATTGGGTTTCGGGGGCCGCCTGCGCGATTCGCCGAGATTTTTTTCTTTCACTCGGTGGATTCGATGAAACTTTCTTTCTCTACTTCGAAGATGTTGATCTCGCGCGCCGCGCCAGCGCTCTCGGTGGGTGGGTTGGCGTGTACCCATTTCTCATTTTTCAGCATATCGGCGGTCAAAGCCACGAAAGCCAGCGGGCCAAAAAAAGAGCGTACTACGCGGGCCAGCAGCGCTATTTTGAAAAATGGCGGCCAAGCTATGAACAAAAACTTCTCGACCTGGGGCATCGGGCTCGGCTCATCTTATAAACTAGGGTATCTATGGTGTATTTTCTTTCGCTGTTCTCCCTTATTCTACTCCCACTTCAGTTTGCTATTCCCGTCGCGGGCGGTTGGGACATCCCCGTCGCGCGCCTGTTGGCTGTTTTGATAGTCGTCATATTTTTGATCACCAAATTTTCTCAGCGCTGTTGGTTTCTCCCACCACCGATATTCTTTGGGGCAGTCACCTCCTTTCTCGGAGTGAGCGTAGCCTCCCTACTGTGGGCGGCACAACCAGCTCTTGCCTTCCCGAAAATTTTCTTTCTCCTCAATCTTTTTCCACTCCTCCTCGTCTGGTTTGATCAGTTCTCTCAAACACGGGGGCAGGCAGAAAAACTGACACGCGGGCTGGTGTTCAGTGCCGTGACTGCCGCGCTGGTTGGTATCGGCATTTTTCTCTCGCAATTCCTGTTTGGCGTGAGCGAAGTATTTCACTTCGTCGTTGATCGGATGCTCCCCTTCTTCCTTGGTCAGGAACTTGGTGGGCTTGTCGCTCGCTACCCGAGCCTGCTCGTAAATATTGATGGCCAGACGTTGCTTCGTGCCACTGCCTTTTTCCCCGATCCTCACGTCGCGGCCTTCTTTTTCGGGATGTCAGGATTTTTAGCGCTGGGCCTAGCCCGGAAAGAAAGGAAAAGTGTCTACGTATTTGCCGCGGCCATGCTTTTCTTGGCCGACATCCTATCGTTTTCTCGTGGCGGGTATGTCGGACTGATTGCTGGCTCGCTGGCGTACATTTTTTTCACTCAACCAAATCTTCTCGCCAAACATACGAGGCCATTCATCGGGTGGACTCTTCTCATTGTCCTTATTCTCGGAACTATTGGACAATCAGTATTCAGCCGTTTCGCTACAAGCTTTTCTTTCGAGGATACCTCCAGTACGGAACGACTCATATTGTGGCAGGAGGCGCTTTCGGCGAGTACTGAGCATCCCCTGATTGGTGTCGGAATTGGAAACTATCTCTCGTCCGCGCGGCCACTCTATCAGGCAGGCACCCCATTCTACGCGCACAATGTCTATCTTGATATTGCAGTTGAGCTTGGGCTCATCGGCCTCCTAAGCTTCCTCCTTATCTTCTACATCGCTTTCAATCAGTCCTTCCGAACACGGAGGAGTAACCCTTTCGCTCCGGCGATTGCTTCAGCGCTGGTGCTGTATCTTGCCCATTCAGTGTTTGAAACAGCCCTCTTTTCACTTCATGTGACAATAGTCCTCGTGTTCATTCTCGCGCTGGCCATGTCCCTAGAGCCTCAAGAAGCCTGATAGAATGCGGGTATGATACTTGATGCGAGCGTAGATTCACCACGATTCCACGCCCAAGGATTTCTCCTCGAGGCGTCTTTTGCATGCTTGCTCTTGACCTTTGTCCTGTTCCCCATCGCCCACTATTCGGTCTTTGGCTTCCCATTGTATTGGGCGGAAGGGGCGTTACTCTGTTCTATTGGGCTACTCTTGCTCTCCCACCCGTCCGCCCTCAGGGTACGGTTGCCAGAGAATTATTCCGCCGAAAAAGGCTTCTTCCTCGGTATGACACTTTTTCTTTCCGGTATTGTGCTGTCATATATACTCAATCCGCATTCGCTCTCTGGGTGGGGAGAAATCAAAAGTTTCTATGTACTCCCAGCCCTCTTCCTCATCATGATACTTGTTTGGGGTGAAACACTCGCTCGTCTCAAGGTCATGGCCGTTGCTTGGATGCTCGGGATCTTCGCCGCTGCCGTCGCCAGTCTCATCGCTGCCTCGCTAGGTTGGTACCTCTATGACGGCCGTCTCGCCGGCTTGTACCAGTCGCCGAATTACCTCGCGATGCTTCTCGCACCAGGAGTACTTATCGGCCTCCACCTCTTTCAATTTTCTCTGGAAGGGGGGAAAAAGCGACTGGCGCTTCTCGTCGGACTTTCTGCTATCGGCATGACTCTGTGGCTCACTCGATCCTATGCGGCGTGGTGTGCCCTCGGCGCTGGACTCCTTACCTTCTTTTGGCTCGGGAGGAAGGGTTCCCGGTTCAGCACTGGGGTAATGCTTATGCTGATTCTTTTCGCGAGCGTTGCCCTGTTTCAGGAAAGTCGCTCCGAGAAATGGCAGACCCTCGTGTCTATCAGCGACCATTCATCGCTTGCCTCGCGGCTGATGATTTGGCGCTCGGGAATACAGATGGCCGCCGATTCTTTTCCGTGGGGGATTGGGACCGGCCGTTTTCAAGAAGTCTATCTTCAGTATCAGCGATACTATCCGCCCTATCTCGAGTGGGCGGTCCCGACCCCGCATAATCTCTACCTGCATTTTCTCCTGGAGGGCGGCCTCCTGACATTCCTCGGCTGGTTCATGTGTATCGGCTGGCTGCTCATCCTCACCTGGCGTTCATTGTTTCGCCAGACGGCTGATTCAACGGGGTTTGTCGTCCTGGGAGCGTCTCTCCTGGTGTTCTACCTGGCGTACGCCCTGGTGGACACTCCCTATATGAAAAACGACCTTGCTCTGGCCGTGTGGGGAAGTTTTGGATTGCTGTTGGCCGCCCTGAGGCTTAGAGCGTGATACGGTAGAGTTTCCCAGACACTCGGTCAACGAAATAGAGGTCCGTTTCTGTTGGTGAGAGGAACACGTCGGTCGCGTCAAAAGCCTGAGTCATGTCGGTGAGCGGGACGAGGCGTTCTTTCTTGCCGGTACGGACATTCATTTTCCAAAAAGTATCCTTTGTGTAGAGTGGCTTGGCGAAGTAGTCATTGGGGAGGACCGCGTCACTAGGGAAGGCTCCTGGGAGCGCATAATAGAAAGTTTCGTGATCCTTTGACCAAGCGATTTTTGATATGAGCGTCGGTGCCAGGAGATTTTTATACCCTGCCCCGTTCTCATCGGTCAGGCCGAGGGCGAGTGTATTTCCACCACGCTCCGTGACACTCTGCACGAGGATGCGCCGACTATCGGCTGACCAGAGAAAATCCGCTCCATATCGTCCGGTGAGGATAGTATGTCGATTGCCACCATTGATATTGACGACTTCGAGCACGCTCTCCCGTTGGCCGTCGGTTCTCGGCCAGAAGGCGACGAGACTCGATTGTGGCATCGCCACGATGAAATGGTCTTCCTTTCCTAAATCAGTCAATTTTTCCCAGTTTGCCCCGTCGGGGGCGGCGATGTTGAGTGATCGTTCCTCACTCACGGGATCAGTAAACTGGTACAAGACGCGGTCGCCGAGGCTTGTCCAGGCGAGGCGAGACATTTCTTTCTTGAGTGGTGTGATGAGCTGATTGCGGAGGTCAGCATAATACCAGAGGTCACCACTCGTCTCTTTGATGAGGACGAGTGCACCAAATCGGTTCGGTGACCAGACGATACGCGCCGGGGTGCCCGGAAGCCTTCCGATGCGAACCTTTGGTTCTTTCCCGTCGAGACTGGCCTCTTTGAGGGCATTATCCCGCTTGGAGTAGTAGAACAGGCTGTTTTCTCCAGCAACCGGCTGGAGAATACTCTCTGGGATGATCTCCTGAAAAGCGACTGAACGCGCGGGGGCTTCCATTTCCTGCTCCTTTTTCATGTCCATCTCGGCTTTCTTCTCCGGGTCAGCAATCGGGTTGGCGGTATTGTTTTTGAACGCAAAGTTGTACACCCCGAGGAAAGCGAGGACGAGGAGAAAAAACGAGCCGGAAATGACGAACAGTTTTTTCATCGGAGAAGAGGTTTTGTTCGAATGGCTACCACGCGGCATGGATATGATCAGCCCGAGGGTCATCACACTTGATGATTTGGGTTTTTCCGGCAACTGTGATATCGCAGACGATATTACGCGCATTCTCGTTACGGAGAGCTATTACTATCCGGGGCCAATCAGCATTCGGTGCTGCTGGGACGATGTCAGCAGCCCGACCGGAATAGTGGTCGCTTCCATTCATGTGACTCCCGCCGGTAAAGCTGCTGACAGTTATCGGAAACTGGGCGGCTACATTGATGAGCCCGCGGAGCATGGTTTCACTCAATCCCGTTGTGCCATTGCAGATTCCTGAGCCAGGGCAGCCCTTCTGGCAGTGAGTGACTGGGGTGCCAGCGGCGGACTGGGCGATAGAGCTCGCCGGACTGACGACACCACCACTACTACTACAGTCTCCGGCACTCGAGAGAGTGAGTCCGGGAACGCCAGCCTGTATCTGGGCGGCCAAGGACTGATTGTTCCCACCGACAACGGGTGGGGGTGGCAAGGGGCTTTGAGAGATCGAGACTGACGGCAGCCCGACATTGACCAGGTCGGGATTGATCACGTAGAGGAAGAGCCAGGCGACGAGGGCGAGGATGAGGCCGAGGATAGCATCAAAGATGACGGTCTTGGCACTCTCCATCCGTGAGGTATTGCCCGCCGAAGTGAGATACATGAAGCCACCGATAGTGAGCATGAAGACGACGGCGATACCAATCGCCCAAAAAGCAAAACGATAGATATCCTCGAGGTAGGTATTGAGGAGACCGATGGTGTTCGCGGATCCTGGAATCGGCTCGAGGAGGGTGTAGTTGCCGAACCGGGGCCCGGTCGTCTGGGTCGGGGCGCCAGGGAGTGGCGGCGCGGCGGGTTTGGTCTGGCAGCAGACGCGGTCGGTACCAGCAGCGTCAGTCTGACAGGCACCTTTTTTGATTGCTGTGGTTCCACAACCCCGGGAAGCTTGCTGACAAACCCCAGCGAGTGTCGTGGTGCAGTAAAAGTCTGAACCGATACCGCTGGTCTGAGCGCGTCGTGCGCAGCACGCATCAGTCTTCGCAGCATTACAATAACCAACGAAATCAACACCTCCAGGACAATTTTCCGCGCCAATATAACATACGCCATTATTATTGCCATTGTTTAAGGAACAAGATTCTTTCGTGAAGGGTTGAATAAGTGGCTGCCCTTGAGCTGCCACAGAATGTGGTAGTCCGAACAAACCGGACGAGAGAACGAGGAAACCGAAAACGAATATATTTATTTTCATATGACGTCTTTATGTACCAGTATTATACACTGCTTTCGGAGAAAAAGAGGAAAAAACAAAGCCCGCTGCCGAGGCAGCGGGTATGAGTCGGCGATAGAGAGCGAAGCGGGACTAGAAGTCCCAGCTCCCATTCATGCTCGATGACTGAGTGTAGTTCACCACGGTGGTTTCGAAGAAATTTCCCTTGTCGCTATTCACATCCTGGAGTCGGTCGAGATGTTTGTAAGGATTCTCGATGGCTTCCGGGTACAAGGGCGCGATATTGAGCATGGCGAGCCGTTTGTTGGCGAGCCACTTGGTATAGTCCTCGGTCGTTTCCCCGGACAAACCAGGGATTTTCGAGCCGAGGATATGCTTGCCCCACTCGATTTCCTGCTCGACGGCGGTCTGCATCATCGTAACGAGGATTTTTTCATCGTAAATCTCGGGGAATTCTCGCTTAATCTCGCGGATGAGGTTGGAGAAGATGGTCACGTGGGTCAGTTCGTCACGCCGGATATAGGCAATCATGCGACCGGTCGCGAGCATTTTCATCTGATCGACGAGCGTATCAAAGAAGGCAAAACCGTTGTAGAAGTAGATAGACTCCAAGAGGAAGTTTGCGACGATGCCACGGAAAAAATTCTGATCCGACGGCGTATCGATGAAGTCCTGATAGATGCGACCGATGTGTTTGTTGCGCTCGAGGAGCACGCTGTCCGTCCGCCAGAAATAGTAGATCTCGTCACGTTCCTTGCTGTCGACAACGGCCTCCAGTATCGTGGCATATGACTGGGAGTGGATCGCCTCCTGGTAGGCCTGGATCGAGAGGATGAGATTGACCTCGGGGCTCGTGACGTAGTCCGAGAAATGAGGCAGGTTCACGGTCTGAATCGAGTCGAGGAAGATGAGGAATGAGAGGATGCCCTTGTAGGCATACTGTTCCTCGGGCGTGAGGTCACTGTGGAACATCCGGGCATCATCCTTGAGACCGGAGACCTTCTCCGGTACCCAGAAATTGCCGATCATCACCTGGTAGAGGGATTTTGCCCAGGGGTATTTGGTGGCATTCAGGTTGAAGAGGCCGGTGGTCGCTCCTTTGATGATGGTCCGGTGTTCGACGAGATCGTCCCCTTTGGGATTGAAGAGCGGGTTTTGGAGCATTTTTTCTTGGACGGTCATAGAATGATTTTATGAGAGAAAATGAGGCGGGTTTCGCAAAGAGCTAGCCACTGCAGCTGACACAACCGTCCTTGACCTCGCCGGAGAGACTGCGGACGTAGTAGACCGTCTTGATTTCTTTTTCCCAAGCCATCTGGTAGTAGCCGTAGAGCTGTGCCGGACTGACGCGGGCCGGGTCGATCATCCACTCGAAACTAATCGACTGGTCGACCCATTTGTAGACGACCGCGATGAGACTGATGACATCCGCCATGTCCATGTGGATATACTCTTTGTAGAACCAGAAGTTCTCTTTGGAGAGTTTTGGCGCGACCCGGATGGTCGGCGCGGAGAGATTGGTCTCGACGAAATAGCGCTTGTAGATGGGGAGGAGCGCGGCGGTGGTCCCGACGACACCAGCGGTCGAAGTATTTGGCGCCGGAGCGGTGTGATACGCGAAGCGTACCCCAGAGGTCTTCATATCAGCGAAGAGTGTCCGCCAGTCCTCGGCAAACGGTGTGTTTTTCTCATACCAGGAGAGATCGTGTCCGAGCAGCTTTCCCTTGGAGTATTCGCTTCCAGGATACAGTTCGTACGTCCCGCGCTCCTTGGCGAGATCGACCGAGGCGCGATAGGTATGGAAGGCATAGCGTTCAAAGAGCCGATCAGTTTCCTGTCGAGCCGCCTCACTGTCATAAGAGATTTTGCGCGTCGCGAGGTATTCGGCCAGTCCCAGGTATCCGACACCGACGGAACGGTACCGCTTGGATGTTCGCTCGGCCTCCTTGATTGGGTAGTAGTTCAGTGTGATGACGTTATCGAGAATGCGCATGAGTACGGGAAACGTGTCCGCGATGACACTCGGCTCATGGACAGTGGCCACATTGATCGAAGCGAGATTACAGACGACCAGATCTCCCGGATCATAGCGGAGGACTATTGTGCCGTCTTCGATCGTCTCCTCGATGAACTTCGAAGCTGACGTGTTTTGGCAGATTTCGGTGCAGAGCTGGGTCGAGTAAATGTTGCCGGCGTGCTTGTTCGGATTGTACCGATTGACCGTGTCCCGGAAGAAAACGTAGGGCATACCCGTCTCAACAGTCGCTTTCAGGAATTTCTTGAAGAGGTCCTTGGTGTTGATCGTCTTTTTCATCGTCAGTCGTTCGTCACGCTCGAGTTCGGCGTAGAAGCGGTCGAAGTCCTCGCCAAAATGGTCCTGGAGGGATTTTCCATAGAGATGCTTTACCTCATGGGGATCGAAGAGGGTCCAGTCCTTGTCATCACGGAGCCGCCGCATGAAGAGGTCCGGCACGGAAACAGCCGGGAAGATATCAAAGGCCTTGGAGCGGATATCGCCGGTTTCGGTCTGAAGGTCGAGGAAGTCATAGATATCGAGGTGCCAAAAATCAAGCGTGACGGATATGGCCCCGAGCCGCGAGCCCAGTTGGTTGACTGCGACGGCTGTATCGTTGATGACTTTGATCCAGGGGTTCACCCCACCCGACATCCCCTTGACGCCCCGGATTGAGCTACCGCGCGAGCGGATATTGCCGAGGTAGACACCAACGCCGCCGCCAAACTTGGAGATCTGAGCCATGTTCTCAACGGCGTGGTAGATGCCACGAAGATCGTCGTCGACATTGATTTTGAAGCAGCTCGAGAGCTGGTTGTAGTTGGTCCGAGCGTTGAGGAGCGTTGGGGTCGGGAGTGAGATACGCTGCTTCGAAC
>JBATNS010000012.1:0-10478 GCA_049290475.1 Candidatus Moraniibacteriota bacterium | reverse complement strand
GTCTCTTGTGTAGGTGATAAAAAAGCGGCCGAGGCCGCTTTTTTCATGCCACGCGTGAACAGCCACTTCCTTATAATACCCAGCGCAACGCGACCACCACATACATGATCACTAAGAGCAACAGACTTCCCAGAAAAAATTTTCGGCCACGTGCTTTGAGTATCGGATCCGTCGAAATTTCTTTCGATGAAAGTCCGATATTTTTGAAAAGGAAGAGCATCTCGTAGAGCCTGACGATCACCACCCAGCCAAGGAACATGCCCACATACAATCCAAGACCCGGCATCCAAGGGTTTGCGAGTTCCGCCGTCGGTGCGGCAGGAGTTTTGGTCAGCCACTTTACCCAGCCCACCCACTTCATATCAAAGACGTGGAGGACGGCGAGGAGAATGACTATTCGCAGCCCCCAACGTTGAAAAAACCACCACCGGGCGGCGCCAATCAGCTCGATCATCTTTCGAAATGAGATAACGAAAAGAAAGACAAGGAGTGCTGCGCCAATGAGCCCGGCGGTAAATTCAAGCGACAGGAATGACATGTACTCACGAGGGAACTTTTTCGGGAGCGAGAAGTACGAAATGATGCCATGTGCGGCAATAAGAAAAGCACCAACGATACCGAGCTCTTTCCGCAGCCCCAGCCACTTATCAAACCGGTCAAAATATCGCACGATAGGACCAATAAGAAATATAAATGCGAGAAGTACCATCCCAACCCCCGCAATTGCTTTGTTTGGGACATAGAGCACATCAGCCGTCAGCGGGGCATCGAAGAAATACCCTCGCCGGATGAATAGGTAACAACTGAAGAGCACCAAGAGTACAACCGCGACGAGCCCAGCAACCAGATAGTCGCGACTGCTCGATGGCTTATGTCCTTCCATAGGATTGTATTAAGTGAGTGTATGTACAGTATAGCAGTTAACAGCCACTACACTCGGACACCGATCTGCCTTCCCGGGGCGCGGAAATAACTCATGGTGGCGTTCATCTCGTCCGGAGAGAACGGGTGATACTTCTCAAAAGCTAGATTGAGTGTGACACCGCTCCGGAACGTCTGAAGGAAGAGACACTTAGCACCCGAGAGTGTCTCCCGCATCGCGTCGAGAATTTCCGGCGTGTGTACTTCACGGATGAGTGTCGAGCGAAATTCATAATCGACCTTCCCCTCCTTCAAAAGCTCGATGCTCTCACGGAGACGGTCTTCATCCGCCCACGGGCCGACGAGTGAGCGGTACTCAGGCAGACTCGTCTTGAAATCCATCGCGACATACTCAACGAGTCCGCGATTGATAAGTGTTCGGAGCACCTCTGGCTTGTTACCATTGGAATCGAGTTTAACCGCGAATCCAAGCGCTCGAACCTTCACGATAAATGCCTCAAGATCCGGCATGATAGTCGGCTCACCGCCGGTGATGACGACTCCCTGTAATTTTCCCTGGCGTCGCTTCAGGAAGTTGAGCACCGCTGACTCAGGAATGAAGTTCTTGGAAAGCTTGGCGAGTTTCTCTGGTAAAACAAATTCCGGATTGTGACAGAAGCCGCAACGATAATTACAGCCGCCCGTAAAGATGACACAGGCAACCTTCCCCGGGAAGTCCAGCAGCGTAAATTTTTGGATGCCACTAATGATCATTCCCTAACAGGCTACGAATTCATACTGCTGGCAGAACGCTCGATTCGCCACTACCGTCTCCGTAAAGTGTTTGCGCGAATAGTGCTCGGCCTTTTTACCGATATTGAAGTGTGAGACCGGTCGGTGATAGCCCATCACACGCGTCCAGACCTCGCAGCGAGTGCGCCGCTCATTCGCTCCTGACTCGATACCATTCCCCATATTTGATGCCTCATTCATAATTCCTGCGCATTATTTTTATTATTTTGATGACTGTGTGCTGGCATAAGTCTTGCGTAACCCAGTGTCATAGCGCTCTCCCTCATCAATCCCGAGTTCCCCATCGCAACGCGGACAGAAATCATGTTCACCATCCAAATAACCATGCTTCGGGCAGATTGAAAACGTTGGCGTGATCGTAATATAGGGCAAGCGGTAATTCGAGAGAATGCTCCGGACCAGGTTCCGACACGCCTCTCCCGAACTCACCCGCTCATTCATGTAGCAGTGCAAGACCGTACCGCCCGTATACTTGGTCTGCAGTTTATCCTGAAGCTCAAGCACCTCGAACACGTCGTCCGTGAATCCGACTGGCAGCTGGGAAGAGTTTGTATAGTACGGTGCGTCGATGGTCCCGGCCTGAAGGATGTCAGGGAAGCGCTTGCGGTCTTCTTTCGCGAAGCGGTAGGTCGTCCCTTCGGCCGGTGTCGCCTCGAGGTTGTAATAATTCCCCGTTTCTTCCTGATAGTCTTTGATTCGCTCGCGCATGAAGTCCAGGACTTCCGCCGCAAAGACTTGCCCCGCCTCGGTCGTGATGTTCTCCCTATCCGCCGTGAAATTCCGGATCGCTTCATTCAATCCATTGATACCGATTGTCGAGAAGTGGTTCTTCAGATACCCGAGGTAGCGTTTGGTATAGGGGAAAAGGCCACGGTCGATCCACTTCTGAATCTCTGAGCGCTTAATCTCGAGCGACGTCTTAGCGAGCTCCATGAGGTGCGCCAGCCGGTTGAGGAAAGCGGCCTTGTCACCTGGATTGAGGTACCCGATGCGCGCGGCATTGATCGTCACCACGCCAATCGAACCCGTCATCTCCGCCGAACCGAAGAGTCCACCCCCGCGCTTTCGCAGTTCTCGTAGATCGAGCTGGAGCCGGCAGCACATCGAGCGCACATCACCCGGGTTGAGATCGGAATTGATGAAGTTCTGAAAATACGGCGTGCCGTACTTGGCCGTCATCTCGAAGAGTGGCAGATTCTTCGGATTGTCCCACTGGAAGTCTTTGGTCACATTATAGGTTGGGATGGGGAAGGTAAAAGTCCGTCCTTTGACGTCTCCTTTCGACATCACAGCGATGAAGGCGCGATTAATGATGTCCATCTCGTGCTGCAGTTCTCCAAAGGTGTACTCGAACGGCTGCCCGCCGAGTATGAGTCGCTTGTCACGCATGTCGGCCGGACAGTCCCAGTCGAGTGTGATGTTAGTAAATGGTGTCTGCGTCCCCCAACGTGACGGGATGTTCAGATTGAAGACGAACGACTGGACATTCTGATAGACATAGTCGTAGACCTTGTCCGCGAGATAGCGCTCCCCGGCGGCTTTGCTCTCGAAGGCAAGGCCATAACCCTCGATATCGGCGCGGAGCGAGAGCTCGTACTTCTTCACGAATGGTGCGAGATAGGTGTCGAAGCTTGAGAAGGCCTGCGCGCCCGCCCACTCGTTCTGCAGCGTCCCGAGAAAGTTCACCATCTGCGCAACCGCCGAGGAGAGGTGCTTGGGTGGACCCGACTCAATCTTGTTCGGTACGCCGTTAAACCCCTCTTCGAGCAAGACCCGCAGACTCCAGCCCGCACAGTACCCCGAGAACATATCGAGATCATGGATGTGATAATCGCCGTTGCGATGGGCATCGCCGATTGCCTTCGGGTAAATATGGGAAAGCCAATAATTCGCAATCACACTCCCGGCGGTATTCAAGATCATCCCACCAAGCGAGTACCCCTGATTGGAATTCGCATTCACCCGCCAGTCGAGTTTCTCAAGGTATTCAGTAATAGCCTTCTCTACCTGAACGACGACGTTCCGTTCTTCGCGGACTTCACGCCGCTTCTCGCGATAGAGAATATAGGCCTTCGCAACGTCGGCATAGTCGTAGCGGATGAGTGTCTCTTCGACGATGTCCTGGATATCTTCGACACTTGGTATTGTCTCTCCGAAGCGCTCTTCAGACACGGTGGCGACATCAACGGCGAGGATCTTTGCCCGTTCCAGCTCGGCCACCCGGACAGCAGCGAGTGCCTTATGGATTGCTCGTTCAATTTTCTCGAGTTCAAAATCAACAATAGCACCGTTGCGTTTCTGAATCTTGTATAGGGGCATAATTTCTGTGTTATGTGTCTACATTGATAAACACCGAAAAACAAAAAAGGTGTCGTCTGACACCGAAAACACTATCTATGGTATTTTTCTTGCGAGCTACACACTACTGAGCAATGGCCGGATCTTTTTCCGCGCCCGTGACAGGAGCAGTTTGGCCGCGTTTTCAGAGACTTCGAGACCTCGGCTAATCTCGCGGATGGAATACCCTTCACGATAATAGGCCGACAACACGGTTCGTTCACGCGCGCTCAGCTCGGGCGTTTCCCAGACCCAATGCATATCAGCCGCGATCGAGCGGTCAGGGGCGCTGATATCCAACGATAGCTCAACCATCGATTTCCGACGATAGGTATTGAGCAGCACGCTATGCGCAATGCGAAGCAAGTACGTGCTATAGGTCGCATTACGTATCTCATACCCTTCCAAACGCTCAAAGGCCCGAATAAATGTGTCCTGAGTCAGGTCTAGTATCTGGTCGTCTTGGCCGATAAGATGTCGGGAAAAATAATTCCGGACCACAGAAAAATACTTTTCATACAGCACCTGAAATTGGTCTGAATTCTGCTGTGCTGCTTTGATGAGTAGCTGATCATCGGAACGCTGCTGGAAACGCAACCGAAGGGGCGCTATCAAGGAAGACTCCACCCAATCGGCAAATGTTCTCTGGTCTCCCTGCTCTCCAAATATCCCCTCCTCCGGAAACCAACGCATGAGCCATGGGAGTGCTGTCCGGGCGGGTATATCCGGGCGACTGAAAAGCCTTTTCCACTCATCCAAAAACTGCTGCTCTTCCTCGAGTCGCGCCGGGCGAAGGGCAAGGTATTGTACTGGCCCGGCGCTCCCTTGAAGCGGCGCCACGGCCAGTAGCTCCCGATACTGATTACCGTCTTTTGTCTGATTCGTTACGGTACCATGAAAGGATTGCCGTTTATTTCTGATGTGGTGCCACATCTTGTCATAATATGCCCGAGGCATATTTCCACCCCAAAGACTGCCGGGTTTTGAATCGATGATTTCAGCAACGGAAAAACCCGTGCGTTGGGCAATGCCACTGTTGGCATACATCGCAACACCGAGAGCATCCGTCACGAGGATATTGCCGGACAGCATAGGAGAGGATGGTGTCATGAATAAAGTCTCCACTATAAGAGCATCCGTATACAACAAATTTTTGAGATTCACTTTTCTCTCTCTAAACTGTATAATAGCACTGTCAATTCACTAGTAATACCACTATGCACATCGCCTTTTTTGAGATTCAGGAGTGGGAAAAACCAGTACTCGAAGCACGCTTCTCGGGTCATGTTCTCCAGTTTTTCAGTCAGCCCCTGGATGAAAGCCAGATCGAAGCGATTAAGGACTGTGAGGTACTATCCGTCTTCATTTATAGCCGCGTCACAAAAGCGGTCCTCGAGCAACTTCCCCACCTCAAACTCGTTGTCACGCGCTCCACGGGGTACGACCACATCGATGTGGTCGCTGCCAAAGAACACGGTATTACGATCGCCAATGTTCCAACATACGGAGAGAATACCGTTGCCGAACACACCTTCGCCCTGATTCTCGCTTTATCCCGAAATGTCCACAAGTCGCATGTTCGACGCTTGCGCAATAATTTTTCGATTGATGGACTGAAAGGTTTTGACTTGAAAGACAAAACCATCGGTGTCATCGGTGCGGGTAAAATCGGGCTGCACGTCATCAAGATTGCCCGAGGTTTCGGTATGCGCATCCTCGCATTTGACGCCTATCAGAATACCTTCCTCTCCGAAGTACTCGACTATGAGTACGTGCCACTCGAACGTCTTTTCGCAGAATCCGACATCATCACACTCCACACTCCCTATCTCCCATCGACGCATCACCTCATCAATGAAAAAAATATTGAGCTCATCAAACGCGGTGCCATCCTCATCAATACTGCTCGGGGCGAACTCGTCGATAATGACGCACTGATTCACGGTTTGGATGCCGGTATTCTGGCCGGTGTCGGCCTCGATGTCATCGAAGGTGAGCACCTCATACGCGAAGAAAAAGAGCTCTTGGCTGAAAATAAAAAACCCGAAGAGCTTCAAGAGCTCGTCAAAGATCACATCCTCCTCGGTCGCGACGATGTCGTCTACACGCCACATATCGCGTTCTATTCTGAGGAAGCGTTACACCGAATCCTCGATACCACGATCGCAAATATCGAGTGTTACGCAACTGGTCAGTGCCAGAATGTCGTCAAAGACTAGCGGCTTTCTTAGTTATCAGATTGAAGGCTGCCTGCGCCACTGGGGTAATCGATAAACGATTGCCCGGTTGGAGAATAATCAGATGACGCAGGGCTTTTTCCTGGTGCAACACTGCAAGCGGTACGACTCGGCGGAAGCGCTTTTTGAATTTCACATCGACCGATACCCAGCGCGGCTTTTCTCTGGTGGCCTTCGGGTCATAGTATCGACTCTTCGGATCAAACTGCGTGCTATCAGGATATGGGAGACCGACGACTTCGGCCACTCCGGCCACCCCCGGTTCTGGACAGCTCGAGTGATAAAAGAGCACCACGTCCCCTGACTGCATCAAGTCGCGCATAAAATTCCGCGCCTGATAATTCCGCACGCCATACCACGGCGCCTTTTTATCGCGTGCCAAATCATCGATTGAGTATTCACTTGGCTCGCTTTTCATGAGCCAGTATTGTTTGACAGACGTTTTCATAGCGTGAAGTATAACAAAAGAAAAAGCCCAGCCACCGAATGATGACTGAGCCCTAGGAATCGACACGCTGGTCGCTTGAATGTTCGGATCAGCGAATGGCGAGTTCACTTGCCTCGAACCTGATGCCTTTCGGCACGATGTTCACCTGCGACTGGTCGGCATCGTAGACGTTCCCGGCCAAGATCGTCCCTGGGAACCAATACTGCTCGATGATGGCAATCGCTTGACGTGCTTCTTTCTGCGGTAGGAACAGTACGAAGCCGCCGCCCATGTTGAAGTCCTCGAGCATCGAACGATCGTCCCGCCCCGTCTGCTCCTGAATGAAGTCAAAGATCGGGAGTGGTTTCGGGAGATGGCAGATCACGTACTCGAACGGCTTCTGAAGCCGCATCAATTTGCGCCAGCCATGGCCGGTAACATTGACCGCGTAGTGGATGTTGATGCCATTTTGAAGGCAAGTAATCACCGCATTGACGTAGATATGGGTCGGGTCGAGCAATGTCTCACCGAAGGTACGCTCGTTCGGAAGCTGGGTGAGGTAGCCTTCAGGTAACCTTTCGGCAATCTTGCGCGCTGCCGAGAGGCCGTTGGCATGGATACCCGAGGACGGCAAGATGACGATGGCGTCGCCGGATTGAACGTCGCCTTTGATGAGCGGCCAGCCTTTCGGCACCCAGGCGACCGTCGAAGCGGCCAAGTCGATCTGGTCAGGGTAGATGATGCTCGCGAGTGCTGGGGTCTCGCCACCACTCCAATGACAGCCGGCCAACTCGCATCCCCTGCGCCAACCATCGAGAAGCGCCTCAGCCCTGGCTGTATCCGCAAACCAATCGGACGCTCCTGCTGCCAGGTACATCTGGATCTCATACGGCTTCCAGCCACCCGTCAGGATGTCGTTCACGGCCATGGCGATGGTGTCCTGGCCGAGGCCAGTGAAGCATCGTGGATCGCCGGTGAGCCTGTACATGGCCTGAGCCACTGAGCTCTTGGTTCCAAGGCATTCGGTGACGTGTGCAATGTAGCCCGCACCACCAGGAAGTTCGACGGCTGAATAACTCTCACCGCGAGTCCCAGGAACAGCCTTGATTCCGAGGGAGTCAAGGTTGGCGACAGTTGAAGTAGCCAGTCCCATTGCCTGCCTTTTAACGGGGTCAATGAAATCATAGTCGACGCCTGCAGCGGCATAGTCTTGCGACATGAGAAATCTCCTGTTTTCAAGGTTTGTTTCGCTGGACCATCCAGCCAAACATGGCTCCACCCTATCGGGAAAGTAATGAACGGTCAAGTCTCGTCTAGGGAGAAAATTTGCCTCAAAATCAGCCTTCCACTAAAATAGGCTTCATTTATATATGAACGAATCACTCGCCTTCCATCTCCTGAATCGGCTCCCCGGTTGCGGTGCCAAAACTATTCGTCTTTTGGTCGGACACTTTGGATCGGCGAAGGCTGCTTGGGAAGCCTCCAGCACTGATTGGGGTACCCTTCAGCCCCGACTACTTGCCCTCTCTCAGCATCGGAGCACCTTCACGCCAGAGGCAGAGGCACACGAGCTCCTTCAGCACGGTATCGACGTAATCACTTTTACCGATCTCCGCTTTCCTAAACTCCTCTCCGAGATTCCAGACGCACCAGCGCTCCTCTATGTTCGCGGCGGTTTCAGGCAATGGAATGAACGGCCGCTCCTCGCACTTGTCGGCTCTCGAAAATTTACACACTATGGAAGACAGGTTGCCCAAGAACTCACTCGAGCACTTTCTCAGGCTGGCTACGTCATCGTCTCAGGCCTGGCTTTCGGGATTGATGCGATTGCGCATGAGGCAGCTCTCGAGATGAACGGCGTGACACTCGCTATCCTCGGCAGCGGTATCGATGATCAAAGCATTTCCCCTCAATCCCACTTGTCTCTGGCCAAAGATATCCTACCGGATGGAGTGCTTCTCTCCGAGCTTGCGCCGGGCACGAATGCATCCGTAGGGACTTTCCCGGCGAGGAACCGGATTATGGCCGGCATGTGTCAAGGCATCATCGTCATAGAGGCAGCGGAGGGGTCCGGCAGTCTCATCACTGCCCGACTCGCACTCGACTATAATCGTGAAGTCTTTGCTGTCCCGGGATCGATCTTCTCACCTTCATCGACCGGAACGCACCAATTAATACAGGATGGCGCCCGGTTAGTGACCGGTATTCAGGACATCTTGAAAGAACTCTCTGTGGGAGAGCGACCGACACCAACGGCCGACACTCCTGAAACGATACTATCCGATCTTGATTCTGACGAGCGATTGATCTATCAGACCCTCTCGCATGAAGGCCTTCACATTGACAACCTTATCGCGACCGTTAGACTGGAAACAATGCGCGTGAACATGGCACTCACCCGGCTCGAACTCCGTGGGCTTGTAAAAAACATTGGAAACATGCATTATACTCGCGCACGCTAACTTTCCTTCCATGAAGCTCCTCATCGTCGAATCACCCTCCAAAGCAAAAACGATTGAAAAATATCTCGACGGCGAATACAAAGTCGTCGCCTCGGTTGGTCATATCCGTGATCTCCCCAAAAGCAATCGTGCTGCCATCGATATCAAGGCTGGCTTCGTGCCGAACTACGTCATCAGTCCTGGCAAGGAAGCAGTCGTCGAGTCAATCAAAAAGCTGGCTAAGAAAAGCTCCGTTGTTCTACTCGCCACCGACCCCGACCGCGAGGGGGAAGCGATTGCCTGGCACCTAGCCGTTACCTGCGGACTGAAGAAGCCTTCGCGTGTTTTGTTCTATGAAATCACTCCGGCGGCCGTAAAAGAAGCAATCGCACACCCGCGACCACTCGATGAAAACTTGCGCAAGGCGCAGGAAGCCCGCCGCGTCCTCGACCGGCTCGTCGGCTATGATCTCTCGGACCTCATTTGGAAGAAGCTGCGCTATGGCCTCTCAGCCGGCCGCGTTCAATCCCCGGCACTCCATATCCTTGTAGAACGCGAAAAAGAAATTCGTGCCTTTATTCCGGACGTTTTCTTCCACTTCACCGGGCATTTCACCAATGCGCTTCAGAATACTCTGTTGCTCACCCATACCACCGAGCCTCGGCCGAAAGCAGATGAAGCGGCCGTTCGAAAAGAAGCCGAAGAAATCGTCACTCACGGTCAACAATCGACGTGGACCGTTGAGGATGTGAAGGAGACACCCGCCAAACGGAGTCCGTACGCACCGTTCACGACTTCGACCCTCCAGCAGACGGCGAGCTCCCGCCTTGGCTTCGCTCCAAGCCGAACGATGAAAGTCGCTCAAAAGCTCTACGAAGCGGGGCATATCACCTATATGCGCACCGACTCAACGAACCTGAACAAAGATGCCGTCACGGCTATCCTCGCGCTCGTCGAAAAGGCCCACGGCAAACGTTTTGTCATGCCGCGTACCTTCAAGACCAAAAGCAAGAATGCTCAAGAGGCTCACGAAGCGATTCGGCCGACACATATCGATGCCAAGATCTACGGCCGGACCGATGAGGAAAAGAATCTCTACTCGCTCATCCGCTCCCGCACGGTCGCCTCACAGATGGCCGATGCGGAAGTGCTCCGGACGAAGATCACGGCCCGAGCGAGCGACGCGACTGTCCCTGTGTTCGCCATGACCGGTTCGATAGTCGTTTTCCCTGGTTGGCTCGCTGAAGACACGGCCGCCCGCGGTGAAGATACTGAACTCCCCAAGGTGACGGTCGGCGAAACGCTCGCGCTCCAGAGCATCGCAAGCGAAGAGAAATGGACGGAGCAGCCAAAGCGCTACAC
>JBATNS010000011.1:0-2856 GCA_049290475.1 Candidatus Moraniibacteriota bacterium | reverse complement strand
ATTCAGCGGCAATCGATAGTATTGTATTGTGCGGTGGTGGTTCTAATATGAAGGGCCTTTTGCCCTACCTGACGAAGCGTCTTAATCAATCCGTAGAATTTGGTAATCCCTGGGTAAATATCAAGCTTGGACGCACATTGCCACCTATCGACCGCGGCCATTCAGTGCAGTACTCAACCGCTATTGGCCTTGCGCTTCGCGGCCTGGACGAATATGAAGATCTTACTTAACGTTCTGCCAGAAGAGAAGAAAGAATCCCTGGTACGAAAATTTCGTTACCGATTTTTCATCTGGCAAACAACACTGGTTTTTTTGCTTGAACTGTATTACATTGCCATCCTTGGTGGAATCTTCACGATACTCACATACCAGACCAAGGTCAATAACGACACCCTGGTTGTATTTGAACAGGTCAATGAAGAGGCTAAGAAGCTGGCTAGTTATCAGGAAGAGTTCAAACGAATTAACGCCGAAGCTGAAAGCGTTGCCCGGTACCAACGGTCTCACCTTCACTGGAGTGCCCTCTTGGCTTTGCTACAGAAACTGACTCCGGACGGCGTTATCCTCGTTGAGCTTCTCACCAAGGACTATACGGTATCGCTCTCTGGGCAAGCCAAAACCCGCGACCAGTTCTTGCGGTTTGAGGCAGCCTTGAAAGGCGATGAGTGTGTGAGTGATGTGCGCGTTCCAATCTCAAATCTCTTTTCGCAGGTTGCGGTTAATTTTCAGATTGATTTCAATCTCAAAAAAGACTGTCTGACCAATCCTTAATACTATGTCAAATCTTTTCTGGCAAAAATTCAAGCCGTTAGTGATGCAGATCTTCCTCTTTGTGGTGATCGGCTTCATTGCCTGGTTCGGTGGGCGGCCACTTCTTTCTACTATCCAGACTAAAATGGATGATATTCAAAAATCGTCAGTTATTCGAGAGCATCGCGAAAAGCAACTCAGACGTCTGCCGGAGCTTGAGGCACAGCACCATCTCATCGATGAGAATAATGAGCAGCTCAGTATCATTCTGACAAAAGATCGGCTGGTTGAATTCATTGAAACGCTTGAGCGCCTGGCGACGAGTGAAGGTGTCATTATTGAGATTGAATCTCGGGACAATGCGTTCTTGGAGAGCAAAGTAACAGCGACGGATAAAAAGGAAAATACGCAGAATCGGCAGCTGGTTCAATCAGTAGACAAGGAAAACGCCACCAATGAAACAACGAAACGCGGCCCGGTGACTAAGGAAGTCGGTATCATAGCAGATCTCCCGCTTAAGAAATTCCTCAAGCTCACGATTACTGCTACTGGGAAGTACGGGGATGTTGTCCGATATCTGCAACACGTTGAAAACTTGCCCTACGCTCTCGATATTATCAGTCTCAATATCAAAGAGCATCCAACGGACGGCGATCTCGTTGCGTCCGAGTCGGGTGCGCTCAATCCATTCGGTGAAGAGGTCTTGCTGCAGTTGCAAGAGTCTCGTGTGAGCACCCTTGATGTCGTATTTGATACCATTGTATATATGAAAGAGTAATGCTATGAAACTTCCCTTCAAACGTTTTTCGTTGTCAGCCATCATAAGACTGGGGTGGTATTTCTGGATACGCCACTACAAGTCTATGTTTACGCTGGGGTTTTTATTATTGACCGGCTTCGCTGGTTATCAATGGCATTACAGTCTTTACCGGTATCACTGGACTGATGAACAGCGGAAAACGTACCTTGAAACGACCGTCAAAGAAACGGCTTTTCAGGAGAAGAAATTTCTTGACGTCTTGGACCACCTGAAACAGGACCGTGAAGTATACCAGCAAGACCTAGAGACCGGTCGAGACCTCTTTGCAGGGGCGCGTAAAAAAGAGCGTTAATATTGACGTGCGACTATTTTTAGGGTAGAGTGTACAGAATAAAGTTTTATGGAAATACGCTCTACGGTTTTTTTGCGCCTTTTTGAGGGCCAGCCCGCTTTTCGTTTGCGACAGATGCAGGCAGCTTTGTTTCGTGCTGATTGGCATACCTGGGAGAGTGTGAGCGTGCTCTCAAAGACTCTGCGATTAAAGTGCGCTGGAGAAATTCCCTGGATTTCTCTGGCTGAAGTGGTCTTGTTACAGAGCGCAAAAAAGGATACCTTCAAAGCGATTCTCAAAACAATTGATGGCAAACGTATTGAGACGGTCTTGATGCAGAACGCTCGTGGTTTCTGGAGTATTTGTGTTTCTTCTCAGGTGGGTTGCGCGATGGCCTGCACTTTTTGTGCGACTGGCAAGATGGGTTTTACGAGGAATTTAACAGCTGATGAAATTATCGATCAGTATCGCTTCTGGATGTATTTTCTTAATGGGCGGAACGATCTCGAACAGCGTATCTCCAATGTCGTCTATATGGGGATGGGTGAGCCGTTGGCGAATTATGAGAATGTCAAAACCTCGGTTCAGGTTTTTCTTGCGAATACGGATATGGGACCAACTCGACTCACCGTCTCAACAGTCGGTCTCATCCCGATGCTTCGGAAGCTCCTCACCGATGAGACCTGGCCGCCGGTTCGGCTCGCTGTTTCGCTTCATAGTGCCGATGCGAAGACACGGACCGATATCATGCCAAGTTCATATCCGAAATTCTTGGATGATTTGGCAGCATGGACGAAAGAGTACTTTCTGCAGTTTGAAAGCCGCCGCCGTCACTTGACTTTTGAGTATGTGATGCTCGCGGGAGTGAATGATACGTCCGGTCATGCTGATAAACTTATCGCTTTCGCTCGGAAAGTGGGAAAAGTAAAAATCAATCTGATTCCCTACAACGACACCAAGAGCAAGTACTCGACGAGCGAGAGTTCAGCACTCATCCATTTTGAAAAGCGCCTGA
>JBATNS010000010.1:0-4452 GCA_049290475.1 Candidatus Moraniibacteriota bacterium | reverse complement strand
TTTTTTTGATTCGATCGAGGATATTTTCCGTGCTGATGAACCGTAAGTTCGCAAGCGAAGGCCCTTCCGTTACACTACTGAGGCTTTTCTGATGTTTGTCGTACCATGATTTTCCAAACATAAAAATAGCTCCACCAAACATAAGGAGAGCGACAAAAAGCACAATGCGACCTTCATTTTTTGACTTTTTTTCTGATTGGTACAATCCCTGGGACGATTTCATATGAGAATTGACCCGATAAAGTTCGGATATCGCTTCACGAAATCAGCGATTCCGAGTACATCTTTACCTTCCATCTGAACCGAGTGCGGAAATACGACGCCACTACCGGTGACGATCCCGATTTCCTCTCCAATCTCAAGAACTGTCCCGGCCGGATGATTGATAGCGAGTGCTGTTTTTTGAATTGATATTTCGTGGAGTTTGATTCGTAGGGCACTGTCAATTTCCGTCAGTTTCCAATAAGTGAATATTCCTGGCCAGGGGAAGAGTCCGCGGTAACGGTTATAAATATCCAGAGCACTTTCGTTCCAGAAAACATGCCCATCCTCTCGCTCGATAAGCTGACAAAGAGTGACTCCTGCTGTTGGCTGTGGCGTCGAAGTAATGGAGCGCGTAATCCAAAGGGGTAAAATTCTGGTTAATAGCTCGGCTCCTAGCGTTGCAAGACGGGTGAGAAGCTCCTCGGCCCGTTCTTCTGGTCCGATAGCTATTTTTTCAATGGCAATAATATCACCCGTGTCCATACCTTCATTAAGTTCCATAAGGGTAATTCCGGTTTCTGTATCTCCCGCCATGATTGCGTTGGCAACCGGGGAGGCGCCGCGCCAGCGCGGTAAAATTGAAGCATGGATGTTGATGCAGCCGAATCCTGGGAGCGAGAGCAAAGCCTTCGGAAGAATTCGGCCATAGGCAGCGACTACGACTACGTCTGGTTTCCAACTCTGGATATGGTCAATTGCTTCAGCGTCGAGTTTTTCGGGTTGAAAAACGGACAAGTTATTTTCGACGGCCATGACTTTGACTGGGGAGGGTGTAGCCTCTTGTTTTCGACCGACTTTTCGATCGGGTTGCGTTACAACTCCGACAATGTTGTAGGACTCGTTTATGAGAGCAGCAAGGGCCTTTTGAGCGAACTCAGGTGTCCCCATAAACACCACGGATACTTGGGGTGGCTTGAAGGTGCTCGGGGTTAGGACAGTGTTAGAGGGCATAGGCCTGCTTATTTTTTTTGGTTTTTATATCGATCGCAGATGAGGACGCCATCGAGGTGGTCGAGTTCATGTTGAAGGCAGATGGCCAGCAATCCTCGCGCGCGGAGCTTTTTTTCTTGACCGTGTTCGTCAATGTAGCGGACGGTAACTTTATCTGAACGTTCGATAGCGAAAAACTCTCCCGGAAGACTCAAGCAACCTTCTTCAAAAAGGATTTTTTCTTGTGAAGCACTTGTAATTTTCGGGTTGATAAAACTCCGGATAACATTGTCGATTTCGATGACACAGATGCGCAAATTTTTACCAATCTGGGGGGCAGCAAGGCCAATACCGTCAGCTTTTCGCATCGCTGCCAGCATCTCAGGCAAAAGGGTTTGAATCTCAGGGGCGAGCGGATCCTTCACCGTCGAATTTTCAGCATGAAGAATAGCGTTTTCAGCGCCTGTAACAATTGAGTGGGCAGTGTTCGTATCAGAGTAAAACATCATCCATGGAGAGAGAACGGATTATGCGTGATGTGAACGCTTGAATCAAGCGCTGAAAGACAGGTAGTGAGGGCGGATGATAAACCCATATCCCATGGGTACCGGATGAGGATATGGTAGCGGTTTTTCCGGTTAAAAGGCAAGTATTTCGGCAAAATCTCTACTTTCGGAAGCAGCAGTTTCCCTAGTGCCTCTTCAGCTTGCTCGGCGATTTGAAGTGATGTTAGATCTTTTTTTGGATGACAATCCAGCTGAACGAGCCGATAGTAGGGTGGATAGTGAAGCATTCGGCGCTCATCGAGGAGAATTGTGGCCGTTGTTTTGAGCGGGGTCTGTACCCACGTCGTCCAATAACTCTTCTCCGGCTCGAATGTTTGGATAAAGATTTTTCCATCAGGCATAAGTTTACCGCCAAAACGCCGGAGCTCCCGCCAGAGGCGTTCTTCGGACTGAAAATCAGGGAAGAACAGTCCCTGATCTGGCTCGATCAAAGCGATGATGCGAAACGCTGGTAGGGGCAAACTATACGCAGATTCATAAGTTGCAACGATAACCAGCGGCGCTTTCGGGTTGGTGAGCTTCGTAACGAGGTCCTGGAATCCCTTCTTGAGGCTTTGAGCATCTCGATCAATCAGTATCAGTGCATCGGCTAATCCCTCCCTTTGGAGAGCTCGCTCGACTGACTGGGTTCCGGCACCGAAACTCTTGAAATACATGTACCCGCAATGACTGCACGTTGGAAAGAGATTCGATTGATAGCTGCAAGAGAGGCAGCGAAATTGACCGTCTTTCATTTCGCTAAGCGCGGCCGCGCAGGTTGGGCAACGTTGTGGTGATTGGCATTTGGCGCAGAGTGAGAAGCGGAATAACCCGCGCTGCTTTACGAGGATAAGAACAGAGTCACCCTGTTTCTTTGCTTGTCGCATGGCAGCGATAATATCAGGGGAGAGGACGTGGGGTGCCCTATCACGCTTATTTGTTTTTCGGAGATCGATTGTGGCGAGCTGGTACCGAGAAGAGAACGCGAAGGGAGTGCCCGTACGCTTAAGGGGGATATCCGAAGCGAAATATTCGATTCCCGGGGCGACGGAAATTTTTAAACAAGGCGTGCTGTGAGTCTGAGCGAGCGTTTCGGCAATCTCGACAGCGTTATAGCGCGGAGCCATTTCCCACTGACTGTAACTGAGCTGTTTTTCGGCGTCGATGATTACAATTGCAGAAAGCCTATCAAATGGCGCAAAGACAGCTTGCCTCGTTCCAACGATGATATCGAGCGCCTGTTCTCGAATCGCCTCATAGAGAAGAAAAGTCTCTTTACTGGTCCGACGACTGGAGAGACAGCCTACGGTCGCATCAGGGAGTGCTAATTGGAGTTTCTCGGCATAGAGCTCCGCTGCCAGAACTTCCGGAACAAGGATAAACAGTGGTTTCTTGTCTTTCTGCGCTTTTCCAGCGAGTTTTCTGAGTTGTTCGAAAAGTGCTTGATCGCTGATGATTCCTTCGTAGACGGGCTCAGTCAGTAATCGCTTCCCACCTTTTCTTGTCTGGGTTTTTTTCGGCAGGGAGGTGCGGAGGTTGCCTTCGGTTGTAATTTCTTTTTTTGTTCGAGGCTTCCGTTGCAGTGGGAAGAAAAGTTTGAAAACTATGCCAAGCGGTGAATACAGGCGTTCGGAGAGTTGCCAGGCGAGGATAATCTGATTTTCGGTGAGCCATGCAGGCAAGAGTATCGGTCCGATGAATTTCATCCACTCCGGTACTGGTCCTGGAACCTTGCCTGATGCGAGTGTGACGCCAGTGAGCATCTGCTTGCCGAAAGAAATAGAGACGAGTGAACCGGTTGGGATCGGTTCAAGAGAAGCATAACTGAAGCGCGGATCACGCCGGCCGTACAGGGGAGTGAGTGGGACGACATCGATACGGTAGAGAGGACTTGATTCTTCCATAATGAGTACCTGTATTGTACAGGAGAATCACCATCTTTGGCTCTTGTCGGAATGAGTGAAGTTCAGTATACTTGGGCGTACTCCTATGTTGATTACTCGCCGTCTTTTTGTTGCTATTCCGCTTTCCGATCGCCTCCAGAAACGGCTGGAATCGGAGATTTCTCGCTATAAAGAATTTCCGATCATCCCGACTCGGAAGGGAAATTTTCACGTGACGCTGCTCTTTCTGGGCTTCATCATGGAAGAAGAGATTTCTCGTATCATCGAAGCACTCGAAGATGCCGTGATTGATATCGAGCCGTTTGAAATCGACCTGTCCGAGATATGTGCTGAACCGAGCAACGAGCATCCGACCTCGATTCGATTCAACGGCGAAGATTCCTCCGAGCTGACCAATCTCCGGAATGCTGTCGCTCGCGCGCTTGAGTACCTCACCCCAGCGTCGAAGAGCTTTCGACCCCATGTCACACTCGCCAAGATTCGCCGCGGTAAATACGAGGCGCTCGAAGCGAAGCCAGATTTCACAAAGACGCTCCATGTCATCGAGCCAGTCGATACCATCACACTTTTCGAAAGTACGACAGATAATGGCAAGCGCGTCTTCCTGCCGCTCGCTGAATTCCCGCTCGGTGGCGATGCGGAAAGCAAGTAAAAGTCTATGGACATCTTCCGCATCAGCATCGACAATCTCTCTCGCGCTGATGTCCTGAAACGGATCAACGGTTGGCTCGACAGCGATTCATTTCATCGGATCGCGACTGTCAACCCGGAATTTCTTCTCCTTTCGGAAAAGAATAAGGCCTTCCGGG
>JBATNS010000009.1:0-2459 GCA_049290475.1 Candidatus Moraniibacteriota bacterium | reverse complement strand
CCCTAGCATGGGAAAGGCTTGGATTCAAGGAAAAAAGACTATCGACCGTGACCTTTACGCAACTTCCGATAGTCTATAAGCGGGGCGAAAAGATCGTCTTCGAGCGTCGGTTTGAAGAAAGCAAGCTCGGCCACAGTCGGGGATTTGGCATTGAATTCGACGAAGGGGATATCAGCGATGGTAGCGAGCGGGGTTTGTTCGGCGCCTTCACCCATCGTGAGGACAGCGGCCGTCGCGAGCGCATCGACGATATTGGTATGGGTCGTAAATCGGTGTCCGAAGATGTCCGGTGTATCTTTGTATTCTTTCAATCCAACGAACCCACTCCAGCCAATCGCGATTCCAGTGACCCCACGCCGGAGTGGGGTCGAGTGGCTATCAGTGATGATGACGCCGATGCGTTTCAGCATGAACCGCTGCATCAGGTAATCTCTGGTTTCCCGAGCGGTCCGGTAGCTATCAACTGGGAGAAGTGAGTAGACACCATCGGTATTCGATCCATCGATACCCGCCCGTGCGACAAAAGCGTTATCGCGGATGGTGAGGGGGATGTCGTATGGGCTTTCTTCTTTCGGAAGATAGTAGTCTGCTTCAGCCACCACTACCTCTTCTCTCAGTCCATTGCCCTTTGAAATGAAACTACCTTCGGAGAGGGCGACAATTTTCGATGTGATAGCGAGAATCGAATCCTCATGCATCGAAGACAAAGAGCGATCGAGGAACACGGTCAGAGACTCTTCTCCCGGTCGAACTTTGTCGGTTTGTATCGGTTGAACAAGCATTACTATTTCTTGGTCAGCGAATGGGTGAGGATACGTAAAAATATCTTATCACCAACCGTTGATTCAGTAAGGTGTTCAGGATGGAACTGAAGCCCCCACAGCGGACGAGAATGATGCTTGATAATCTCCGGGCCATGGCTGGATGTTGCGAGGATATGGAACTCGTTAGGAAGCGTATCGATTGTCCAGCGATGTGCCTCATAGACACTAAATTGTCGGCCCTTCTCAAGGAGGAGGGCCTGTTCGTCAGTGGAGACAATATCGATTAACCCCGTTCGTTTCTCACCAAGATCGCGAAGCGTTCCATCGAAGGCACAGGCGATGAGTTCGGCGCCAAGGCAAATACCGATAAGCGGCGCAGTTGTATCTCGGATGAGCGAAAGTTCGGTCTCAAAAAGCGTCTCGTTGCAGAGAACGGGCAGTTTACTGCTCCCTGACAGAATGATGCCGTCATATGTTGACGGGTCGATTGAGTTAAGACCGGCGAAAGAGACGACTTCAGGGATCGTCGGGAGAAGCCTTGTGATGGCTGCGATGTGGCGGCTGCCATTGTCGACGAGCAGAAATTTCAGCATCATAGCGAGTATTGTGCGAGGGGGAAATGGGCTGATGGTTCGAGTGAGAGGACGTTTGTTCGGAGGGTGAATCGTTCAGTGTCATTCATCCGGGCGTAGCGGAGGATAGCTGCGGAACCAATCATCGCGGCGTTGTCGAGCGAGTATTGGAATGGCGGCATGAGGAATTGGCAGTCTGAGTATCCGTCAATCATGGCCTTCATCCGTTCCCGGAGCCGGGCATTAGCTGAAACGCCGCCCGCGATGACGAGTGTCTTTGGCTGATAGGTCTGAACGGCCCGTTCTGTTTTACCGACCAGCGTATCGACGATGGCCTCCTGGAATTCATGTGATATGAGGGCGATGAAATCTGGATCGCTGAGTTTTTCAACGGGCTCTTTCTTGAGCGAATAAAGGACAGCAGTTTTGAGTCCTGAAAACGAGAAACGATAGTCATTGGTGTTCAGCATTGGCCGGGGGAACCTCTTCGCCGGTACTCTTTCGGCTGATGTCCGGTAGTCATCGGCTCGCTTCCCAATCTCGGGACCGCCCGGATAGGGGAGGCCGAGCATTTTCGCGACTTTGTCGAAGGCCTCGCCGGCCGCGTCATCATCCGTTTCGCCGAGGAGTTCGTACTGGAAATGGTCTCGCATGAGAATGAGCTGAGTGTGGCCACCGGAGACGATTACTGCAAGGAGCGGGAAGTGGAGTTCGGCACCAGCAGTGAAGAGGTTGGCATAGATGTGTCCCTCCAAATGATTGATACCGATGAGCGGTTTCTGCCAAGCGATGGCGAGTGCTTTGGCGGCCGAGACGCCGACGAGGAGGGCAGGAATGAGTCCGGGCCCCTCGGTAACGGCGATACAGTCGATATCACCCGGTGTCGCCAGAGCTTCATGGAGCGCGGATTCAACAACAGGGATGATGTTTTTCACGTGTTCACGAGCAGCCAGATTCGGGATGACGCCGCCCCAAGCGGCGTGGAGCTCCGCCTGGGATGAGACGACACTCGATAGGACGGAAACGGAAACACCATCAGATTCGATGATAGCGGCGGCAGTTTCGTCACAGGAAGTTTCGATGGCGAGAAGTTTCATGGAGTATTTTTAGAGCAACCCTACTC
>JBATNS010000008.1:0-10808 GCA_049290475.1 Candidatus Moraniibacteriota bacterium | reverse complement strand
TCTGGTACGCTGCCTGAAGCAACCCGAGAGCATTCTGGCTGAACTGACGGATGTCTTCCGTGATGCTCTCGGGTGTGAAAGCAGTGTCTTTGAATATAATCTCCCCGATCGAGGTTCGGTTGATCGTCTCCACACCAGCCTCGACCACGCCCGAGAACGAACGCTCTTCGGCGATGGCGTTGTAGAGGTTGTTTGCCTCAGCAATCGCGAGCGACAAGACCGAAAGAATCGGCGTCACGATAATGATGAGCACTAGAAGACAAGTGATAATAGAGGCTGAGCCCGGACGGCCTGGCAACATTCGAAGAAACGATTGGTAAGCCGGGCGAAAGAGCACCGAGAGGATAGCAGCCGCGACGATGGCCGTCAGGAACGGCTGGAAGATGAAAAAGACCGTCACTCCCACCACGAACATGATGAGGAAGAAAAAGTAGACATTGAGATAACGGACCTGCATGGCGTTAGCGCTAAGAAATTGAGGGATAGCCCTGTTACCGATAGTATAGCGGAGAAAGGACGATGAGAAAAATAGCCTCAAAGGGATGTGGGATGCACTTCTTCGGCTGAATAGGTCCGGAACGTGGGCGCGCCGAGGAGAATTTGAGCATTAACGAAGATGCGCGCTTTGCCCTTTTCAGTCCGTTTCTCATGGGGTGGACGGACAGCGAGTGTCAATCCATAGCGCTCGTCGAAATAGTCTTTGATACCAGCACGCGTATTGTACCCAGCCGGAAGCACGAAGGGCGAATATTTCATCCGCTTCGAAGAGTAGTAGAGACGGTGTTTGTCATGCAGGATCACGACTACTTCAGCGGTGCTCCAATCAACTTTTGACTTTCCGCTTTTCGTCTTTGGCTTCCGCTGACTAAACTCCTGTTTTCCACCCTCCCGATAGTACCTGCACTGTGCACGTACGGGACAAGCCTCACACTTCGGTCGAGCGACACAAAGCGCGCTACCAAAATCCATCAGTGCTCCGTTCAAAGACTTCCTCGGTGTAACAAATTTTTCTTCAAAGGAGACAGTATCAATCAGCGCCTGCTTTGTCCCGAAGAAAAACCGACCGACGACTCGCCGGAGATTGGTATCCCAAGCCAAATGCCGGTCGCCATAGGCAAAACTCATAATGGCCGCCGCGGTATAGGGTCCGATGCCAGGAATGTTTACGAGTTTTGCTGCATCCCGAGGAAATACACCCCCGTATTCGTTGACGATTATTTCGGCCGCTCGCAACATATTGCGTCCCCGAGCATAGTAGCCAAGACCAGCATAGTACGGGAGAAATTCTTCCCAGCTCGCCTGAGCGAGTGACTCAATGGTCGGAAAACGATCAAGAAAACGAGTGTAATAGCCGATAACGCGCGCAACCTGGGTCTGCTGCAGCATGATCTCAGACACCCAGACTTCATAGGCCGTAATCCCCGATTTACGCCACGGTAGCTCGGCTCGACCCGCTTTCCGGAAAAAATCCATCAGCTGGCGCTCGAAGAACGCAATCTTGTCCCGACGAATTGACATAGCGTGCTTCAGACACTGATTACTCCTCCGCCAAGACAATACACCCCGCTATAAAAGACCGCGTATTGACCACTCGCGAGACCCGGATCCTTCTCATTGATGTGAACTTCCAGCGTCTCTTTGTCCTGCCACTGAACTTGGGCCAAGTATTCCTTTGGTCCATGGCGGAGCTTTACCGAGAGCTCCATGCCATCTTCAGGCTTTTCGTTGAACCAATTCAGATCACGAACGATGAATGTGTCTCGGGCACGTTCGGCCCGATGCTCAGCATGGGAGATGAATACTGTGTTCGTCTCGGCCTCCTTCCCCACGACATACCATGGTCCACCAGAAAGTCCGATGCCTTCGCGCTGACCAATCGTGAAGTACCAGAATCCATTATGCTCTCCGAGCGTCTTGCCCGTTTCACATTCAACAAGCGCACCCTTTTTCGTTCCGAGATGATGGCGGAGAAATGCATCAAACGGTATCTTGCCAAGGAAGCAGATCCCCTGACTGTCTTTACGTTTCGCATTCGGCAGCGCGAATTTCAGAGCGAGTGCGCGCACCTCCGGCTTCGTATACTGCCCAATCGGAAACAGCGCTCGCGATAGCTGTTCCTTTGAAAGCTGGGAGAGGAAATAGGTCTGATCTTTCACGGTATCCGGCGTTTTCTTCAAATAGACTTTCCCACTCTTTTTTTCAAGCTGAGCATAATGACCCGTAGCGATCTTGTCGTACCGCTCCCCAATCGACTCGTAAAACGCTCCAAACTTAATCCGCGCGTTACAGAGCATATCCGGATTCGGCGTCCGGCCGGCTCCCACTTCATTGATCGCCTCGGCCACGACGCGTTCCCAGTACTCTTTCTGAAATGGCACGATCTCAAGTGGGACGCCGAGCTTCTCCGTCACCGCCCGGACAAAAGCCAGATCCTCTTCCCACGGACAGTCGCCGAGAAAGGCGAGCTCATCCTCAAGCCAGATCTTGATATAGAATGCGGTCACATCAAAACCTGCCTCCTTGAGAAGCGCGAGGGCGACCGAACTATCGACACCGCCCGAAACGAGAACGGCGATTTTTTCCGTTGATTTCTCCATCGCTGTACCGTTATCAGAAACTGAAAACCGAGCCAGGAACAGCTTTCCTGTCGGCCACTAGCCTAACAGATGGGGAGAGGAAATCAAGTCTCGTCACCCTTCCCCTGTCGTGCACCGTCAATGAGCGCTCGGACCGCACTCACATTGATATCAGGCTTCCGGCGGAGGGCCTTGAATTTCTTGGGTTCGATATGCTGGGTCTGGGAAAGCTTCATCGGCTGTTCGTGAGAAGCATACGAACGGATTTCCGTAGAACGACGATGCTCCGACACTGGCCGACTGGCCGACTCGCGCTCGCGAGGAGGGACGACTGCTTTCTCTACCACGCTGTTGCGTTCTCGTGCAACGGCGCGCTGATAGTCACGAAGGCAATCTTTGCAGAAGGTCGGGCGTGAAACATCGGGTGCAAACGGAACTTCAATGTCAATGCCGCAAGTCGCGCAAACGGCCGGATAGAGGATCTTTTCTGGGACGCTCACGACGGGTTCCGCTTCAAGTGTTTCTTCGGCTTCCTCGAGCCGAGTGATTTCCGGAACCACCACCGGCTTCGATAGTGACTTCGAAACCGGAGCAACTTTCGGCAGGTTTATGACCGGAGCGGGTGCCGAGGCCGGTTTCGGCTCAGGTGCTGGAGCAGGAGCAGGTATCGCCACTGGCGAAGCGACTTCTACGGGCGGCACTGGCGGCGCCTCGGTGATAACTTTAGACTCCTGTACCGGCAGCGGAGCAATCGGCTGCTCGACTGGCTTTACCGGCCGGGGTACCGGGTCGCGTTTCACCATCGGTGCTGCTGCTCGATCACGGGAAGCGGGACGGCTCGCGGGAGCTGGCGCCACACGCGACACTGACTTCGAAACAGCGGATACCACCGGCGCTCGCAGGGCCTGTTTTTCCTCCTCCGTCAGCATCCCAGTCCAACGACGAATTTTTTCTTCCACTTCGGCTTGAGAAGAAGCGTAGCGCTCGCGAGTCACGGCGATAACCTTTTCATTGATTCCTGGGGTCTCGATGAGAATCGGCGGTAGGGTCGTCGCTGAAAAGGCGTCTCCCGCAATACCATCGATCATCAGCTTCAGATAGACCTGGTACTTCGGCAGATTCACCATGTCATTCATCATGAAAACCGGCTCGAATTCCTTCTCGAGAAATTCGGCATCGCCCGCCCCGACCCGGAAAGAGATGATGGTCCCCGCGTTGCCGAAGATGGCATCCCGAATCTCTTCTTCAAACTGAGTGATATATTGATTGGCCAGAATAAGTGAGAGGCGATATTTCCGCGCTTCAGACAGGATATTGGTGAACGAGAGAGTGGCAAAGTTCTGAAACTCATCGATATAGAGGTAGAAATCCTTGCGCTCCTCCTCAGGAATATCCACCCGGCCCATTGCGGCGAGCTGGATTTTCGTTACCATCATGGCTCCGAGAAGCGCCGTTGAATCCTCACCGATCTTCCCCTTGGAGAGATTCATGATGAGGATCTTCCGTTCATCCATAATCTTGCGCACGTCGAAAGCGCTCGTCGCCTGGCCGATGATGTTGCGAATCAGGCTATTCGAGGTGAACTGTCCGACTTTGTTCTGAATCGGCGAGATGACCTCCTGGAGCACGCGTTCATTCCAACCGGCAAATTCTACCGTCCAGAATTGCTTCACGACCGGGTCTGTCACTTTCTCCATCACCCGCTCGCGATACGATTTGTCGACGAGAATCCGCATCACGCCCAAAAGGGTCGCGCCGGGGTATTCAAGCAGCGCGAGAATAGCGTTGCGGAGAATGTATTCAAGCCGCGGTCCCCAGGAATCCGCCCAGATCTTTTTGAACACGCTGACCAAGCCGGACGCGACTACAGAACGCTGATCGGCACCCACTTGTTCCAACACATTGAAAGCAATTGGGAACTCCTGGTCCGCCGGATTGAAATAAATGACGTCATTGATACGATCGGATGGAATGGCCTTGATGAGCTTCAACGCGACGTCGCCGTGGGGATCGATGAAACAGATGCCGTGGCCCTGCTGGATATCTTGGATGGCCAGATTCTCGAGAAGGTTCGTCTTCCCCATGCCAGTCTTCCCCAGAATATACATGTGCCGCCGCCGATCGTCAGCCTTGATACCGAAGACCCGTTCCTGGTTGCGGAAATTGGTCTTGGCAAAAACGGTAATCGGATTGTCATTCTGTTCGGGCATAAGATGCGTTGATCTTTAAGACGATGAAAGAATAGTCCCAAAAGGAACGGTGATGCCCCTTATTGTACTGGCAAATTGTTGGGCGCACCACCCCGCTTCGTCATGACACGCGACAACGCCGGAGCGAGTACCTGCATATCCGGGAGATGAAAAATGGTCGCGAGCTCTTCTGTGGAGAGCAGGAAACAATTATCTCCTGGCAATGAATCGCGGGTGATATACCGGCGGAAAATCCGGCGCTGACGGTAGCGGGTCCGCGGTTCGACGAAGACATAGGCCGCGTAGGTCTTTGTCATATCGTCAGGCACCATGCTATTCAGATTGATGTCATTAAACTGTTTGATGGCTCCGATGAACGCTGACACGCCGGTGGACTTGGAGAAATGCTCCCGCCGGCCAAGATAAAGGTGACGCATCTTGATCTTGAACATCGGCTTGCCGATATTACTCTCCAATGCTTTCAATGTGTCTTTCTGGCCCGGAGTCAGCCGGAACTCCACTGGTTGCTCCTCGGCAGCCGCAGCTTCGGACAGACTCGTCCACGTGAGCTCCCCACCGAGCAGTCCGGTAAAGATATTCCGAAAAATATCCGCCAGATCATGCCACACGCGAGCAAATATGCCCATCTTCACCGTCTCCTCGTGGCCGAGGAATTCTTCGATGGTTTCTTGTCCTTTCTTCGGCCCCCAATCCTCCTTCACTGGTGTCGCAAGAAACTGCAGCCACAGATGCTGGCCAGGACCGATTTTCCCCATCGTTTCAATCAGGCCTGCCATCGGGTCAAGCATCTTCCCGGTCACTGATTCTTCAAAAAATTTATAGGTCCGAATGGGGTAGAGGTCCGGCTTGAAAAGTTTGAATTCCGTCCCCCACAGATCCCAGTCTTTATTAGGCAAAGTTCGCGGCACCTGTTTTGTGTAGTCCTCGACTTCGACGATCTCGACATTTGGATATTGCGCGTAGAAATGAGCTTCAACAAGGTTACGAAACGGCTTCTGGGTCCGGATGTACATATGGACCAGACCTTCGGTGCTGACGAGTTCGAGACAAAATTTCGCCGGATACTCACCGAGCACATACTCCTCGTAGGTATTTGGCGTTTTGATGATGCCACCGAAACCGGAATAGATGAGCTCCATCGGGTGCGGACTCTTTTCGAGCTCTTTCGGAGGGATGATTTCAAGCAGAACCCATTCGACCTTGCTGCCGAAGATCTCATTTCGACTGTCTACCCAGAGCATCATAAAAATCGGGTAGAACAGGAAGGGAACGACATAGTACCAGATATCGCCCGCGACCGAGGCGATAACAGCCATATTGTGAAAAAGTTCGAACATGCAGGAACATCACTCATTAGAGAGAGCATTGTCTCCACTCAGTAGTATAAAGAGTTTTCCATCGTGAGCAAACTCTCTCAATCGATAAGTCTTGCTCACTCGTTTCAGTGACTCACCACCTGGAACACTCGCTACGTTGATATCTTCGCTCGCTCAGAAGCGTGCGCTGTGCGTTCGTCTCGTTCGAACAGAGAGGAAATGTTCATTCCCGACGAAAATTTCTGTGAGCAAAGATGATGAGGAAGCGCTTCAAGAGTAGCAATTATAGAGACAGAGAAACTACTGCTTCTTATCAGTAAGGGAGTAGATGTTCTTGCCAACCTTCGTAAAAAAGCTATTGAGATTGATGATGACTGTTGAGCGCTTCACTTGGCGAACTTTCATGACTGCCCTCAGTAATTCTTCGCGTGACATCGGCTCGATATTATCCTTCAGGATAGAAGAAAGCACCTCTCGCACAGTACCCGGGCGATATCCCCAGTCCGACAATGCGTACGTTCCACGGCCAACAAGCACAAAGCGACCGTCTTTGATAAGTTCATTGTGAACCGTCTGCGGATGAGTCTTTTTGCCGATTTTGTACAGCCCGTGTTCATCAATCAAGCGAGCGATTTCACGAAAATGCAATGGCTTCTTCATCACTTGCAATATGAGGTGCGCTCGCTCACGAGTGCCCCGCGGCCGAACCGCACTCCAGTGTGACAAGCCATAGCGACCAAAGGCATTCTTCTCAATCTCTGCTGATGGGACGAGAAGCGATTCAAACGCTTTTTTTTCAATATCGGCTTTGCCTGTTTTCTCTGTATACAAAGTATAGAGATCTTCGAGCGACTGGACATCCTTTGATTCTTCGAGTAAGCCGACGACCAAGGCAATCGATTTTTCCCATTCGGCCATAGAGAAACCTTCCGCCATGACAACCGGCTTTCGCTTGGCGGTTGCTTTGCCGAGTTCAATGCCTGGGAACGAAGGCAAGAGAGCGATGAGCGCTTTCCATTCAGATACATTTCCAACAGCCATTGTTTCGAGGATATCGTCAATCGCCATGATGCCGCCATGGGTCTTCACCGTTTCAATGACACGCTGAACCAACACGTGATTGCTTTCGCGAGCCATAATCTCTTTGACACGCTTCATGATAACATCAACAATCTGTCGGACACGCTCACGAGTAATACCATGGGTCTTGCCGATTTCTTCGAGTGTCTTTTCCTTTCCATCGACGACTCCAAAACGCTCACGAACAATGACACCCGAACGCTCCGGAAAGGATGCTAGGAGTGCGTCCAGAAGCCCTTCGGCGGAGCGATTGCTTGACAAGTGGGTAGTATCAATAGTTTTTCTTCGTTCGACCATAAAAAACAAGAATTAACATTTCTGAGAACGCCTAATATTAACGCATATTACCATATTTTGTCAAGGGCTGCAGTCTTTTCTCTTCATTTCAGCTTATGCCTTATCCTTGAGGCTGTTTGCTATTGACAAATATGTCTTGTATAATTTTACATAGGAAAATAAAAAAGAAAGTTTTCTGAAAATACAGAAAAATAAAACTATGTCTGATTCCTCCACTGAACCAAACTCGCAATTTGCTCCAGATTACGGTGCTAAGATTCAGGCCCTCCGTGAAATGATTATGAATGCTGAGCGCACCATTCAAGGTGCTAAGGCGATGCTCCTTCAAATCGAAGGGAAGAAAAAGACCGGTCGGCCGAAAAAGTCTGATGATGATACTATCGGCACGGTCGTCGAGGGAGCATTCGACGGTCAAATCATGTTCGGTACCGATGGTAAGCAATACCCGGTCCCGGCCAATTATGCTTCAAAATCAAAACTCGTCGAGGGTGACATGCTGAAGTTGACCATCACACCCGATGGTTCGTTTATCTACAAACAGATTGGACCGATCGAGCGTCGTCATGCTATTGGTATTGTCAGTCAGGATGAAAGCGGGAATTATCATATCGTTGTTGAAGGCGAGCCATTCCGCGTTCTCCTCGCTTCTATCACCTATTTCCGAGCCGAACCCGGTGATGAAGTGGCGGTCATGATGCCCCGCGATCTCTCTGCTTCCTGGGTCGCCATTGAAAATATCCTTCAGAAAGGTTCACTTGGCACTCCTGCTCCCGCTGTAAAGCGTGCCGGTGAACGTTACCTCAACGCTGACTGGAAGAAAGACCTCACTGAAGAGAAAGTGACAGAAACAACCCTCCCCGTCGATCCAGCGGTTCCCGACGCTACTGCTGACGCCAACCTCTCCCCGCTTGATGCCTGGGTAAAAGACATGGAGGCAATAGAGAAAGAAATTGCTGAAGGTCGCTAAACTTTTTCAATCGTAAAGCCATCAACATTATGGACACACCAAAGAACCCCGGACAAGCTGCTGCCACCGCGCCGGCACCGACCGAAAGCCGCATCGCCCGCATCGTGAAACAATTCTCCAAATTTATCATTGTCGGCGGCGTGAATACCGGTATCGACTTTGCCGTCCTGAACATTCTCATGTTCATGACCCACATCAATTCCGGCCCGATGCTCTTTGTCCTCAACTGTGTCTCGTTCTCGGTCGCGGTCGTCAATAGCTACTATATGAACCGACGCTGGACATTCAAGGAGGCCGCCGAGGGCCTCGGCGACAAGAAAGCCACCGTTCAGTTCTCTCAGTTCTTTGTGGTTTCAATCATCGGTATCATATTGAACAGCACGGTTTTGACCGGCATCACCTCGACTATCGCCGCGCCGTTCGGTATCGGACCACAGCTCTGGGCAAACATCGCCAAGCTCTTCGCTACCGGTGTCTCCCTCGTCTGGAACTTCATCGGCTACAAACTCTTTGTCTTCAAGAAATAATCGAGGCGCAACTATCGTCACCCCGCCCCTATGGCGGGGTTTTGTTTCGCTCGGAGGCCGAGTATAATAAGAGTCACTGTCATACCCCATACCCCTATGTCTGAAACCTTCTACCGCAAATACCGCCCCTTCCAATTCAAGGATGTCATCGGCCAAGAGACCACCGTCACGGTGCTCACCCAAAGCCTTGCGACGGACAAGCTCGCTCACGCCTACCTCTTCACCGGACCGCGCGGTACCGGCAAGACGACTCTCGCTCGACTCTTCGCCAAAGCGCTCAATTGTTCGGACCGAAAAGACTTCGAGCCGTGCGGTAAATGCACTCACTGCCTCGCGTTCGTCGATGGCCGCTCGCTCGATATCGTCGAGATTGACGCTGCCTCACACACTGGTGTCGACAATATCCGCGAGCTCCGCGAGACGGTGACCAGTGCCCCGGTCCTCGGCAGCCACAAAGTCTACATCATCGATGAAGCTCACATGCTCTCAATTGGTGCCTGGAACGCGCTCCTGAAAACGATCGAGGAACCGCCCGCTCACGTCGTCTTTATCCTGGCTACGACAAACGCTGCCAAAGTCCCCGAGACCATATTGTCCCGGACGCTCCGGCTCGACCTCCGACGCTTTCCTGTCGAGTCGATCGTGATGAAACTCGAAAAGATCGCCAAGGCCGAAAAGCTCAAGATCGACAAAGACGCCCTCACTCTCATCGCTCGTACCGCCCAAGGCGGCATGCGCGATGCCGAGGTACTCTTCACTCAAATCGCGACGCTCGAAGAGTCCCCAATCGATATCAAGCGGGTCGCACTCCTCCTCGGGACGACGACACTCGCTGCCAATCATACACTCCTCTCTGCGGTGGCCGAGCGCAACCTGCCTCGCGCTTTTGCGACCGTTGCCGAGCTGAAGGACACCGGCGCCCAACTCATAGGATTCACGCTGTCGCTCCTCGAATACTGTCGGAAACTCCTCTTCGCCTCGGTAGACAAAAGGACGGCTGAAAAGCTCATCGACGACCTGACCAAAGAAGAAACGGCCGAACTCTTCACACTAGCCAATACCCTCGGCTCGGCACGTATCATCGAATGCCTCGAGCGTTTCCAAGACGCCGACCGACTCATCAAGATTTCACCCTTGCCCGAGCTCCCCATCGAGATTGCACTAGTGAAACTCATCCAGAGTGACCAATCGAGCGTTACCCCAGCCTCCTCTGCAGCACCGAAACCTTCTGCACCAACTCCAACGAGTCCGGTGATCACTGCACCCGAAAAACCGAAACCCACTCCAGCCGCACCAAAGCAATCTGACCCAGTTGAAGTGGCCACTGCTTCGGCTTCGGTTGAAATAGCAACAGCCGACACACCCGTCGATCTCGGCCTAGCGCTCCGCCAATGGGCCGCCATCAAGACCCATGCGCTCCGCCTGAACGCCTCGCTTGGCGTCGCCCTCTCGACTGCCACCCCCATCATCAAAGGCAACCGGCTTATGCTCCAGGTGAAGTATCACTTCCACAAGGAGCGGCTGGCCCAAGAGGCCAATCGATTGACGCTCGACCTGGCTTTTGTTACCATCTTGGGGTTTCGTACACCCTGGGGCATCGTCACCGAAAAGGAAGCCGCTACCGAGACCGTGGCGAGTTCAGCGGAGCGCCCGGCTATCATTGATGAGGCCATCCAGATGCTGGGCGGCCAACTCGTGGCCGAAACCAATTAGTCCTGGAGGAGTAGCCCCTGGCCGCGCCCGAGGCGTAGCCGCGGGCAGGTAAGCGAGTAAGGCAATATGTCGTGGTTTCTCTACACACTAAAAAGTCAGAAGGGTAACGGCTTGTATGTGGG
>JBATNS010000007.1:0-31932 GCA_049290475.1 Candidatus Moraniibacteriota bacterium | reverse complement strand
GCTTTAAAAAGTGGGCTTTTCATGGCCAGCGATCCCAGACCATACTTGATTTTCATCATCTCAGCCTCCTCAAAAGGAATATGCATCTCCTTTAAAATCGCATCCGTAATCATCTGAGATGAAAGTGGGATACTCGAAGTAAAGCACGGCGTATGACCAATCGCGACCAGTAAGCTCGTGCGCCTGTCTCCAATGTCGACAATGAGACGAGTCTTGTCCTCATCCTTATCAAGCAAGAGACTTCGTGCTTGAGCGACTGACTCAGTTTCCAATCCAACGACTTCCAGTCCAGCTTTTTCCAAAACACTATGGATCTGATCCACCATCGAACGAGCGACTGCAACAACAAGCACACTCATCTTATTCTTTTCTTTGAACAACTTTCTGTCGAGAACCTGGTAATCATAGTAGACCTGATCGAGCGTCAGGGGAATGTTCGCCTCAATCTCCCATTTTATCGCCTCCTTCACTTCGTCTGACGCCATAACAGGAAGTGAAACAACCCGAAGAAAAGCTTTGGTTTCAGGGAGTGAACAGATGACCTTGCGGGTCTTCACCGGTTTCGGCGTCGTTTTTTCGAGAAGGTCTTTGATTGCCTGGACTACGATATCCTCATTCACGATATCGCCATCGACGATGCTCCCGATCGCAATCGGAACCGATCCAAAGCTCGAAACAACCTCCTCTTTCCCTTCACGTTCAAGCCACATAGACTTGACGGACAGGTCAGACAAGTCCAGACCGAACGGCTGGGGAAAGAGATCAAATATCTTCTTCCGAAAGAGACTCATACCGTATTTTTTATTGTCTTGATGTTTGTATACTCCTCCATCATATCATGCAAGGGCTAGAGTTCCTCCCAAAGATCAAGCTCATATTGCGTTCCTGTCGGAAAATATGGCGGCGGATAATAGAGCAGGTTATTATCATAATAAAGATTTCTGGTTGTATACCCGGTTCCGTCAGTCCAGGCAAAGCCGTAACGAAGATTTGTTGCGATGGCGCCATAGACTGTAATCACTGTTTTCACATCAGGATTGTAACCTTTATCGATATAGTGCTCTCGCCCGACCCTCCCCTGTTGTGCCAAAAGTGCCGCATCAATCCGAAGATCATTCTCACTTGCCCAAGCAATCTCGATATTGTTCTGTGCAATAATACCAATGATATCGCGGCCATCATTATTGGTATATCGGATATCATTGAGGATATAAACCGATGGAGCTGGGCCACCGAGCAAATCAGCAGCTATAATCGTAACCTTCTTGGTATTGATGGTGCCTGACACCCAAACGTTATCCTCTACAAAGATGACCCCATTGTCAGGTATGGTGTAGTTCGTCCAGGCTCCATTGTACGAAGTGATACTGTACGCACCGTTGAAATTTCGGACTTGCCGAGCGCGGAATGTGCCATCTGTCCGTAGTTCAATCTGAGTCCCCCGATTATTGGCTCCTGCACCTGTGAAGTAAACGCCATGACCAGACTGAGACTCACTTTTCATATAACTTAGGTCACCCAAGATACCATTGAAATCGAGTGTCATCACAGGAAATTCACGCCCAGCCTCAAAAACGTCGGTCCGAGCTGGTACAGCCGACGGAGGTAGAGGATCAGTTGGCGCATCATGCGTGTGTACTCCAAACTCATTCCCACCAGCATGATCTGGATCGTTGTACGTTGATACGGCACTCGTAATGACATTGTGTGCAATACCATCAAAACGGATACCGGCATTGGAATGGATTTTCCCATAGACTTCGGTCCCGGCACCAAAACGCATGAAGTCATTCGCAAGTACCGCGCTCTCGCTCCATGAAGGCCGCCTAAGACGAACCTGCAAAATACGCATTTTATCTGGATGCTGATAGGTCCACCCAGTTGATTTGACTACCGCAATAGTAGAGCCCGTATCCGGAGCCGTTACTTCGAGACGATATCGACCCATCGTTGTACCGGACGGATCTGTATAGTCGGCTTCATAGGCAGCTCCTACTCCATAAGCCGTACCGCTCGTCCAAAATGCCTGGATTTGTGAGGCTGTTTTCCCCTCTACGTTGTGAGCCAAATACCAACGGTAGAATTCGATACCCGCCTCAGCAATTTGAAGTGACTGCTCGCGCGAACGGATCTGGAGCGTATATTGAATATTGGACGTAACGAATTGGACGATCGAGATTAGAATAATCTGCACCACCATCATTATGACCAGGCCATAGACCAATGTGCTCCCTTTTTTCCTCATCATCAGGTTAATCACCATAGGATTCAAGGTTACGGAGATCAACAAAAGATTCTACATTCACATTATTTGGCGCCCTGATTGGATCAATATTGATCCGTAAAAGGACTCGGACCAAACGGACGCTCTCAATAGCAATCGGTGTTGGAATCGGATTATTCACCGTATCCCCAGGATAATTCTCATTATAGTAGAAAAAAACAGGCTGTGTGGCATCATTGACGATATAGTTTGCAACCACTGTCGTCGTACCGTCACCAGCCGCATAGATCGGTGGCACCGAGGCGGAAGGCTCTCGGACACCAAGCATGAGACGATCATTGACCGTGTCCAACCAATAATGGACTCGTTCCGTTACGCCATCATTATCAATATCAAGATAGGCCTGGATATCAAAGTCATCACCTGACTCCATCGGGTAGTCGCCATTATCCGCCTGCCGGACTTTACGCAGATTATTAATGATCAGACTTGAGGCTCGATTTACCTGGACCGCGGCCATTCCAGTTTCAAGAATAAATTTATTACTTTTCCAGCTACTCGAGAAAAGGAGCGAGAAGCCAAGCATTCCCGCTGACATGATAAAAATTACCAAAAGCATCTCGACCAACGTCAGTCCCTTGAGTTTCTTTTTATAGAACAGTGGGTGAGTGGTATCAATCATCATTTATGGACTCATACTTATACTCATTGATTCGAGTCCCGATGTGACTGTCACCGTGCCCGTGCTCGTCACAAGTCCACTAGCAGTAATCTCATAGTCATAGGTATCAGCCACCATTCCCGGTGCCGCCGTCTTAGGGAAATACGCCTTCCCATAGGTGCTCGTCGTGACGGTATCATCGTAGGCAAGAGCAGTATTCGTGAGGTGCACCGAGGCGCTACTTACAGCTGTCCCATCAGCCGAATTTGTCACCGTAAAAAGTACGCCGTTGACGACATTATCTGCAAGAATCATCTGTACCTCTTGTGTGACATTGGGCGCGATAGTTATAAGATTTTCGCCTGATCCTGACTCGGGAGAAAGTCGGATAAATGTATGGCCAGTCTCTCCGGTATCAAGCGTCCACGTATAGCTTCCGTAACTCCGGTTAGTATAATCATGTTCACCGTTCGTGTCCGTTGAAGCGGTCTCACCGAAATCATGGACAGCGACACCCGTGCCGGACTCAGTTCCGATTTGGCGACCGCCGTCAATCTGATAATCGATATCTGAAACTGCGACGTCAAACGGATCTTTTGTCCGGAGCTGAAGTGTCGAGGACTGATCCATCACAAAAGAAGCTTGGTTGACCACCGCGTCAACGACTGAGGCATGCACATCAATCGGAATGAAGGCTGTCGTCGGAAAAGGCGCATACGTCGAGCTCCCAAAATAGCCACCCTTAGAAAAAGTCACGTGATATTCTTGAGCACTCGCCGGAGCACCAACCAGGAAAAGATTGCCTGAGGCATCAGTTGTTGTCGTGACATCGACTGTGGGAGCGACACTGCTATTGGTGATATGAACGGTCGCACCCGAGAGACCATTCCCCTGCGAATCAAGGATATTAATCGAAAGGATACCGCCACCGGCTGGTTGCTCGATACCAAGCGGAGCAAAGGTAGAAAATAACATGACCTTTTCCGATTCAGTTTCATTCCCCCAACTGACCTCAACCCGGGCACGCTTATAGTCATTCGGGACGAGATCGTTCGGACTACCACCAAGTGTACCGTCATACGGATCATCAGCATACTGGACAAATGTATGCACCTGGTACCGGGAGTTATTTACCTGAACCGCCTCATCCTCTAATAGATCACCGCTTGGGATACCGGTGACCGTGCCAATACTGTTATAATCAAGACTCCGTATAATCTCCATCTTCTGATTAGCAAGTGCGAGCGCACCCAAACGGTTCTTCGATTGCTGAATGAGCGCCGTCCCAAAGGCAAAGGTTTGAAAGAAAACCATGGTAATCAAAGCGAAGAGGAAGAGAAATATCAATCCCTCGATGAGAGTAAACCCCGGCTGTTTTTTCACGGATGAACCAAACGAACGCATACGAGCCATTGAGCGTTATTTGATGTTTTCGAGCACGCTGTACATCGGCTGAAGCATGGCGACTGCAAAAAATCCGACCGATCCACCAATGAGGAGCATCAGTATTGGCTCAATGATAGACGACATATTTTTTGTAATCTGCGAGACCTCCTCTTCATAAAACTCCGCTAACCGCTGAAGCACATTTTCCGTCTTTCCCGTCTCCTCACCTACCTGAATAATCTGTGGAACGAGAACTGGGAAGAGAACCGGATATTTCCCGATTATTTTGGAAAGCTCTGTCCCCTTCTGAATTTCTTCGACGCCCTGAATAAGCGCCTCTTTATAGTAGACATTGCCTAGCGTCCGAGAAACAATTGTGAGTGCTGTCACAACTGAAATACCGCTTTTAAGAAGGGAACTATAGATACGTGCAAAACGAGCGCAGTTTACTTTCACGATAATACTACCGATGATTGGGATGCGGAGCACGAGCCAGTGAAGAAAGTGCCGACCGACGTCTGTTGTCGATGCCACGCGAGTACCAACGATGCTCCCCACAAAAGCCAGAATGGTGATGAGCCAATGAGTCCGCACAAAAGCCGAGAGAGCGATAATAAAACGTGTCGTGGCCGGAAGCTCGACATCCATATCAATAAACGTCTGCGTGATTTTCGGCAGGATGTAGGTGAGCATAAGGATGCCGATACCAATCATCGCTATCACAATCACTGCAGGATAAATCATCGCACCACGCACCTTTGAAATAAGGTCGTGTTCTTTTTCAAGCTGAAGAGCCAGTATTTCAAGTACTTCCTCGAGATTACCAGAGACTTCCCCGACTGAGACCATGTTCACAAAAAGTTCATTGAACACGGCCGGATATTTAGCTAAACCCTCTGAAAGTTGCTTCCCGGCCTGGACATCGTCATGGACACTGAGGAGAATCTTCTGAAAACGTTTGTTGCTCGTCTGAACGGAAAGATTGTAAATAGCGCGTGATACCGTCAATCCCGATGAGGTCATAACGGAAAGATTTCGCGTAAATACCATCTTTTCTTTCAACGGGACACCTCGAAAACGATCGAGGAATCTCACTTGAATCCCCTGCACATCCTCCTCGATGACCTTGATCGACGTAACGAGAAACCCCTGAACCCGGAGCTCCTGCCCGACCTGATTCTCATTCTTTCCAATAACTTCCCCGCCTTTCGTCTCGCCAGAGGAAATATTCTTTGCTGTATACAAATACTTCGGCATAGCCGTTGGCTGTTTGTTGTTTCTTTTCTTTTATTATAGCACGCAACAATCCTCTAAACGGAAAGTCCATGAATCGAAAGCCGCTCTTTGAATCGTTCAAAAACGACTGGTCCCTTTGGATGAGGCAGAAAAATAAGTGCCTCATCATTAGCAACAATGAACGCCCCAGGAATTCGTGATTTTGGGTTCCGCTCAATCTTATTTTTCTGCCAACGAGCGAGCACTCGCTCCAATTCTTTGGCAGACAACATCTTCTCCAGAAGCATTTGGAGTTTCGTTTGAAAACGAGATGTCGGATGAAGCCAGAGGTTCGAAATTTCAGTTGGTTGATACGTCGGCTTTAATCGGGCCATCCACCGATTCGCTAGCTCAAACCGCCGTTCTGTCTCACGACCAATAAACGAGTACATAAACCGGTATTCGCTCGCTGAAAAATAATCTCGCATCGCGACTTCCAAACTCCCATCTGTTACAAAATGGTTCAAGCAAGCGCGGTTCTCAATTGACCTACCATGGCGACGTTTGCCGATAACCTGGAGAATAAACGACAGCACAGTTCGGCCGCGCCAAATAGCCCCCTTTTCGAGAACAACAAATAGATCCCAATCACTCTCCTGATCACCCCGCTTCATTGAAAGACTCCCCGTGAGACTAATCATCCGAACAAACGGAATCCAGGCGAGCGAGTGAATGAGCGTTGCGGCCCGTTTTATTTTTGAAACCGCATATTTCTCATCACAAATCCGCTGTGCTATATAAATTTCCCGATGCGGAAGTACAACAAAGCCGCGAAAACGTGAGATGACGCCCTCTTGCACAAGTCTCTCCAATGAGAGGGTCACTTGGCCGAGGGTCGGAACGTGGTCTGATACTTCGTCACGAGTCGCAATGAGGTGTTTCCAGACCTCGAATTCTGTCAACGGGCACTCCAGAGCGTCATAGTAAGCGACGGTGGCAAGCACGGCCTTCTTCAACATACGGAATATCTCAATTACAGATACCTGCCCGTGAAGCTCGCTTTTATTTTTTTCAACTTCTCAGGTATGCCACTGTACACAACCATACCACCCCGACCGCCGCCATCCGGGCCCATGTCGATGACCCAGTCTGAAGACCGGATAACATCAATATTATGTTCTACTACAATCACTGTATTACCCTTATCAACCAGCGCGTTCAAAACCTCGAGCAGTCGCCGCACATCTTCGAAGTGGAGACCAATGGTCGGCTCATCGAGGATATAGAGGGTTTTCCCGGTTGATTTCCGCGCCAGCTCAGTCGCCAGCTTGATGCGTTGTGCTTCACCACCCGAAAGATTCGGCGCACTCTGACCAAGAACGAGATATCCAAGGCCGACCTCTTCGAGCACGCGAAGTTTTTCTTCAATCATCGGCTGGTCAAGGAAAAAGTGTCGGGCCTCTGTTACCGTCATACGGAGGACCTCGGAGATATTCATGCCGCGATACTGGATGGCGAGAGTCTTCGCATTATAGCGAGTGCCATTACAAACCTCGCACGGGATATACACATCGGGCAAGAGATACATTTCAATCTTCTTCAGGCCGCCACCTTGACACACTTCGCAGCGTCCGCCGCGCATGTTAAAGCTAAAGTATGAGGCCGAGTATCGCTCCTTCTCCGCCTCCGGTGTCGCGGCAAAAACATCGCGAATCAAACTAAAAATACCCGTATACGTCGCGGCGTTCGATCGCGGCGTTCGGCCGATAGCATCCTGGGTCACCGTAATGACCTTATCAATATGTTCGATGCCTTTGAGCGCTCGGTGTGCACCCGGCTCAGTCCGCGCCTGATAGAAATGTTTGGAGAGCGAACGGGAAAGAATGTCATGAACCAGTGTCGATTTGCCAGAGCCAGAAACACCTGAGACCGAGACGAACTTACCCAACGGGATTTCTACGGTGACGTCTTTCAGGTTATGTTCGGTTGCTCCTTCAATACTGATGGATTTACCTGATCCATCACGGAGCGCGCCGTGTTCCATCACGGAGCGCTTACCCGACAGGTATTGGCCGGTAAGCAACTTCGACTTCATCAGTTTTTCCGGCGTACCGGAGAAGATGATTTCCCCACCCTCTTTCCCGGCACCCGGTCCGAGATCAATGATCCAGTCAGCCTTTCGCATGATCGCAACATCGTGCTCAACGACAACGAGTGAATTGTTAGCACCCCGTAATTCCTCAAGCGCTCGAATAAGTCGGTCAGTATCACGACTATGGAGACCGACTGACGGCTCATCGAGGACATAAATAATTCCCGAGAGCCCGGACTTGATCTGCACCGATAATCGGATGCGCTGTGCTTCGCCGCCCGAAAGCGTATCTGCGCTGCGCGACAACGACAAGTAGCCAAGCCCTACTTTGTCGACTGCCGAAAGCCGCATTTCCATTTCGCTGAAAAGTGGTTCGACGAGAGATTTCTCTTCACCTTCTGTAAGGAGTTGCGGTCGCAACTCCTTGAAAAATAATCGCAGATCTTCAATCGATTGCCCAACAAAATCATTGATATTTTTCTCCCCAATATACACCGAGAGTGATTCGGAGCGAAGACGTTTCCCCTGACACTCCGGACAACGTTGCATGAACATGAAGGTTTCAATTTCGGCCCGGAGATGATCAGACTTCGTCTCGCGATACTTGCGTTCCAGTAATCCGAGAACTCCTGGAAAACCAAATTCATCAGTGAGATCGCACTTGGCATCTCCACGAAGGATGTATTCGCGCTGTTTTTCTGAAAGTTTTTTGACCGGAATATCGAGCGAGATCCTTTCTCGCTTGGCCATCTCCCGGAGGAGTGACATCGGACCGTTGTTGTTTCCTCGATCGCTATTCATCTTGCTCCAGGGCCGAATCGCACCCTCGGAAATCGACAACGTATCATTCGGGATAACCAGGGCTGGATCAAATTCAAGTGTCACGCCCAAGCCGCCACAGGTTGGACAAGCTCCTTCCGGACTGTTGAAAGAAAAATGTGCTGGAGAAAACTCAGGGAGCTCAATCTGACACGCCTCGCAACGGTACCGTTCATGATAGGAATGAAAATGCTTTCCATCGACAAAGAGGCGCATCACCCCATGGCCGGCCTGGAAGCCCGTATGAATAGAATCGAGCATGCGCTCTTTATCTGGTCGCACGGTATCAAGTACGAGTCGATCAACGATAACAAGACACTCGGCTGGCGCACTGAGATCAACAACCGTATGCAGTTCCGTCAGAGCGATTGCCGCATCACGATACCAGACCCGAACAAACCCCCAATCATCAATAAGATCAATCGCTTGCTCCCAATTTTTCCCTGCCAGGAGCGGGCTTTCAGCTACGAAAATAAGGTTCGAACCATTCGGTAAGGCAAGAATTTCACCAAGTATGGCAACGGCTGTCTTCCGAGACAATGTCTGATGGCACTTCGGGCAGTGCGGCTTGCCGACTTTGGCAAAAAGGAGTCGTAGGTAGTCATAGACTTCCGTCATCGTACCGACGGTCGAGCGTGGACTACGTGACACGCTCTTTTGGTCGATTGAAATGGCCGGGGAAAGATTCCGAATCGTATCGACGTCCGGCTTATCGTACCCTTCCATAAAATTCCGAGCGTAGGCGGAGAGGGACTCAACATAACGCCGATTGGCTTCGGCGTATAAGGTATCGAAAGCAAGCGACGATTTCCCCGAACCCGAAAGACCAGTCACGACGACCAGAGCATCCCGCGGGATATCGATGTCCACGTTCTTCAAATTGTTCACCCGGGCTCCGCGAATCTCGATGACGCTCTTTTTTCCAGGCATACGCCGTACGGTGCGATAGACGAATTGTTTCCTAGTATACTGGAAATCTGAGCGTGGGTAAAGTATCGGCTTATCACCTCCCACTGTGGATAAAATTCATCCGACTCAACCCGGCAGAAATTGCTCACGTTTCTTTTTCCGATGGAAACCAACGGCAAAACGATGGGCTTCAGCATTCGCAAGGAGGATGTCTTTTTCAAATCGTTTTACCAGCCCACGCGGCCCGATGATACGGTCCGCTTTATGTTTCTCATTCTTCACTACGCCGACAATCGGAATTGACAGTCCTTTTTTCTTCAAGATCCGAGCCACGACATCCGACTGAAGGAGAGCTCCATCGACAACAATGAGTTCCGGCAAAGTCCACTCACTATGTGCAAGCCGGCGGGTCAGAATCTCTTCGAGTGCCGAAAGGTCATTGCCGCCATGATTATTCCGTAGGGTAAACAATCGGTACTCGCTTTTTTTCGCCAAAGCGTGCTGAACCACCGTCATCACACCTACCGTTGCCTCACCCTGAAGGTGGGCAGTATCGTACGCCTCGATACGCGCCGCCGAGCTTTCTTCGCGATCGGCTTTCATGAGTGCGACATCATGGATATGGCCGAGGTCGAAGAGGAGCTTTTTGATTGTATTCGCGTCCTCGAAACGAAGTTCTTTGGCCGCGAGCCGCATCTCTTTTTCGAGATTCTTTACCAAGTCCACTTTTTTGCCACCAAAGAACAACGCAATCCGCTTTATCGTCTTTCGATACTCTACCGCCGTAATCGTTCCCGTACAGACTCCTGGGCACAACCCAATCTGAGCCTGAAAACACGGTCGTGCTTTCACCTGTTGCAGAGAAGTAAGCTCCGCATACGGCGTGCATTTGTCACGATACGGAAAGATCTGCCGCACAATCCTGAGTGCCGTCCGAAGTGCTTCACCGCGCGTATAGGGCCCGAACTTCGCTTTGATGGGCACCGTAAATTTCCCCGTCTCGATATCACGCTCACGAACGAGAAGGATGCGCGGGTAGTTTTCCTCCGTAATTATGACGAAATTATAACTCTTATCATCCTTGGCGTCGGTATTGTACGGCGGCAGATACTGCTTGATAAGCTGCCCCTCCTTGATGAGTGCCTCCAAGACAGAGTCGAGCCGAATCCACGCAATCGATGCTACTCGCTCTCGCATGAGCACAAGCTTCGGCCCACGTACCTCGCCGAGGTCCGGTCCAAAATAGCTCTTCACCCGATCAGAGAGGACGGTCGCTTTACCAATATAGAGAATCTCGTCCTCCGCACCCAGAAAAAAATACACGCCCGGTGTTTCCGGCAGTATGTTCTCTTTGAGAAAATTTGAGATGCTGATTTTCTTCTCCCAGGCTGTAGTCATAGATATCCATCGTACACTATTGACTTTTTTATGTAAAGAGTGTATACTATTGCTAACGTAACTTACCAACCGGAGGCAACATGCGGCAACGCAAACACCCTGACTACTACTACGAGATGCGTGATGAGATCATCGCACTCATGGATGACCAAGCCGCCCGGCCGTTCGATGCCACCAATTACCGGGTTCAGTTCCGGAAGGTGGCGGCTGAACACAAAATCACAGCAACAAGCTATCTCGCGCATTTCGGCATCATCCAGCGGATGGTGGCCGAAAAGCTTCCGAAGATGAAGCCGCGCCAGCCAAGCTTTGTCTGATGTGCTCTACACAAGAGCCCCTGACTCCACACTCTCACGAGCCCCATACCATCCGGTGTGCGGCTCGCTTTTTTTTGCTCTCAATCTCTTTTTAGACTCCCCGCTGTACCCGTGCATCTGTGTAGAGACAGAAATCACAGTTCGGAGCCGCTTCGGGTGCGGCATCTGCCATGAGACATCCCTTCGCCCGATAGATCACGCCTTCAACCCACTCATCATTCCCCTCATACGCGATAAGACGGACATCGAACTCGAGACGTGCGTCGAAAGCAATATGATCCGTCCCGGCATTGCAATAGACGAAATAGCCGGTGGACGAGACCGTATAGCCGTTTGCCCGAAGCAACCACTGATATATTTCCATCTGCCGACGGTAGGCGTTGTGCCAATTGTCGTTCAGCTTATCAATTACTTCCGCCTTACTCGTCGCCTTGTAGTCGACCACGATATATTCATCGCGCGAATTAATCCACAAGTCATCGATGGCGCCCGTGATGATGAGGTTGGTCGGGAGATGATGGTACTGCACGCCCTGAAAATTCTCGCGCCACATGTCAAGATTGGCATGCACCACCGGTCGAGCGTCGACACTATACTTTTCGAGGAGCGGATGCTGCGTGCTTGCGGCGCGATGAATATCGAACTCTTTCTTGAGTAGCGTATCGACGGCCTTGTTCAGATTGAAGGGCGGACCCTGCGGTTGCCCCACCCCGAGCCGGCGGTCGATATAAAAGCAGCGCGGACAAGCAAGAAACTGTTCGAGCTTGGAACGGGAAAGCTTGAACGGCGAATCGCTTTTCGGATCAAAGATATTGCGGGAACGGAGGATAGCCATGATGATTTGATTATACTCTTTCTTAAAAACAAGCGCCGGCCCAGGGAATCCCCAGACCGGCATGCTTTAAGCCGAACTTGCTCTCGATCACAAAAGCATTGCTCAGCGCAAAGTGGCTGCCTTCTTCCCGGAATGAATCGCCTTCTTCACGACCCGCGTTGGACGAGCAATCTCGAACGCGGACCGGGGCACGGTGGTCACATCCTTGGTGTCGGGATGAATCCGATAGAACCAGTAGTCACGCTGGTAATAAAAGGTACACCCTTTTTTTGTCTCGAAGATGATGGCCATCACCTCAGGGCTGGTTCGCCACCCGCGAGGATTTTCATCACCCTTTCCGAGTTCAATCTCTACCAAGTCATCATCATCACAGGGAAGCTTGTGTTGCCTCTGCAACTCACCAATCCCCTTGACCATGACTTCTCCGATCGGCTGCACGTAATACGCGTAGTCGATGTTGGACCGCACCTTAACCGGCTTTGGTCTCTTAAACGCTGGCAGTGACGCCATGACACACCTCCTGGTTGAAAGGACAAAAAAACAGTGCCGATAGAGTAGCACAAAACGCCCAAAAGTCAAGGGATTGTGATGGCTGGAATGACAATCATTGCCTTGCGTTCTGTCTGTATCGGTAGGTGTTTCCCGGTCGGATACTCGCGGATGGCGTCAAAGAGAATCTGCTCAGGGTAACGATAACCCTCGCCTTTGCGTGTGCCCGGATCATTAGTAATAAATTCTTTTGTCATCACATCATAGCCCGTCACTACGAGCATATGCTGGAGCGGGCCGAGTCTGGTGAAGTTCGGATTCTTCAGAGCTTGGCCGTTGGTCGGAACGATACTAAGTCCTTCGGCGAGCGATTGTTTCAATTCCTCAAGCGTAAAATCATAATCAATTCTATAATCAGCAATCGAAAAGTAGCGGTCAAGCAGCACTCTGGCTGTATCCGCCGTGTCGGTATCAATCCCCTGGCCGATCTGCTCCTCTTGGTAGCGAGCCATATCGATGAGCTCTTGCTTCGCTTGATCCTTTGTATATGCCTTTCCTGTTCGCCAGGCATGTACCATCAGTACCGAGGCTTCTTCGCAGCCGTTCTGGAATTCACTTCTGCCCCACTCGCCGGTCGGTGCTTGAGAGACGAAGGGAATATTCGACCAGATCTTTGGTTGAGCTGGTTCCGCCTGTGGAATAGCCGGGACAGCCGGTTCTTCTTCAGTGATCACGTGCGTCTCCTCAACGAAGGGCGTTTGGACTGGCAACTGATCGAATATCATCCCTTCGTCAGTTCGTTCAGAAAAATATTCTACCGTATAAAAAACTCCCCAACCAATGACGGCTGCACCTAGGATAATGATAGTCGTTTTACGAAAATTCATGCCTCCATCCTAGCATTAAAAAGAAGGGTCCCAGCTTTCATAGAAAGCAGGGACCGAGAGAGGTGGTGAGGTACATGCAATTGCCTCCCCTTTAATCCAGCCGGCGAGGCGGGCGGTATCTCCCGAGGAAGAGTGAGAGGCCGTTCGGAACGGCGATGCTCGGACCGATCCAGCAATAGATGCTGCGACGGCGGCTCACATCGCGTCGGGAGTGATGTTGACGAGCGATCGGCGGACGCTTGAGTCGATAGGTGACCTTGGAGACGACTTCTCCCCTGATAGCGTTCTTGGGGGCAACCGATATAGAAATACTCGCATTCGGCGGTGTCGGCCGGATCGACGGACTCCGGGAACTGATGCCACAGCCTGAGCATTGTCCGGAGGACAACCGGTTTGAGTGTCTCGAGCATGAGCGCCGGCGGCGTATCAACGAGGAAAGAAAAACAGCCGAGATGATGTTCCTCGGGTAAAAGCCTAACTCTGACAGCATTCATGATGCACCTCCAGTTGTTTGGTTAGGAAGGAATCAGGAGAGTCTATCACTCGCTCGGGTATTTGTAAAACTAGCGACGGCGGCCGAAATGACGGGCCCCTGGCCGGGCTGAAGATGACGGTCGGCGGACGCTCCGCACTGCTTTCATCTCACCCACCGGCTCTTGGCCACCAGTGATCGGGAGAGTGATGCGCATGAGGCGCTCGATGTCACGGACATTGCCCTTTTGGTCAGGTGTAGCGAATGAGATGGCACGTCCTTCACGACCAGCACGGGCCGTCCGACCGATCCGGTGCACGTAGTCTTCGGCCTTTTCCGGCAAATCATAGTTGATGACGACTTTGATACCCGACACATCGATGCCACGCGCAGCGATATCAGTCGCTACCAAGATGCGGTAGCGGCCGGCCTTGAAGCCATCGAGCGCCTCGCGGCGCTGTGAGAGCGAGCGATTCGAATGGATTTCTACGGCTTGATGGCCTTTGTTCCGGAGCGACAAGGCGATACGTTTGGCAATGAATTTGGTCCGGATGAACACGAGAACGCTGCCCGAGTACTCACCCAGCAACTTCAACAGCAGGTCAAGCTTCTCCATATGTGGCACGAAGAAGAGCTCTTGAGAGATTTTTTCCACCGCCGTACCGGGAGGGGCCACTTCAACACGGGTCGGAATCTTCAGATACGAAGTAGCCAGTCGGATAACCTCGTTCGGCATGGTGGCCGAAAACAACATCGTCTGACGTTCTTTGGGCACATGCTTCACGACCTCTGCAATCTGTGGGGCGAAACCCATGTCGAGCATATGGTCCGCTTCATCGAGAACAAGGATACGCACCTGATCGAGCTTTACCGTTCGTTGACCGAGATGATCGTTCAAACGACCAGGCGTTGCAATGATAACGTGAGGATTGGCACGAATCTGTCGCTTCTGTTTCTCCATCGAGTCGCCACCAATGAGGACTGCTGTTCGGATGCCAAGTTTCTTGCCGATGCTCTGAAAGGTCTCATCCACCTGAAGCGCGAGCTCACGGGTAGGAAGGATGATTAGCCCTTGGCGAGTTTTGTCTTCGAGGATACGGCCGATCATCGGGATACCAAAGGCCAGCGTCTTGCCCGTCCCTGTCTGAGCGATACCCATGACGTCTTTACCGAGAATAGCAATCGGTATGGAGCGCTCTTGGATGGGAGTTGGCGTAACAAACTTGAGCTCGTCGAGAACAGCGAGAAGCCCTGGGGCAATACCGAGATGATGAAAACTCATGGCGTAAAGATTAGAATCGAAATCAAGCTATCTTGGCACGGATTTTCGATTTGGTCAAGGTCTATTTCCAGATGCCCTGCCAAACACCGATGAAGTGGACGACGACGTACAGGAAGAAAACATAACCGATAACACCGATAATGAGCATCAAAAGGAGTCCGTTGATAATGCGGTTCCGTTCGCGTTTGGCCGCTTCCAGAGTACAGACCCCCTGTCGGCGAAGGTGATACCAGTATGCGAAAGCGAGAGCGACAATACCAACCAAACGGAAATACCACTTGTATTCCCCGTAAAACGTATCAGCGAGCGAAGCCGCAAAACCGACCGTTGAGAGACCAAAGAGAACCAAAATAACCGGTGAGAGGCAGCAGAGCGAAGCAAGGATGACCGGAAGAGAGGCAATTTTGAAGGCTTCTTTCAATTTCATACCCTCTTTCCTTATGCCTGGAAGAATCGTGCGATATGATAGCCGGCCGTCGCGACTATCGCTGAGAGAAATGTCCCCCAGGCGAGATCGACTAGGGTAACAAGCATCGGCCAGTCACGCACGGTCGCGAGATTGGTCAGATCATAGGTCGCATAGGCGAAAAACCCGAACAGTGCGCCGTAGAGGAGCGCCCGCTGCCAGCCACCAGCCTCGAGTGCCGGCACCACCGCGAAGAACAGGATGCCCGCGATGAAGAGGAGATAGAAGAGAATCGCCGCAAACCAGTTGAACTCAGTCCGGAGAAGAAAGCCGATCTGGGCCCGATAGAAGTCCTTGGCAAAAAACCCGAGCCAGAGCATATCGATCGCAAAAAGGACCGGCACGGTGAGGAGATAGGTTTTGATCCAAAGCATAGGTAGTTTGTTACGGTTAGTATAACACTTCATTCATTGGCCCTAGCGGATCGCTTTGGCGACCGCTGCTACGACACGCTTATCAAAAGTGTTCGGAATGATGTTACCAGCGGTTGGTCTTACGACCAGGGCAGCGAGATTTTTCGCCGCTTTCACAAGCATCGCGTCAGTAATCTTCTTCACCTTGTGATCGAGCGCTCCGCGGAAGATACCCGGGAAACCGAGGGAGTTGTTGATCTGATTGGCGAAATCCGATCGACCCGTCGCCACAACTCGAGCACCTGCTCCAATTGCCACCTCCGGCATAATTTCCGGAACGGGATTGGCCAGAGCAAAGACAACAGCATCAGCAGCCATCGCTCGCACATGATCTTCGGTCAGGAGTCCGCCCTTGGAAACACCAATGAACACATCAGCTCCGGCAATCGCGGTCGTGAAATCCCCGTCGATGCCATCGGGATTCGTCTCAGCCCGAAGCGCCTGCTTGTGCTGATCGAGATCAGTACGGTTGGGTCCGAGAATACCACGACTATCCAACATAACAATATTCTGAACGCCATACATGAGAAGCAGCTCCGCAATTGCCTGACCGGCCGCGCCGGCGCCCGAGATGACGACCCAGACTGACTCCTTTTTCTTCTTCACGACCTTGAGCGCATTGATGAAACCCGTGAGAACTACCATCGCCGTCCCGTGCTGGTCATCGTGCATGACCGGGATGTTGAGCTCGTCTTGCAGTCGCCGTTCGATCTCGAAACAGCGTGGGGCAGCGATGTCTTCTAAATTGATGCCACCAAAACCAGGCGCGATCCGTTTCACTGTTTCAATAATCTCTTCCGTATCCTGAGTGGCGAGCACGATTGGGAACGCATCCACACCAGCAAGCGATTTGAAGAGCATTGCTTTCCCCTCCATCACCGGGAGTGCTGCTTCAGGCCCAATATTACCGAGACCGAGTACCGCCGAACCATCGGACACGACCGCAACCATATTCCCCTTCATCGTGTACTTGGCAACTTCATCGGGGTGAGTGGCCAAATGACTCGACACTGCACCGACACCAGGTGTATAGACGAGCGCCAGGTCTTCTTTGTTCGTTACAGGGACTTTCGGCGTGACTTCCACTTTGCCACGCAGTTTCTTGTGCAGCGCGAGGGCGAGCTTGGGGTAGTTTTTCTTCACTGTCTTTTTGGTCGGCATAATCTGAAAATTTATAAATTGAGCGCTTTCCTATGCTACTCGTTCGGGAGAAAAAAAGCAGAGTCTCCTTGCGAAGACTCTGAAGCTGACTGCCTAGTTCATGGGGTAGTAGCCATCGACGATGATGGTCTGCCCATGGATGTAGCTGGCCCCGGATCCGGAGAGGAATGCGACAACACTCGCGACTTCAGCCGGCTCAGCGAACCGACCGACACCGATGAGGCTCATCTCCTGCTCGCGGTAGTCGGCCGGTAGCGTCTTGTTCATCGGCGTATCAATCCAGCCAGGTGCGACACCATTGACGCGGATACCGTATTTGGCATACCGCTTGGAGAGGATACGCGGGCGGAGGACGAGCGAGGCTTTCGATTCGTCATAAGGCCACGACATCTCGTCGTACGAGTTGATGCCGTTCGTCGAAGAAATGACGACATACGATCCCTTCACGCCGTTGTCGTGCATCCGTTCGAGGATGACCCGCGCGGCAAGCGCCGAACTAAAGACATTGACCTCAAACACGCGACGCCAGCCTTCTTTGTCGCGCTCGACAGAGTTGATGTTCTGTTTGAGAAAATCGACATTTGGCGAGACACCGATCGTATCGACTGCCACCGAGATTTCCTCGCCGATCACATCAACCGCTGTCTGAAGCGACTGTGCGAAAGCTGCTTCCGTCTCATCCTTGACTTCCGAGAGCTGGAAGATATGAGCTTTCACACCCTCCGCTTCTAGTTCGGATTTCAGTGCCTCCGCCTTCTCCTTGCCGGAGTGGTAGGTGAAACTGACAGCACTGGCACCGTTCGCGACGAGCGCACGAATGATTTCCGTGCCGATGCCACCCGCCCCGAGGACGAGTGCATGTCCGGTTACTTTAGGAATGTACTTGTCCATATGTGTTTCTCCTGTTGGTGATGGGTTAGGTTCAACCGCGTTTAACTCACCTTTGTATTATACCCCCCGGGGGTACCAACGTCAACCCTCACACAAAAGTCTAGTCCTGAGCGCGGATGCGGAAGATACGATCATCGAGTGGAGCTGGTTTCCCACGACCATCCCGGTTCGAAGTCGTAAAATAGATATTGCCATCTGGCCCCTCGACTACCGCGCGGATACGACCAAACGACACCTCACGGAGCTTGCCATAGGCGGCGACTTTCTTCGGGTCAACGCCGTCCATCCGAATCCGCATTAATCCTTCGCCCTTGAGGGCCCCGAAAAATATATTTCCTCGCCACTCCGGAAAAACGCGGCCCGAGTAAATCATGAGTGATCCGGGTGCTTCAGCCGGCGTATAGACAAGAAGTGGGGAAATCATACCTTCACGACTCTTTTCGTGCGAAACAATCGGCCAGCCATAATTGCCGCCCCGCTCGATCACGTTGACCTCGTCTCCACCGGCCGGACCGTCGATAATTGAGGGGCCGTGCTCAGTCTCGTAGAAGAGTCTGCTGTCCGGATGCCAGGCAAGGCCTTGCGGATTGCGATGACCATATGACCAGACCGCACTTCCTGGGAACGGATTGTCCGTTGGAATCGTCCCATCCTTGTTGATACGGAGGATTTTCCCCGCAAGTGAGCTTACGTCCTGTGCGAATGCCTTGTCGGTCGCATCACCAGTCGAGATGTACAGTTTGCTGTCCGGGCCAAACGCAATACGGCAACCGGCATGGAACTGTGCTGCTGGGATTCGATCGATGACCACAAATGAATCCGTGAGCTTGTCACCAGCGTCCACAAAACGCATCACTTTCACCCAGAGTTTATCGCCGTCGCTGTACGCGACAGCCGCATAGAGAAAACGATTCTCCGGATAAGCCGGGTCAAGTGCGAGCGACATGAGTCCATCCTCACCTTTCTCGACAACCTCTGTAAAGACATGGAGCGGCTTCTCGCGAAGAATACCGTTTTCAATGGCTCGGATCTGGCCGGGCCGCTCTGTCACAAGAATGCGATCAGCCGAGGTGAAGACTAACTCCCAGGGTGTATCGAGGCCCGAGGCGATCGCTTCGACTTTCACCGGCGGATTTTTTTCCGGCGTGCGGCCATCGGTATCGGGGGCATCTCGGACAATCGGCACATCACTCACAACCGGCCTATCATCGATAAAAGTTACCTCTTGGCCCGGACCAACAGACTGATGGAACCAATTGAACCAGTACACACCAACAAAGAGGCCCGCTGAAAAGAAGAGAAAAAACGTATAGAGAAGAAGTTTTTTCATAGTTTGTTTTGCCACTCCAGTATAGCGCATGTCTTGTCACTACTGTCCCTTCACGTGTTCGTCAAAGAACGCCAGGGTTCGAGCCATGACGAGCGGCCAAGCCTGGACGAATTCATGCGGCTCGCCAGGATAGACGAGGTACTCATGGCTTTTTCCGGCTGCTTTCAGCCACAGGTCAAGCTCGTCCGACCATTTAATCTCGACGGAAGCGTCAGCAGTGCCATGATGATTCTGAATCGGGGTCGCTATCCGGTCGAAATAGTTCTTGGCGGAAATACCGTTCCAGAATTCTGGCGACTGCTCGGGGGTACCATAGCGCTCGATAATACGCTTTCCCTGATCACTATCCGAACGAGTCCAGCGCTCGTAATTACGCTCGTAATTTGCTGATACCGGCGCAAAGAGCACGGCGGCATCTACCAGCTCAGGAGCAACCACCAGCGTATTGAGCGTCACCCCACCGCCCATCGAGTGGCCAAGCATACCGATTCGCTCCGTATCGATTCCTGGGAGCTTTGATTTTCGAAGGGCCGTGATCGCATTGATGATATCGACTGTGTAGCCAAGCCGAAAATTCAATTCATTCTCAGGATCATCATCGCTCTCGGCATGATTGCGGTAGTCGGAATGGATGACCGCATAGCCGCGCCGCGCGAGGTAATCCTGCTCCCGTTTCAGTCCCCGGCCGTTCGTATAGATTGCTGGATCGATATAGCCGTGATTGAGAAACAACACCGGCCACCCGGAAGCTGGTGGAATCCCCTTGGGAATATTCATGATACCTGAGATGGTGAATATCTCACTCTGGTAAGTGATAATGTAGCGCGTATAGGCACTGTTATCATCCAGGATTCGTCCGAGTCGGAAATCGTGACCATCATAGGTTTTTTCCATGAGCGCCGGAAGGGAAACGGGATTAGCTGAAGATCTTTCAGAAACCATGTTCTCCGCCTCGGTCCTCGGAAGCGTTTCAGTACTCTTTATTTCCAGCGAATCATCGGTCGCCGGATTAGTGCTTTGTGAGCAATACCAGAACAATATTCCACCGGTGAGGACTAGAATGATGATGGATACCGTGAGCAATCTCATGGAAGAAGGATAGTAGAAAAAAATTAATCTCCTTTACTACTAAGTATACCAAAATCCATGAGACGCTCGGCAGTTGTTGACACTCCTCCGGAAGTGCTATACTCGTGGTGGAAAGCCTTCAGAACGGTCCAGCGAAAAATTGAAACCCACCTGGTACTCAGGGAAATGATTTTTCCGACACTATCATTTTTGGGATTCAGTCGTCAGACCCGCATTGAGGGCTTTTCGTTCAAGTGCTGACCCGTCAGGTAGGGAAGCACTTTTTTTATTCCCCGATAAGCCCCACGTGTATGCTTCTCTCTTTCCAATCCGAGGGAAACACCGTAGGCTGTCGATATACACACTAACAACGCTCACATGGAACAAAAGGTAATCACTACTCCACCAACGACGCCTACCAAGCGCCGCCACCTCCTCGAGCGAATTGCTCTCGCAGCGCCGCGATATATCGGCTCTCCGGTGTCGCTCGTACTCCATTCGATTTTCTTCGTCGGTATTTTCACCCTCCAATGGGTGGGCTACACCTTCGAGGAGATCATGCTCATCCTCACGACTGTCGTGTCGCTCGAGGCAATCTATCTATCTATTTTTATCCAAATCACCGTCAATCATCAGGCTCAGAAGCTTACCGAGGTCAGTGAGGATGTCGAAGAAATCAGCGAAGACGTTGAGGAAATCGGTGAGGACGTGGAGGATATTTCGGAAGAGGTCGAGGGAATATCGAAAGATATCGATGACATCCAAGAAGACGTGAAGGAAATCAGCGAAGATGTTGAAGATCTTGGTGAAGAGATTGAAAAAGACGATCAGGAATACACGGCTGACCGCACCCACGATGTACAAAAAATCACTCACATCCAGGGAGCGCTGGAAGAGCTCCTCCGTGAAGTGAAGGCGATGAAGGACGGGAAGTAGTCAGAAAAAGGCATCTAGTCAAGGAAGTCGGGATCCTGATCAAAACGCGCTCGCCACGCCGCGTAACTGACCAAGCTATAGAAGATAATCGTCACTATCAGGAGTGCCACCCGCTGTTCATGGTTTGTACGCTCACTGCCGACGAGCCAAAGCGTCACAATATACGCGAGAAGGGGCATGAAGATATCTGAGGCGACATTAATCCGTTCTTCGCGGATATTGATTCGCATCTCAAAGAGCTCCCAGACGATAGCAATCAAAATAGTGACAAAAAAGAGCGGGATGGCAGGATACTCCATGACGCGCCCAAAAAGCGCAACCAGCATCCCCAAGAGAAAATGCGGCATCGACCAATAGTCAATTGAGTGCCTGAGACGCCGAATCAAAGGGTATTTTCGGAGCATACGTGAGCCCAGCGAGCATTCTCGTCTTTACACAACCGGCTTCACTGGTGGGACGGGTCGGGATGCTTCTCCAGTTTTGATTGGGCATGTCGAAAAACCGATCAGTGTGTAGAGTCCGCATGTTCCGAAGACGCCAGTCATAAAAACGGCTAGACCGAGCAGTCCCCACCACGACTGATGGTCGTAGCCGTACCACATAAGAAAGAGTCCGACGAATACTCTAGCCAGACGGTCGAACGTGCCAACATTCGCTTTGAACATATGAATCATATAACTTAGTGATTATTTCGACCCTATTATACCCTGCCTACAAACGATTGAGCCAGGTGATGGATATCTGGAGTACCGAAGCAAATGACACCCAGAGAAAGTATGGCAGATTCGCATAGGCCACCCACGGGATATGCGATCGGATAGCAGCGAGCGCCCAGACGAGAGTGACCCAGACCAAGATGATGTCGATTGCCGCGAGCCAATTATTCCGAAGACCAAACTGGATCGGCGTAAAGGCGAGGTTGAAAACGAGATTCAGAATAAACGGCAGGAGGACCATGAAACCAATCTGTCCCTTCCAGTATCGGATTCCGACATACGCAAAACTTATGGCGATGATAACATACAACACTGTCCAGGCCGGACCGAAGAGCCACTCGGGTGGCGCCCAGGTCGGCTTGATGAGACTGGCATACCACTCAGCTTCGGCGCCCATATGTTTTGTGATGATTGGATTATGAAATGCCTTTCGTAAGAACATCATGACCGCACCCTCGCTGATACTTTCGGCCTGATGCACTTTTGGCCATGAGGCCACGGTACGATGGACGCTTGCAATCTCAGCGTAGCGGATTGATACCACCAGTGTAGACCGCCTGATTGGGTCCGGCTACTGACAACACTCAAACAATGAGAGAAATACCGCGGTGGTGATGATGCATCCTGAAGGCTCAGGAACATGCGGTATAGGTCGCCGTAGCAGCCCTCGTCATAACTCAGGAAGGATCTCGAGGAGCGGCGGAAGCAATATCCGGTTAACGATAATCTCGTAGCCAACCGAATTTGGATGGATACCATCAGGAAGCGTATAGCGCGGATCAAGCGCAACACCTTCGAGAAAGAACGGAACGAGCGGAAGACTGAAAACTTTCGAGAGCTTCGGGTACACGCTATCGAAAGCTGTCCGATAGGTCTCGTCGGCATTAGCTGGCGCTCGCATCCCGATAAGGAGCACTCGCGGTGGATCGTCACCAGAACGTAAGATTAAAAGCGCTTCGGAAAGATTTTTCTCAAGCTCGGTGGGCGGAAGGAGTCGGAGTGCATCATTACCACCGAGGCCGAAGAGTACGATGTCCGGATTGAGACTTCGGATGAATTCCGCCCGACGCACGCCGCCGGCTGAAGTTTCGCCCGAGACACCCGAGTTGATGACTTCGACCGACCAGCCGCGCAGGGCAAGTGCGCGTTCCAAAATCGCCGGGTATGCCTCATCAATCGGTAAATTATAGCCCGCGGTCAGACTATCACCGAAAGCGACAATTCGAATTTCAGCCGCTGGCGCGGTCGGAACCAGGGCTGGTTCATCCGTTCCTGTCAGAATCGGAGCCGGACGGAAAAACAACCAGAAAATAGTTCCAGTGATCAGGAGACCCGTGATAATAACAAGACCACTAGTTGTTTTCTTCATAACCGATAGCATCACGTAAATTTCGTTCACCGGTGCGAAGGAGAACCAATGCATAGAGGAAAAGTGCTGCTCCGAGCCCGGAGGCAATCTCTAGTATCTGCCAATCGAGGAAGACCGGATCGACTCCCTCGAGCACCCAGTGCATCAGATTGAAGACAACACCTTGGGCCAGGAGTACGGCACCGAAGCTCACGAAAAGCACGGTGAGCACGGTTTCAGCAAGATACAGCCTGATTGTCTCCCGGCGAGTCATACCGAGCACGCGCAACCGGAGGGCATCTCGCCGGCGGCCAGCGAAGGTCGATGCGACGAGCGTAATGAGAAGCAGCATCGCCAAAAGCAGTGGTGGAAACGTAATCACGGAGAGTAGCATTAGTACCGTCCCTGTCACCTCGCTCACAATCCGGCCGATGGCTGAAGTATCAAGCACGCTCACATTCGGTACTTCGGCCGCGAGCGAACGTTCGACAACACGAAGTTGGTCAGGAGTGACATCGGCATAGCCGAAATAGCTCGCTGGAAACCGGCTGACATCATCCGGATGCAACACAAAGTAGAAGAACGGGAGTCCACTGGTGGTATCGGTCTTGCGCAGACTCGTCACGGTCGCTTCGATCGCTATACCCTGGACAAAAAATTCGACCATTGAGCCGAGTCGGATACCGACCCGGCCAGCGAATTCGCTGTCGACCGACACTTCTCCGGTCCGACTCCCCTGCCATACTCCGTCGATAATCTCTTCGCTCGAGAGAAGCTCCGTTCGATAGGTCAGATTGAATTCCCGCCCCAACTCGCGATCTTCACCAGCCGAATCATCACGGAGCCGCTCCTGGATCCGGCGCTCATCGATCCGCTGTATCCGGGCGCGAATATTCGGGAAGAGCGTCGCTCTTGGGACAATACGGTTTACCGCTGAAAGTTGGTCTTTCTGGACATCAATGATATAAGCGTTCGGAATTGTCGTCCCGATACCTGTTTCAAAGAATTTCTCGAGACTGCGCTCCATGAGCGAAAGCGTAAAAATGCTCGCAAGAGCGAGGGAGAGTGAGGTCGCCGCCACTGTTCCGAAAATGCCATCAGAATATTTTTCCGCGATGATGGTCCGGAAAAAGAATGAGACCTGTCCTCGCTCCCGATAGAGGAAGCGGAGGATGAGCATGATGAGCGCAGCGAGGAGAATGAAGACAACGAGTGTCCCACCGATCGAGAGTGCCGCCCGATCGAGACGACCGAGGAGCGCGGCAGCCAGAACGAAAAGGGGAAGGAAAGAAACTACGGACATGCTGCCGATAATCCAACCGGACCGGATGGCACCGTCTGTTTGATTCCCAGAAAGTAGAAATTTTGGTTGAAGTGAGAGCAGATCACGGAGAGCTGGAAAAGCCGCGGCGATACTGGTTGCGAGCGTCCCGAGCACAACGAGTGCGAATGCTGATGGAGCAGCGCTGACGGCAAGCCCAATACCTGTCTCCGCTTTCACCCAGGTGTAAAGCCATGAAACGAGAGCGAGTCCGATGAGACCGCCAGAGAAAGATGCTAGAAGAGTAATGGCCGCGATAATCCCAAACACCAATGACAAAATTGCCCGCTTCGTCGCACCAATGACGAGGAAAATCGCAAAGCTCCGGCGAAGCCGGGTGACGAGCGAAAGCGTATTGGCATAGACATTCACCGAGGAGAGGACGGCACCGATAAGGACGGTGATGAGGAAAAAGCGTTCGACATTGGCAAGGCGGCGGAGAAAGCCGGACTTCCCATCACCAGCAATACGGGTCTCGAAACCGGCTTTTTCTGCATTCTCAACGACAGACTGGAGTATAGCTTCCGGCACCGGCTGACTGAAACGGTGGCGGTACTCGTATTCACTCCGACTCTCGGCAAGCACAATATTCGCCCGCGAAAGCCCGGACTCCGAGAGAATCGCCCGGGGGGCGAACCGGAACCCCTGAACCAGCGCATCTGGCTCGCGCAGTATGATACCCCGGATCCGGTAGCCGACTGAACCGATGGAAAGCTCATCTCCAATGGAAAGCTGCAGCCGATCGAGAACCGCACGCTCGACATAAATTTCGTCAGCCGCCGGAAACTGGTACGGCACGCCTTCGATTTCGAGCTCTCCGTAGAGTGGAAAAGATTCGGTCACAGCACGCGCCGAGATACCGGTCACTCCGGAAGCGCTCCGGACGGCGAGATTCAGCTCCGTTTCCCGGTCAGCGGCAGCGATATACCCTTCAAGCGGTGCAGTCACCGAACCGGTCTCAGTCGGCGAACCCGATTCGAGCGTCAGATCACCACCGACGAACTCGCGTGAACGGCTTTCGAGATAGCCCTGCGCACCGTCGACCCCGATGAGTACCACAGTAAAAGTCACGCTCGTTACGAAAAGCGAAAGGAAAGCTAAACTATACTTCGGCCACTCGCGCCGAAGGAGACGCGCGCCGAAGGTAAGGATGTACTTATGGGAGGACATGCAGCTTCCGATCACGAAGTTCAAAAACCCGATCCATTTTTTCAGCGACGCTCAAGTCATGGGTGATGATGACGAGTGTCGCGCCAGTTTTTTCCGTCTCGGCGATGAGAAGGTCGATGACTTTGCCACCAGTCATCCGATCGAGGCTACCCGTTGGTTCATCGGCGAGCACAACTGCCGGACGCATGACGAGCGCCCGAGCGATCGCCGCCCGCTGCTTCTCCCCGCCCGAGAGTGTTCCTGGCAGCGCCGATCGACGATGGTCGAGACCAACAGATCGCAGCCAGTCGTCAGCCTGTTCCCCATCAGCTTTACCGGCGATATCGAGCGGCGCCCGAACATTTTCGATGGCCGTAAACGGTGCAATGAGCTCGAATGATTGGAAAACGATGCCAATGGTGGCATTGCGGAATCGTGCCATTCCGGACTCATCGAGCGAAGAGAGGACGGTTTCCGCGACGGTTATTGTTCCCACGTCAGGGATATCGAGTCCCGCGATGAGTGACAGAAGTGTCGTCTTGCCGGAGCCTGAAGGACCGACAATCGCGACCTTTTCACCCTTCTTCAGATCAAGATCAACAGATTCGAGGATACTAATCCGCTCCCCATTCGAGACAAAACTCTTAGAAACACCATGTAGTTCAATCATACGGTGCAAAATTAACCTTGGAATACCAGTTCTTTTCTATCTTAACACGCACGGAAAAATCATCACGTCACGACTTTGCCTTCAGAAAATCAGGTAATTGTCCGCCAGAACTTCTCGGCGAGATTGGCAAAACGACCGACATTCCCGGCAAACATAAAGAGAATCGCTCCGTAGACTGCCACATTGATGAGTCTGTCACTAGAAAAGAGTTTCAGTGCACTCCCGAGCGCTTTATTGGGGATGAATGGTGTCCCATGGAAATTTACCGCCGCGTACAATTCATCAAGGATGAGATGACCAATATATCCCGCGATCATCGCGACCGCGAGGACGAACGCCTCCATATCAGTGAATGAGAAATGCACCGCGAGGAAGAATGTGACGAGCCCAGCGAGGAGCGCCGCCGGAAGCGAGTGTGCCATGCCGCGGTGCCGGGTAAGGCGTTTGAAAACGCTTCCCAGGACAATGTAGACGAAGCCGAAGGCACCAGCGGTCCATAGGGCCACACGAAAGAGATCGTCCGGCGTTTCCTGGTACGCCGATGAGCCAGCAAGTGCTGCCGCCACGACTGCGAACGATCCAAACGAGACATGAAACGGAATGCCTGAGTCAGAATCCATATCGGGCAAGACTGACCCGAGGACGGCCGCGACAAAAACGACAAGCAGAAAGTTTGGCTGATCGAGTACGGCCAACGAAACCAATGCCGTCCCACCAAGGATGCCCGAAGCGATACCCAGAGAAATGTGCGATCGAAAACTAGCCATAACTATCAGGATTCGATGAGTAAAAGTTTTTTGGTTCGCGACAGGGCTTTGATGCGAGCCTCCTCGCTTGAAGCAGTCGCACGAGTTCGGAAACGCCGCGAATAGACGAGTGCAACTGGGCGCCGGGCACGGGTATACTTCGCACCGATAGCCGATGTATTGTGTTCGGTCACGCGGCGCGCGAGATCCGTCGTGATTCCGGTATAGAGTGTGCTGTCAGCGCAGCGCAGGATATAGAGATGATACATACGAAGGACGAGGCTGCTAGTCGCCGAAATTAAGGCCAACCTTTTGCTCAACCCAATTCAGAAGACCCGGAACGATATTGAAAAGGATCGGGAACGCATAACAAAAGAGGGCAAACGACAGACTGAATGGGATGGCTATGATACCAATGAGGGTCATGGCAGGAATCAGATATGACCGGATCCTGGCCTGGGCGAGAATGCGCTGGGTGATGTGGCTCGTGTCAATTTCCTCAGAATGGATAGCATACTGCAGAACCGCAGTCGAAGCAGCACCGAGGAGAAACACATTACATCCGTAGACGAGAACCGCAAGCTCCGAATCAGGATATGAGCCGAGGAAATGGGCTGAAAATGGAATGAGTGACACAAAGGAAAGGTAGAACATATTCAAGAGAACCAGCTGTCGATTGACAACCTTGGTAAAGGCTCCGTAGAAAAAGTTATGCGAAATCCAGAACATCGCGAGGACAGTGAAGCTGACAAAATAACTCACGAAGAGTGGTCCGAGCTGCTGGAGCTCTAACCAAAGTTGGGTATCAGAGGGATGGTGGATTTCCGGGACCGTTATCTCAATGACGAGGAGCGTCATAACGATTGCAAAAACGCCATCCGAAAGAGCTTCGAGTCGGAATTTATTCATACGTTTAGTCTATCAAGGCTGTCTTACGCAGTGCCCGACGACGTTTGAGATAATCCTGCATCGTTCGCGCCATGAGTTTCCAAAAACGTTCGGAGTGATCAAAAGCGCCGAGATGGCAAAGCTCATGAAGAATCACATAATCGGCGAGGTCGGCCGGCAAAAGTGCGATTCGATAATTGAACGACAGATTCCCTCGTTTCGAACAACTCCCCCAGCGCGTCTTCTGGTTACGGATACTGACTTGGTGATAGGCGAAACCATACGACTCATTGAACTGTGCGAGTCGTGCCACAGCGAGCGCTCGGGCCGCTTCCTTATGTCGAGCGTACTCGCGTTTCCCACCCCGAGCGAGTGGCGAGTGACTGGTCCGCTTGAGCTGCTCTACCTTCTCTCTGATCCACTCGGCATGATTGATGAGGAAGCGTTCGATGAAACCGTCGCTCACCCAATACGGCGCCGAGACCGCGAGCGCGCCCCCAGGCCCGACTGACAATCGAAGCTGTCGTGCGCGCAGACTGCGGCGCAACGTATAATCGTAGGTGGTCATGCCCAAGGCGATTGTCCGATTCATGCTGTTTCGTAATCAAATACTTTCTTTTTTCCATTCACACCACTCCGGAGCACTAGGGTCACCCTCGGCACCCCGAGATACTGGGCGAGGAGACGCCGGACGGCGGCATTTACCTTCCCCTCGATTGGTTGTGCCTTTACTGACACGGTGAAGTGGCTTGGATCGATAGTTTCGACACTCTCCTCACGTGCTCGAGTTTTGACGGTCACAAAAAGGCGCATACTCGTAGTCCTTGACCATTTTACCACCCCTCCCCAGGAGCAGTGTATAATAGTGGCGTAACTGTAATACTCGACCTATGCAGATGGAACAGTCATTTCTCACCCCTCCCGTAGCACCAGAGGAGGAGATTCCTACCCCAGAAGTAAGTGACGTAGACATCGATACGCTCACCCATGAAGAGATCGTCACTTTCCTGCCTGGATTATCCAGAGATCAACTGATGGCTGGATACAAAAAATTCGTTGGCATAGACCCAAAATGGCGTTCCCTCGATGATGGGCAGCTCCGGACTGGCATCAGCGACCCGAAGGCTGAGCAAGACAGAATTGCTGCGATTGACCGGGCAGCCGACAAAGAGGACCTCCAGAGTCCATACGTTCGCTAGGGAGAGAAAAAACCGCCTTTTAAAAGGTGGTTTTTTTATTACCCAAAAATTATCGAGCAACTCCACCAGGACATGGTGCGAATTCGCACCTGGGACCAGAACGGCTCACTGCGGAACCATCCGGACAAAGCTTGGCTTCCATCGTACACGCCCATTCTCCGACGCCTGGGATTGGCGTATCCACGCTCGGGATACCACGCTCCACCGTCGTGAAACTCAGACGGAAGAACACGGCGGCAGCGAGGAGAAGGAGGAGGAAACCAGCGATAACCCCGACACCGATACCGACACGACTAATTGATGTAGCCATATCCGTTAAAAATTCTGATTCGGATTCATTGGAAGCATGGGTGATTTACTTGGTGGGACCGCTAGCTGGGCACTCACCGTGTCACAGCTCCGACCAGCACCATGTTCTTGCCAAACAGTAGTCATGCCATAGCCGTCCACACTCGCCACACTCTCCGCCGTTCCTTTGGAAGCCAGCGCGAATTCGGCACAGAGTTCAAACTCACCGACCTGAGACAGACCCTCGCTCCGAGAAACGGTCACGACGCGATACGGGTATGCCACACCCGTTTCAGGATCGAGCGTGTAGGCACTGCAGTAGCCATACTGACTCGACTGGCGCAAATCAGCGAGGGTCGTCGGTAACGCACCAAAGTTTGAAGCGTACTGCTCGACACAGCTCGCGAGACTCGACAGATGATTCGCCCGTGTCTCATCGAAGGAACGATTGCGCTCGGTTGTCGGTGATCCGCCGATCATGAAACCCAGTCCAACACCGAGGAGAACCACTATCGCCACGCCGCGACCAAAATACTGGAAGGTACTCCGTGGAATATCCACTTGGTACTGGATCTTCCGGCGCTCAAGATAGTAGAAACCAAAAACCGCGCCAGCGATACCGAGGATCGTCAACGCCTTCAAGAAAAACCGCACGGATATCTCTCCTTGCAGCAGTGTGAAGAGGGTGACGATGAGGTCCCCCACAACGGTGACCGCGGCCACCAAAAGAACGAGGTAGGTCAGCCACTTCGAGAGCTTGGACTCAATGCGACCTTCATCTTCGCGAAATTTCCGGAACCACAATCGCATCGCGAAATAGTAGAGCGGAAACCCGATGAGCAGCGCAGCAATCGAGTAATGAATCGTGCTCGTTATCTGCGACTGGCCGTACCAATTGTTTGCATCCAACGGATCCGGAAAGCTCGCGTTCACAATCTGGAAATAGAGTGTCCCGAGTGCGCTCGCGACGATACCGAGCAGAATGAAAGAGAAGAAATTGATAACAACATCAACCGTTGAAGCCCGCTTCGAGGAAGTGGGTCGATTGCCCTCGGTCGGGACCGGCGCACCCAGCGCGACGACGCCCGCGCGGAACGCTGCTTCGGCTTCATCCTCGGTCCAGCCGATGGTGATGAGTTCGTCCTTCACTTCTGTCTTACCGGCACCGACACGGATACGGTCTACGACGTACTGGGACAGTTTCTCGGTTTCCATAGATTGGTTGAGCGATTTATGCTCCTAGTATACCACTCCGGAACCAGTCCGAGAGAACAGTGAAGAGCGCGAGGTTCCCTGCGAACGCGATCGGGATACCGAGGAGGAAGTACCAGGTCCGCGTCTTGTGCCGAAAGACGAACATGCCGAGAAAGACGCCAAGTGCCCCGAACGCAACCGCCATGAAAAAGAGGAGACCCTCCGAGATACGTTCGGCGCCACTCCGACGCGACTGCCGTTTATCCCACGCCATAATGAGGAACGCAGTGACGTTGATCGCTGCATACAGACTGAGACTGATGGCGGAGATAGTATTTATGGCCGTATGATCTCTGGGAGCGCGACATCCGCCCCAATCGCTTCGTGGACATTTGTATACCCGTCCCGACGGAGGAGCGCGACCAGTCCCGCATTGATCTGTCCGATCAGCTGCGGTCCCTCATAGATCATCCCCGTGATGAGCTGGACGAGCGATGCTCCCGAGCGGATTTTGGCATAGGCGTCCTCCGCTGAGAAGATACCACCGGTCCCAATGAGAATAAAGCGGTCCCGATAGTGCCGGTAGGCGAAGCGAAGCAGAGCATTCGACTGTGCTTCGGTCGGTTTGCCGCTGAAATTCCCGCGGCCTGCTCGGGCGATCTCGCCGGCATCGAACGCTGGATTGTTCCGGTCTTTGGCGAGATTGGAGAAGATAAGGCCAGTGACGAAGGCGTGCGGGAGGGCAACGGCAATCAGTGCCTGCATCTCCGTTTCGGTTCGTTCGAGTGGCAACTTGATAAACACCGGTCGGACAAGCTGAAGTGGTGTGAGCGCCAGCAGAAGCCGATTGAGTCCTTCGGATGAGGCGAGCGATGGTTTCACGTCAGCCAGGTTCTGGAGATTCGGACAGCTGATATTCAATTCGTAATAGCTGAAGTAAGGACAGCCCTCCGCCACCCAAAACGCCTCAACAATTTCTTCAAGCATGGCCGGAAAATCCACAAAGGACCGGTTCGTCGCGCCGATACTCACTCCCCGCACTATATTGGTCGCCGATCGGCTCGAGAGTCGCGCGAGAACAACCGCGATGCCCTCATTCTTGAATCCCTTGTTCACGAGAAGCGAACGTGACTTCGGCAGCCGGTCGAGCATGGGCCGCGGA
>JBATNS010000006.1:0-7409 GCA_049290475.1 Candidatus Moraniibacteriota bacterium | reverse complement strand
ATTCCTGGTAGCCGTTTTCCCAAGGAGAGCCCGCGTGACTCATGGAGAGGCAGATGCCCAAGGATCGGGAGAGGGCTTGGTAATCCCGAGAAAAGTACTCGCTCCCTTGGTCGGAATGTAGGATGTGAGCCGCTGGATGATGGCTCACAGCATTCAGAAAGGCGTTCATCACGAGTTCTTTTGTGTGGGCAGTCATGACCGAGTACCCAACCACTTTTCTGGAGAACAGGTCCATGATGGTGGCGAGGTAGACGATGATACTTTTCCACTTGATCTCTGTGAAGTCGCTCACCCAGGTATGATTCGGATGCTCGGGAAAGGCCGAGAGCAAGAGGTTCTCATACGGATCGCACTCCTTTTTCTTTGATTTCCGCCATTTCTTCCCTCTTCTCCGGTACGGCTTGATCCCGTAGAGCTTCATGACTCGGAGAATCCGCTTCTTGTTAACTTTCAAATGAACCGCTAGCCTTTTGTGCCCGTAGTTTGGGAACTCCCGGAGCACTTGCTCAATCTCCTGCTTGAGCCTCCAATCTTTGGGAGGCATTTTGGGTTGGTAGTAGAGGAGGGCTCGAGAGATACCAAGCGACCTAGCCAGGGCTGCTTTGTTTTCTGACTTCATCGAGCTGGCTACATCTTTTTTTGGGCCTGAGACAGCTTGATGGTGAGCTCTCCCACCAAAGCCAGGAGTTCCTGATTCTGCTTCTTCAGTCTCGAGACATCCTGCCAGGAGGGAGGCTTGGTGGCGCCTTTGGCCAGCCAACTGTAGATGGTTTTGACGCTTACCCATGTTCTTCAGAGAGTTGGGCCACAGGGATGCCGTCATCCTTGAGTCTTTTGAGTATCTGTTCGCGAAGTTCTTTCGGCACACGATGACCAAGTTTGGAAGTACTCATATGAGTAAATTATTCTACAGAACCTGTGTCTAGCATATGGGGTACCTGCCAGAAACCGTAGCTATCTCTTCCTTGATTCTAATACAGCAGCATGTTTTACGGACTGTCTGTATATCAGCGATCCCGTCTTAGAAAATAATATGCTTGGATATTGCTTTTTTCAGGAACAATTGGTAATGAAACTAGGGTCAGTGAACAATCAATCTATTATAATCCAGAGTTAGGGGAAAAATCCTTGGCTTTACTCCCAAGATGCAGCGGAAACTATAACCAGTCCTGTGTTCAGGATAAAGAAAAAGGTGAGACGGTACAGGATATCCTTTCCAAGTGCGATGTCACAGACTAGTAGTTGAGGGTAGTGTAGATTATTGATCCTTGTCAGGTTTCACGAAAAGGCAACTATTTGGCGAACAGGTCATCATTACGTATCGCTCGGCGGATATGAGCTTTAGCGTTGGCCGTCTTGACGAAATCCAGCCAGTCGCGGCTAGGTTTTTTCTTGTTTTTCTCAGTTAATATCTGGATGACTTGACCGTTGATGATGTGATGATCGAGGGGGACAATTTTGCCGTCGGCTTTCGCACCACTCGCAGCATCGCCGATTTGGCTATGGATGGAATAGGCGAAATCAATCGGAGTGGCGTCTTCTGGCAGTTCGATGATATCTCCTTTCGGAGTGAAAGCGAAGATATGATTTTTGAAGAAGTCGATCTTGAGTCCTTTGAGAAATTCCTCGTCATCGCGTCCGATCTCTTTCTGCCATTCCTGGAGCTGACGTACCCACTCGAGCCCGCGAGGTTCTTTCGGGACGGATTCTTTTTTCCGGGTAAAGAAGTTTTTCCAGCCGCGCTGATCACGTTCGGTATAAATCCAATGAGCGGCGATGCCGAACTCAGCTTCGGTGTGCATCTTTTCTGTCCGGATCTGGACTTCGAGGATACGACCTTGCGGACCGAAGACGGTAGTGTGGAGCGATTGGTAGCCGTTTGGTTTCGGGAGGGAGATATAGTCCTTGATTCTTCCAACCATCGGGCGGTATTCGCGATGGATAATCCCGAGCGCTTCATAGCAGTCAGCAACCTCGGGGACGATGATGCGGACCGCTACGAGGTCATAGATTCTGGTGATGTCCATATCATGACGCTCCAGTTTTTTCCACAGTCGGTAAAGGAATTTCGTCCGTCCGCTGATGTCCATTACCTTGATCTTCTCTTTCTCGAGGAGCTGACGGAAGAGTGCGACCGTATCATCCATGTAGGCTTTGCCTTGATGGAGATAAGTTTCCTCCATCTTCTTTGTTTCTGCATAATGCTTCGGATCGAGATACTGAAAACAGAGATCTTCAAGCTCTCCCTTGATTTCGCCGATGCCGAGGCGGTTAGCGATCGGTCCATAGATTTCCATTGTCTCGCGCGCAATCCGCTCTTGTTTTTCGGCAGGGACGTGCTGGAGTGTCCTCATGTTATGGAGCCGGTCAGCGAGCTTGATGATGACAACACGGATATCTTTCGCCATGGCGAGAAACATTTTCCGCAGGTTCTCGAGGAAATACTCTTCACGCGATCCGCGAAGTTTAATTTTCCCGAGCTTCGTGATGCCATCGACGAGGTAGGCGACATCTCCGCCAAAGCGACTCTCAATTTCAGAGAGGGGAATGGGGGTGTCTTCTGGTACGTCATGAAGAAGACCAGCAATGAGCGTCGTTGTATCCATGCCTATTTCTGCGAGGATCTTGGCGACGTGCAGAGAATGGGTAATGTAAGGCTCGCCAGAGCGGCGGAGCTGTCCTTCGTGAGCTTTTTCCGCGAAAGCGTAGGCTTCACGCAAGAGTTTCTCGGCATCACTTTTCAATGGAAAACGACTCGCATTGACGACAGATTCGATGGAGATGGGACTAACGGTAGTCGTAGCCATAGGAAAAGGGAATATCTTAGACTGCTAAGCTCGGTTATTATGCCATGATTGTTCATCAACTTCAATTTATTAATCTGGACTCTTGACAACTGCAACTAAGTTGCTATCATAAGCTCATGAATGAGTGCTGTAATAAAAAGATGTCGATTGCCAATCTCCGCGACACCGAAACTCGTCGGGTCCTCTTGGCGCTTTTGCATAACTCAGCGAAGCCGCTCGCTCCACCAGAGATCGTCTCTCTTTGTCATAAAGCGGGGAGAAGCGTCAATAAAACCACGATTTACCGTGATCTTTCAGCTATGGAACAGGCTGGGATTGTGCAGCGCGTGATTGTGAGCGACCGAAAACAGTATTTCGAACTGACGGAACGGGGCCATCATCATCATCTGATCTGCACTTCATGCGACCAAATCCAGGACATTGAACTCGAAGAGGAGTCGGTTTTGAAGCGGGCGAAAGATATCGGAAAGCGGCTGGGATTCGCCATTTCGAGTCATGCAGTGGAGTTTTACGGAGTGTGTCGAACCTGTTCCTGTAAATAAGAGGATAACGTCAATCATAATATTATGGACAAGAAAAATATCTCAATCGCCGCCGTTCTTTTGATTGTCCTTGGTGGATACTTTTTGTTCCAGAGAGCGCAGCCAGCAGCAGAAAAAATAGCATCCGGTACGAATGTGGGTTCCGATGGAGTACAAGTTGTCACGACATTCTATCCATTGCAGCAACTTGCTGCCGGTATCGTGGGTGATATGGGAGAGGTGACCGCTATCGTTCCAGCCGGGATGGAGCCACATGACTATGAACCATCAATGGCGGATATCCGCAGCATTTACGATGCGGACTTATTTGTCCTCAATGGTGCCGGTATGGATGCCTGGGCCGAGAAGCTTATGCCGGAATTAGAGGCGAAGGGGATTCGATCGATTCGTCTGGCCGACAAGGTTGAGCTGCTGAGTGCTAAGGAGGGATCCGAGCATGAACATGGGGATGGACACGAAGAAGAGAAAGTCGAGCCTGTTGGTATGGGGACTGTGGTCGAAGATGAGCATGAACATGGTGAGTGGGATCCACATTTCTGGCTTGATCCCATGAGTGCTAAGATGCTCGTAGTAGCCATGACGGAAGCACTTTCTGAGAAGTTTCCAGATAGGCGTGCAGTCTTTGTTGCAAACTCCGAGGGAGTGATTGCTCGGCTAAACGATCTAGACGTAGCATATCGGATGGGTCTTGCGTCGTGCTCCAAAGATGAGGTTGTGACATCACATGATGCTTTTCGTTATCTCGCACACCGCTACGGCTTTGAGACGCATGCATTGGCTGGGATTTCACCCGAGGAGGAGCCTTCCCCAAAGAGACTAACCGAGATCGCGACTGAAGTGAAAGAAGAGGGTATCAAGTATATATTCCTTGAGACGCTTGTGAGTCCGAAGTTGGCGGAGACACTCGCTCGTGAAACGGGAGCATCGACGCTCGTCTTCAATCCGATTGAGGGGGTATCGGATGCTGATCAGGCAGCGGGAAATGACTACTTCTCACTGATGCGAGATAATTTGGCGGCGCTTCAAAAAGCGCTAGAATGCAATTAATGGATAACACCGCACCAATCGTCCGCATCAGGAATCTCTCTTTCTATTATGGTTCAGAGCCGGTTTTGGACGGGGTGAACCTCGATCTTTCAAAGGGCGACTATATCGGTTTGGTGGGGCCAAATGGATCAGGGAAGTCGACCCTCGTGAAGCTGCTTCTCGGACTCTTGCCGGTACAGTCTGGAACAGTGGAGCTTTTCGGCCATTCGGATAGTCAGTTTTCGGATTGGCAGCGCATCGGTTACGTGCCACAACATGTTTTCCGTGGTGATCGATCGTTTCCGGCCACGGTACGAGAGGTCGTTGAGAGCGGCCATGTCAACGAGTCCTCAATACTCTGTCAGTTAGGTTTGTGGCAGTGTGAGCCAATTGCTGAAGCATTAAAAACTGCGAACATCGAGCATCTCATCGATCGGCGGATTGGCGAACTTTCAGGCGGGGAGCGACAGCGAGTATTTATTGCGCGTGCCCTTGTATCCAAGCCCGACCTTCTTATCTTGGATGAGCCTACCGCTGGCATCGACCAGACGGCACAAGAAGCATTTTATGATCTCCTCGAAAAGCTGAATCGACGTCACGGCATTACGATTCTTCTCATTTCTCATGATTTAGAGATTATCGCCCATGAAGCGAAGACCGCTGTCTGCCTCAATCACAGCATCGTCTATACTGGTCCAGCGACAGCGCTTCACGATGATGAAGTAATAAAGCGACTGTTTGGCTCACGCGTTCACCATACCGATCACATATGATTGCTGATTTTTACCAGTATGAGTTTCTGAGCCGCGCGCTCATCGCAGGAGCACTCCTTGGTGTACTCGCCCCGGTTGTTGGACAGTTTCTCGTCGTTCGACGCTTTTCTCTCTTGGCAGATACCTTGTCACATGTCTCGCTTCTGGGCGTTGCACTCGCTGTTTTTTTCAATTTCCCGATATTTTTGGGCGCGCTCGGATCTTCTATGATTGGTGGTTTTGGCATGGAGCTGCTTCGTCGTTCTGGAAAGGTCATGAGTGAATCTATTCTCGCCCTGTTTCTATCGGGGAGTCTAGCTTTTGCGCTGGTGTTACTGGCGTTGAGTAATGGGGTGAATATCAACCTCCTGTCGTATCTGTTCGGGAGTATCACTACCGTGACAGCGTCTGATCTTGCCACGCTTTCGTTCTTGCTCATTCTGGCATCCATCTTCGTTTCAGTTGGATATCGCAAGCTGTTCTTGCTTTCACTTGATGAGGATTTGGCTCGGGCGAGCGGTGTGTCGGCGGCCTGGTACAATACGTTGTTTATTCTTCTGGCATCAGCAGTGGTAGCAGGATCTATCACAGTCGTCGGTGCGCTCCTGATCGGTGCACTTATGATTGTCCCGGTCCTGGCAGCGATGCAGTGGCGACGATCTTTTCTTACGACACTGATTCTTGGTATTGGGATTGCAGAAAGCTCGGTTATCGCTGGTTTCCTAGTGAGTTATCGATTTGATCTTCCAAGTGGTGCAACAATCGTACTTTTTAGTATCCTTGGTTTTGCTATTTCTTACTTAGCAAATATAAGGAAAATGGCTTAATAGAAGGATGATGCCGGTTGTTCGGCTATTGACACTAGGCTGGTTTTCGTGTATACTGTCGACAAACAAACGTTTCGCTTCGTTCCGACATGGGCCACGCCCTCTGGCGGGGCATCCGGCTTCGTCCTGAGGTGGACATGCAGTTTCGTCTCGATCCCTTCGCCAACGGCTGTCGCCTCATTCGGGTGCGTCTCGTGAAGCCCGATGGCAGTATCGTGACTTTCACCACCGGCAGCTCGTTCGGGATGAGCACGCTCGGTAAGGACCATGAACGCCTCGAAAACATTGGCGCTGAACTTGTCGTCATCACGCGCTATGTCAGCCAAATCGAGGCCAATATGGAGTCCGACGGCGGTGTCCTCTTGCACATTCGCATCATGGACGACCAGCAGTTGTTCCGGCTCTATGCCAAGGAGCCGGACCGGTCGCCGGTCGACCGTTGGGACTGGTTCGTGGATCCGAACGTGGTGTATGCCAATGGCGTTCCCATCCATGTGCCTCGCCCGGTCAACGACGAACCCCGGCAACAAGCGGCGGCCTGAGTCCTTCGGTCAGAAGACGTGAAGCGGCGGTAGCAACATTGATTGCAACCGCCGCTTTTTCTTTCCTCAAAAACTATTTCTGTTCACCAAGTTTGTGCGGGTTATGATTCGGACAAGTCTTGTCGCTGCAACGCTCCGGTATCGTCTTCGTACCTTCCATCATGAGCGCGCCGCATGCCTTGTCATCTCGGTCCTCACGTTTATATGTACAGAGCGCACCGGTCGGCTTGGTTTTGATCGCGTGTTTGCAGTCGGGGTAGTTCGAACAACTGTAGAAGATACCGAAGCGGCCGCGACGTTCGGCCATCTCTCCCTTCTGGCAGACCGGACACTTCACACCGGTCGTCGGCAAATTGGCCGGGTCATCTTTCTTTACGTACTTACATTTCGGATAATTGCCGCAGGCGACGAACTTTCCGAAGCGTCCCTCCCGTTCGACGAGTTCTCCTTTCTCGCACTTCGGGCATTTCTCACCGGTTGCTTTCGGACCCTCGACGACTTTCCCTTCGAGTGTTAAGGCACCAGTACACTCCGGAAAACGGCTGCAGCTGTAGAATTTTCCGATCCGACCGAGCTTTATGATCATGTCGCTTCCGCAGGCCGGACAGCGCATTTCTTGTGGGGCTGCCCCCAGATTCGACATTTTCTCGAGCTTGTCTTTACTCTTTACTTGCTTTGAGAATGGTCCATAGAAATCCTTCAAGGTCTTTTTGTACTCTCGGGTGCCGAGGGCAATCTCGTCGAGCTGATCCTCCATATCAGCGGTAAAGGAATCGGAAAGGATCTCGGCGAAGTGCAGAGAGAGGAAGTCGTCGACGACTTCACCGGTTTCGGTTGCAATCAGGGTTCGTCCTTCTTTCTCCACATATCCACGCGTCTGTATCGTTTGGATGATCGACGCATAGGTTGATGG
>JBATNS010000005.1:0-9550 GCA_049290475.1 Candidatus Moraniibacteriota bacterium | reverse complement strand
GTCATAGGCGGAGAGGATGAATTAGAATGGCGAGAAAAATTGTCCCCGGATGAGTATAAAATTCTGCGTGAAGCGGGAACAGAAAAACCATTTTCGAGTCCGCTCAATGAGGAGAAACGTCCGGGTACCTATGTCGCCGTTGATACTGGAAAGCCGATATTTCGATCTGAAGACAAATTTGATTCAGGCACTGGCTGGCCAAGTTTTATTCGACCGATAGAGCCGGGAGCGGTCATTGAGCAGCGGGACGACAGCCTGTTTATCGAGCGGACCGAAGTGCTTTCGACCGCCGGGGGGCACCTCGGTCATGTGTTTCCCGACGGTCCCGCACCGACCGGACTCCGCTATTGCATGAATGGTACAGCACTTCGATTCGTTCCAGATGTCGAATAGTCTATGCTGAATAAATCAATCCTCGTTGTTTTAATTTCTGCGCTCATTATCGGCCTCAGCTGGTATTTTTTTCCTAGTGAGAAAGTGGTGAAGAACGTCCCGCTTCGCTCAAGCGGTCCGATACTGTTTTTCGGCGATAGCTTGGTCGAAGGTGTTGGTGCGACCGCTGGCCATGACTTGCCCACACTTCTCTCTAAACGCCTGGGAGAGCCAGTGCTGAACTATGGCATGGCGGGTGATACAACACGCCAGGGGCTGACGCGCCTGAATGGGGCCATCGCCGAACATCCACGACTGGTGCTCGTTCTCCTTGGCGGCAATGATTTTCTCCAGAAAGTACCGCGGGATGGAACTTTCTCGAATCTGGAACAGATCATCACAGGCTTTCAGTCGACGGGTGCAGCGGTCCTACTTATTGGTGTCCGGAGTGGCATCGTCGGCGGGGGAGCGGATGACCGTTATGAGGCGCTCGCTAAAAAAACTAAGTCAGCATATGTCGAGGACGCACTGCGAGGTATCTTTGGCGACTCAGCGCTCATGAGTGACGCGATTCATCCGAATGATCAGGGGTATGAGATGATTGCCGTGCGAATACTCTCCGAGTTACAGCTGCTTCTGAAATGATTACGTCTATGGATTTTTCTCGCCCTCACCGCCGATTAGATGACTTACCTTTTCTTGGCCTGGCACTTGCGCTCGGTTGCGGTCTTTTCTTTCCGGAGTGGTTTGCTTCCTCTTATGGGCTGACGGGTATCCTGCTGCAGTTCATTTTTTTTACGAGCGGTTTGAGGATTGATATGCGAACAATGCTCTCTGAATCGAGAGATTTGAAACTTTTCGTAGCCGTTGGACTGCTCCGTCTAGCCGTTTTTCCTCTCTTTGTTTACTTTCTTGCCGGCTGGCTTTTCCCTAGTATGCTCATCCCACTGGTGCTCTTGGCGGCGATGCCGGCAGGCATGACTTCACCGCTTTTTGTCGATATGGTACGGGGGAATGTTCCGCTGTCACTTTTTCTCACCGCAGGGACCTCGCTCCTTTCGGTTGTCACGCTTCCGATAGTGCTCGGTCTTCTCGGCGGCGGCGCGATGGCCTATGCTCCCGGGGCTATGTTTCACACCTTATTTTTTATCATGGCGATGCCGCTTGCCGCTGCTCAAGCAGTCCGCTTTTTTCCTATCGGTCAGCTTGCCGTCCATCGGGGAGAGTCATTGCTGCGATTCAGCTCGGTCTTGGTACTCTGGCTCCTTATCGCAACGATTGCTGCCAAACATAGCGCCGCTATTCGAGGCAGCTTTATCGAGAGCGAGGTGTTTCTATCCTTCTTCGTCATGGCCGCCCTCCTTGCACTTTTTCATTTCGCTGCCTATTTCGCATGTTTCTGGCGATCAAAAAAGGATCGCGTAACGGTGACTCTCTCCCTTTCCTATATGAATTTCACCTTGGCGATATTTTTAGCGGAAACATTTTTCCGTGACCCGACGGCCGTACTCGTCGTAATTCTTTCCATGCTGCCGTGGAATATTGGCCTCATATTTTTTCAATGGCTCGTCCGTTACAATGGCTGGATGATCGGTGAGAATATTGAGAAGAAAAAACCCGCTTTCGCGGGCTAGACTTTGACAACAGTTTTTTTTGCAGCCGGTTTTCCTTTCGGCTCTTCGATTCGGTCAGTCGCAGCCCAGGTTCGGAGATTCTTCACGGCATTCATCATTGCCCGGCGAGTCTTGTAGCTCTCTCCCGTAGCGACTGATTCGCCGTTGGCGCCGATAAGCTTCCATCGATAGCCACCGTTTTTATCCCTTGAAACTGCAAAATGTGTCATTTTCTTCATATGGCAGAGTTTAGTATTTACATTTCTATTCACATTGTATCATAAATGCTGACCCTTGCCTTTCTCGCTAGTTCATGCTATGGTCAGATTGCAACAAGGTAAGGTTTCTCGGTCGGAATTTCGGCGTGTACGGTGTCGGTCACTCTCGGGTGCTGCCTGGTTACGTGAATGAAGCCAGAAGGTCGTCTTACATAGAGTTTGCATAACTATAGAGTTTATATACTATGTCGACACGTTTGTACGTCGGTGGTATCCCGTACCGTTCTACGGAAGAAGCTTTGAAAGAAGCTTTCTCCTCGGCCGGGACAGTTGTCTCTACGAAGATCATCATTGACCGAGCCACTGGCCGCTCACGCGGTTTCGGGTTCGTCGAGATGTCCACTCCGGAAGAGGGAGCGAAGGCCATCGAACTGTGGCATGGCAAAGAGATGGATGGCCGTACGTTGACAGTCAACGAGGCTCGCCCGCTCGAGAGCCGTGACCAGGCCTAAGACGCCAAGAATAAAACCGTCCGAGTAATCGGGCGGTTTTTTCTATGGCCAAAGAAAGGGAAGAAAGTGTTCTACATCGGAATCTCGATGACCATCAGTTCGCCGTCTTCGGTCATGACACCAGCAAATTCGCTGGCATCGCCGAGCCCGAGCGCGTCACGGTGACCGAGTAACTGGTCAGCGACCGTAGCTTTGCCGTTAACGATCATGATAAAAACGGCATTATCTGGTTTTCGGAGCGCGTAGCTGAACGGTTCGCCCATCTTGAAACGTCCGAGTGAGATGAAGGCATCTTGATGAATGGAGAGCGATCCATCGCGACCATCATTTGAGACTAGGAGCTGCCAAGCGCCATCCCGACCTTTCGGATCGAAGGCCTTTTCAGCATAGCGCGGATCGATACCGTAGCTTTTTGGTTCAATCCAGATTTGGAAAAGCGAAAGCGCTTCGGTCGTGGAAGCATTCTTCTCCGAATGCGCGACATGTCGGCCGGCAGACATGACTTGGACTGATCCGGCCGGAGTGACGCCCTCTGCGCCGGTGTTGTCCTGGTGTTCGACCGCGCCAAGTAGCGGGATGGTGATGATCTCCATATCGCTGTGTGGATGTTGGCCAAACCCTTGGCCCGGAGCGATGGTATCGTCATTGACGACTCGGAGTGTGCCGAAGCCCAAGAGCTCCGGATCGTAGAAGTGACCAAAACTAAAGGAGTGGTAGGTATCGAGCCAGTCCCAGGTGATATGGCCACGTTTATTAGCCGGAAAGAAACAAACGTTCATAGAGTCTCGATATTAACTGCGGATAAGGTGGTAGAAATAGTACCCAGCCATAACGAGCGCGAAGATGGTCTGTAGGATGATGATCATGACCGAACCGAGGAGCGTCCCGACGCCAGCTTTGAGGGCGCTCCCACCATCTTTACCGGTCGAAAACTCGCCGATAACTGCTCCGAGGAAGGCACCGAGAAAAAGTCCGAGGGGGAGAAATAAAATGAGTCCAATCACCGCTCCGATGGCTGCTCCCCATAGTCCGCGCGAAGATGCACCCGAGAAACGCGCTCCCCAAATTGGCGCGATGTAGCCGAGGATAGTAACGAGTGTGAGCAAGACCCCGAAGACGCCGAGTGAGATGGGTGTGATGCTATCGGTACTCTTTGAGAGATAGAGGAGCACGAGCGCACCGTAGCCGAGGATTGGGCCGGGGAGGGCAGGGATGAGGCTACCTATGATGCCGAGAATCGCGAGCACGGAACCGATGATGAGGAGGGTATCCATATTTGAAAAGAAGATTTAACGATTGGGTTTAGCACGATAGCGGAAACAGTTAGGTGAGTGGTCGTCAACAAGGCCGGTCGCCTGCATGAAGGCATAGGCAATCACTGGCCCGAAGAATTGAAAGCCGCGGCCTTTAAGATCAACAGAGAGCAATGTTGCCGCCGGGCTCGTCGTACGTAGCTTTTTTCCGGATCGGTGCTCGACTGTCCCATCGACGAAGCTCCGGACATACTTCGAGAAGCTGCCCCATTCTCGCTGGATTGTGAGGAAGACCTGGGCATTCGTTATCGTCGATTCAATTTTCAGGCGGTGGCGGATGATACGATTGTCTTGCATGAGACGAGCGACATCCCGAGCGCCGAAGCGGGCGATTTTTTCAGCGGAAAAGTTGGCAAACGCCGATCGGTATCCCTCGCGGCGCTTTAGGATGGTTTCCCAAGAAAGTCCTGCCTGGGCGCTTTCGAGTACGAGGAATTCGAAGAATAATCGATCGTCCTTTACAGGCCGGCCCCATTCGGTATCATGATAGTGCTCATAAAGCACGTGTCCGGCCGGGACCCACGAGCAGCGGATTTTTTCTTTGGATCCTTTGCGTGCCATGATAGCTACGTCAGATGTTTCTCGGCGAAGTCTTTGATGCTTCGGAGTATGGGGAGCATGTGTTCACCCTTCGCTTTCAATCGATAGCTAACAGAGAGTTTGTCTATGGTCTCTTCGCGCCGTTCAATGATGTCGTCTTCTTCGAGTTTTTTCAGTCGTCGTACGAGAGTGACAGGATTCATATTGTCGAGTGCTCGCTGGAGTTCGCAGTAGCGCATTTCGCCGATTGCCAGCGTGTCAACGATGGAGAGGGTCTGGAAATCACCGAAAATCTCGAGTGCCCGCTTGGGGCATCCAGAAGCCTTCAATTTCTGTGGGGTGGTTGGAGTCATACGCCACTTGTACTATTCTAAATATAGTACTATACTTTATAAAGTATTAATTAATATACCTCTATTATACATCGTATGCAAGAGAAAATAGTGAAAGCGCTACAGTGGCGTTATGCTGTACAGTCATTTGACCCAGTGGAAAAGATTGGGGAGCCTGATCTCCGAACGATCCTCGAGAGTGGACGCTTCGCTCCGAGCTCGTTTGGTCTAGAGCCGTGGCAATTCATTGTTGTCGAGAACTCAGCTGTCCGGGAGAAGCTGCGGGCAGTGAGCTATGGTCAGCCGAAAGTGACGGAATCATCTCATCTTGTTGTCATGGCTCGTCGCACGGATACTCGTGAAAATATCGTTCGCGAGCGGATTGAACGGACGGCGAAGATTCAGAATCAGGAGCTCGCCTCGCTCGATGGCTTTAAAGGGATGCTTGATGGGGTTATCGCGAGTCGTGACGACGCAGCACTCGACACATGGAATTCGCGCCAGGTATATATTGCTCTCGGCATGATGATGGAGACGGCCTCGCTCCTCGGTATCGACAATGCGGCGATGGAGGGCTTTGATGATCCGAAAGGCGTCGATGACATTCTCGGTCTTAGTGAAAAACAACTGACGGCAACTGTCCTCCTCGCATTCGGCTATCGTGGTGAAGACATAGCAGCCTCTCGTCCAAAAGTACGCCGCGCCTTTGATGAGGTGGTCAGTTTTGTGAAATAGTCCCCGGCAAGGAAGGTACTCCGTCTGGATTGCCTTTTTTGATGGCAAAAATGTGGAAAAGCCATATAATAAGTTCAGCTTTTTAACAAAAGCAGCTTCCTCAACTCCTAAGAAAGGTAGGGTTTCGTATGAATGCGCTCTTGTGGCAAGGCCTCCTCGGCCCGCTCGCTCCGTGGAGCTACGTGCTCATTGGGCTTCTCTCGGTACAGCTTACCATTCTGGCAGTGACGCTCTATCTCCATCGTTCCCAGGCGCACAATGCTGTCGTTTTCCATCCGGCAGTGGAACAGGTCTTCCGTTTCTGGCTCTGGTTCACGACTGGTATGGTGACGCGCGAGTGGGTTGCTCTCCACCGAAAACACCATGCGTTCTCGGATCGACCCGGTGATCCGCATAGTCCCGTCACGAAGGGAATCTGGCGGATTTTTCCATTCGGCGTCATCGAGTACGTGCGAGAAGTATCGCATATGAAAAATACAGCTGCTCAATTGAAGCAGGACATGACCGAACTCGAGTACTACAGTCGCGGCACACCAGATGACTCACTCGAGCGGCAGGTGTACGCGGCGCATCCCATCCCAGGCGTCGTTCTCGGGTTTCTCGTAGCCTGCTGTCTCTTCGGGCTTGTTCCAGGGCTCGTTATCGCGTTCGCCCATGTGCTCTGGATCCCGTTCTGGGCCGCCGCCGTAATCAATGGTCTCGGGCACTGGTTCGGGTACCGCAACTACGCAACGTCGGATAATAGCCGGAATACGGTGCCGTTGTTCGCGTTGGCAGTCTGGATTGGTGGCGAGGAGCTTCACAACAATCACCACGCATACGCTACGTCGGCGAAATTCTCGCATCGCTGGTTCGAGTTTGACATTGGCTGGGGCGTGATTGTGCTTCTCTCCTGGTGCGGACTTGCAACCGTGAAACACCGCGCTCCGCGGGCAGCCTACGATTCATCGAAGATGGCCTGTGATGCCGAAACACTTCAGGCAATTCGCAAGCTCCGGTTCGACGTCACGCGTCGGTTCAGTCGATTGGCTGCTCGGTATCACGCGGACCCGGTCGATTGGAATAGTCTTGCCACTCGGTTGACCGCGCTGTGGGAAGAACGTCGCTCTGAAAGCGATCATTTGGCGAGTCTCCGGGCTTGGCATGCAGAGGCAGAGCGGAGCGCTTCAGCCGCACTCCGGGACTTTGCCGATCGTCTGGCGCGACTCCGGGCCGTCAGCGTTTGAATTTGCTTGTTGGAGAAAATAGGATGCTCATTGTGGTGGGCTGGCCGATTCGGCTGGTCCACTATTTTTTTATCTCCCACGGTAAGTATGGGTTCCTATTCTTCATCATACAATGGCTGAAGCGGCGAGCCATCACTGAAATAGAGAAGAGAGAGCAGCGCGAGTCCGGTGGTATGCGCATTCGATGCGGTATCCTTTCCGGTCCGCCAGCCAGGGTCTTGAGTCAGGTTTCGAACAACCCGGTCCACCCATTCTTTTTTGACGAGATTTCCGTATCCAGCCCAGTAGAGAAAAACAATCCGTTCGGTGTAGACATCACTGAAAACGAAATCGTTGTCCATCGTCCGCTCAATCTGCTGTGCCCAGAGCTCAATTTCTTGATCAATCAGCGCGGCCTTGTAGCAGTGATTTTCCCGGAGTATGATCAGTCCCAAGAGGGCATGGGTATCGAGGTAGCCAGCGTCTCCGCCGAGTGTACGCAAGAGTCTGAAGTCGCGCTCATCGTAGTTGCCGACATCGCAGTACAGGGCTCGGAGCAGGATATCGTCCCAGGGATCGCGGAGAAAGCCGGCCAGGGCTGGATTCACTACATACCGACCACGGTCAAGTAGCTGGACGTCTGTGGATGGTACTTCCGGCAAAGCGAATTGGATATCTCTGAGAGGATTATTTTTCGCCAAAATCCGGCGGAATGGATCTTGGGCGTACGCGAGGTGTGATTCGGTTGGAACGGCCTCGCCTCGGGTGTGCTTGATTTTTACAAAAAGAAGATAGTCATCGATGCGCAATGACTCAAGTTCTTGTTCCGTATAGAATTTCATCCCTTGTTCGATGACGGCGGAGTAGTCGACTGAGACCGGGTAGGACGGGGAAGGCTCCCTTTTTTGGTACTGGAGCCACTCATTTCCGGCTACAAGGAAGAGTATCGAGAGAAAAACAATCAGGAACAGTGGTAGTCGAGTGAAGTTTCTCATAGCCACTACAGTATAGTGCTCGCGCGTTTCTCAGCCTAGTCAGCGAGGGATGCTAGCGGGCGGAGAAGCGAATACGCTCTCCCTGGGAGGAGAGCGTAACTGTCATGCTGGAATGTGATTTGACCGCTGGGTTAAGGTGCCGGAGTGGTAGCTGTTGGGGTAGAAGGAGTATCGGTTGTCTCTTCATAGGCCCCAAAGTAACGGATATGTGCCTTTGCACGCACATTCGTAATCCAAGTATCAGCGGCTTTACCAAATTTCTGATTGGCCAGTTGTTCACGTATCGTGGTCCGGAAAGCTTCCTCAGACATATTTGCTGGCGTGGAGAGGCCGGTCTCCTGGAGGTAGATATCGATGTCAGCATCCGTCACCGCAATGGTATCGCCGAGTAGCTTCTCGAGTTCTTTCCGAACGGCAATCTGTTTGCGTGCGTCATCAATTGTCAGGTTTTGGGCAGCGAGTGCGGATTCAAGTGTCATACCTTGAGCAGCAATTTCTCCTCGTATCGTCTCTATCTCGGTGTCGATATCAGCGGGGCTGATGACAATGCCGTCCTTGGCAGCCTCTTGAGCGATGATTCGTTCAGTGATGATGGCGTCAAGCGCCGCTTTTCCACCCGTCTTTTCTAGCTGCCGGATAAGAGCGAGCCGGCTCACTGGTCTACCATCGATGGTCGCCGCAATGAAAAAATTTCGGTAGCCGTACGCGCTTCCGAGGACGAGGAGGGAAAAAAAAGCGATTACTAGGGTGCGATTGCTAAAGTGGAGCTTCGGGGGTCGAAGTTTCGGAGCGACGTTTTTGTCGACTGGCGATGTTGTTTCGGTTTCGGTCGGAATCTTTTCCATAGGGTGAAAAACGGATTAATGCAAAGTATAGTGTACAGGGAAAGGAGCTGCCTGTCGAAGGGTGCCAGCGGACCTCTTTTGGCTTGAGGTTCGAGAACGGCTATGCTAGAGTAAAGCGTGATTTTGGAGAGGTGGCCGAGCGGCTTAAGGCACCACACTGCTAACGTGGCGGGGATTAATCTCCCTCGAGGGTTCGAATCCCTCCCTCTCCGCAATTTTTCGAAAAGGGTTTCAGAACCAAAAATATGGTCGGCGCGAAGCGCCGTCTGTTCTGCATTCCCCCCACAAAATCCTGATTCTGCAAGGATTCGCCACGCTCCGCGTGGCTCAAAAAGTACGGTTCGATCCTTAATTAAAAAGTTCGAACCGACTTTTTTGAATTCCCGAAAAATCTTTTCGGGAATTCCCTCGTTTGCCAATTCCATATTGTTTATACTGGATTTTATGAATCTATCAGCAAGTTCGAACCGATTATGAGATTTTTTCTCAAAAGCTGATAATTTCTCTTTGAGAAGCTGTTTTTGATTGACCAACGCACTTTTAGCGTCTCGATATTCTTCTAGTGAAAGTGCGTTCTCTAGATAAGCGTTCATCAGCTTCTCTATTTTAGAATCCAAAAGAGAAATTTCAGCTTTTGTTTTTTGAGAAAAAATCTCACTCGATTGGGTTTCTGATTGCCGATCTTTCTCATTTTCGGCAATCATCCAGTTTGCCCAATCGAGTGGCAAAGAAACTTTTTGCAATTCCGTTCCGATTTGAGAAGTGATGATTTCTTCACGAACATATTTTTGCTCACAAGGATTTTTCCGTTTTGTACACCGCAAATAGTTATGACCTTTTTGTGTTTCGGTGGTAATAAAACAGCTACAC
>JBATNS010000004.1:0-7657 GCA_049290475.1 Candidatus Moraniibacteriota bacterium | reverse complement strand
CTCTTTACTCCAGTTTACCCAACTCCAGCGCTATCTCAAACTGGGTTTCAAGTTCAGCGCCCGAACCAAATGCGATGCGGAGGAAATGATAGAACTCTTTCGTTGTCCCAACGACTCTGGCCCTCGGCAATATTTGAGGCAATCGATACAGTCGCTCTTCGCATCTGGGATGTGAGCCCATACGTTTCTTCTTTTGAGAAGGACTCAGTCAATCTGTATACGAGGACAGCCACCCCCTTCGCCTTCTGCCAAACGATGAGATCCCGATAGGAGCTGATTTTTTTCTGTTGCATACTCTAGAAACTAGGCACTAGTAACTATCTTTTCTGCGCTATCTCATAGATAACGTCTTTTTTCTCGAGGACGATGCGCCAACCTTCCTCGTCAGCCATCGCTTTCAGGTTCTGATTGGGATTGAAAGCAATCGGGTGAGTCACCATACGGAGAAAACTGCCATCACTCTCGGTATCACCCACGCCGTATGAATCCTCGAGTGTGAGGCCGTGCTCGTAGACGTACTGTTGGAGCACCTCGCCCTTGTTCCGCGACGGCTCAAATTCAGCCACACCCGTATAGATCCCCTGTTCGTCCTTGGAGTACACGCTACCAAAGACCCGGTCGAAGTGGAGATAGTGCTCATTATACTCTTCCACGATCTCGATCGGTGACCCCGAGATCGCGAGCAGGTGGTAATCCTTTTCGCGAAGTTCCTTGATGAGCGTTTCGGAGAAGAGATAGGTGCGCCGCGCATGGAACGGCACGACGATCCGCGCTGCCTCGCCCACGGCCACTTCGGACACACCTTTGATATGCTCAGCATAGATGCGGACGATTGCCTTGCGGTAATCCTCGTACGTCCCCGAATGGTCGAGCCAACCGCTGTAAACCTCGGTCAATTCCCGTCGCACAGCGTTCGGGAACACCTTCAACCAGGACAATTCGTTGATCAGTTCAAAGTGGAGGTTCTTCCGGAAAATGGTGCCATCGATATCAAAAATGGCAATTTTCTTTTCTTTCGTCTCTTTCGTTTGTTTTTTCATTTCAGATGTCATTTTTCTATTGATGAATCTTTTCCATTGTAGCCGAGAGGTGGTACAAGGCAATACTCCCTGCCACCGAGACATTGAGCGAATTCTTCGTCCCGCGCATGGGCAGATGGATGACCGTATCGGCGAGCGCGAGCGTTTTCTGCTCCATCCCGGCGACTTCATTGCCGACGATGAGTGCCGGTGTCTTCCCGTGCTTGGGCTGCCAACGACGATAGTCGATACTCCCGATTTCTTTCCCCTCCTCGAGCGTGATCACTTCATGACCAGACTGTTTCAGTTTCTGGACCAGCCTCGGCAATGACTTCACGCTGGTCCAGGAGACCGCACCCTCGGCACCGAGTGCCGTCTTCCGGAGCGTCTTCTCGGCAAGCGTGAGGTAGAGCTGATTGGTACGCGGTGGGGCGGGCGTGATACCGACGAGGTAGATGTGGGTCACTCCGGCGCCATCCGCCGAACGAAACAGTGCGCCGACATTGTAGGCGCTCCGGAGATTGTCGAGAATGAGGATCATCGCCGGACTTGAGAACAAACTGCCGGATAAGAACCCTGGAAACTCTCGCTATTACACCGCATGTTCCCGGTTGAGTCCTCCACGCATCCAGGCTCCTGACGTAACATCTGACACAGTGTTTGATTATCGCTCTCTTGCTGACCCTTATCTACATACACAAACTGCCCCCACCATACAAATAACCATCCACCAAAGCTGACAGCCAACCAAAACGGCTTTTTGAAAGCAAGGAGGCCCGCGACCGTCGCTACCAGATAGCCTGCACCCAGAATTACCATTTGATCGCCAAAATCAGTACGGATAATCCCAGAAATTGCATACATGAAAACGAACAGACCGATAGGGGCAAAACAGATCACCGCAATGATATTGATAATTCTTATAACACGGAGAACTTGTGGTGTATCCATGATGCTACTAGGTTGGAAAGTTAAATATTTATGGATACCGGCGGAACAGCTCCTTCCCCTTGTCCCAGACGGCCGGATAGTCTTTCTTCGTCTTCAGCCAATACCACCACTCACCACCCCAGAGATAGATATTCTCGAATCCCACCTGGCGGGCATACGTCACATTCTCTTCGAGCCGGCGTTCATTCATCGTTTTGAATTGTTCTTCGAGCGAGACATTCGCGACCCAGCCAGAGGCCCACGGCTCGGCCTGGAGCTCGATGATAGAGAAGTGCTCCTGGTCAGTGAGCAGTCGGACCAGCTGCTCCTTGGCGCGGAAGAAGTTCGGCCCAATCGGGTAAGTGAAATAGCCACCGGCTTTCGCGCTGTAGATATCCCGATAGAGGGTCGTGCCGAATTCGTCGCCCCGACCGGCGGCCCGGTACCAGACCGAGAGCTCGCCCGAGTCGGTGAGGAGTACCGGCCGCGACGGATCAAGACCCTTCACGAGCGCGACTTCTTGTTCGAGAAATGACACTTCAAACGGCGGACAGATACCAAAACTCAGGAACGGCTCGTTCTCCACCTGCCACTTCACGATTGTCTGGTCGTCCTTGTATCGACCGACCGTTTTCCGGATGAATTGGAGCATCCCTGCTTGGCGCACTGCCGTATCGTCCGCCGCCCACGCCGGGATATGGCACTCTGGCCAGCGAGGCACCTTGATACCAACGGTCAGGATCACCTCGGCACCACTTTTTTTTGCTTCGGCCAGCTGCCAGTCGACATCGGCAAAGTCATACACCCCTTTTTCCTTCTCAACGAGGTCCCAATACACTGGCAATCGGAGTTTCTTCACACCGACATCATCGAGGAGAGCCAGATAGGCTTCGCGCCAGTCGAGACCCAGATCCGTCGCGTAGCGTGACGAAAACGTCATGCCGAGATGGACGTCCTCACGCGACACTCCGCCGGGCAGGTTGAAATAGCCAAACACGAGAGCGAGAAAGAGCAGGATGGTGCCCACTGTGTAGCCGACCACTTTGATAACGCCGCACCAATGAGACAAGAAGGGTGGCATAGCCAATCAGGTTTAGAGGAAAATGAAATCAACGCCCTGCGTGACCGCGAGCCACATCCCGAGCCCGATAAAAATAACGGCGATCCCCTTTTGAAACCAGTCCCAGAAGTAGAGGCGTTCCTGGAAGACTTTCGGGAATTTCATCGCGAGCGGCACGGCGAGGACGAGCACGAACGCGTACTGGACGCCGTTCAGGGCCTGGATGAATGTGACTGGCCCGAGATAGGCCGCATACGTCAGGAAAAACGTCGCGACCGCGCCAAAAATTTTGTTCAGGAGAAACAGCACTCCCGTCGTCACGTCGCGTTTGTTTGATGAAGAGAGGCCGCGAGTATTCTCGAGAATCGCGCGCCGATACTCCGGGATGATGAACAGACTGAAACCACCCACGATGAAGCCGAATCGCGACCAGATGAGGCCATTCAAGAAGTCGGCGTTGCGGTAGCCGGTTTTCAGGAAGAGGAGCGACAAAGCCATGAGCGCGCCGGCCAATAGCGTCGACTTCATGAGCGCGTCGTTTTTCCGGAGCGGGAGGTCGAACGCGATAAGAAAGGCGCCCGTGAGGAGGAGGAGGAGCGAGAAGAAGTGGCTCGGCGCGAATGAGAGATTGGTGACCGGACCGAACGCGAGCGACGCTACGCCCGCAATGACCGAAATAGTAATCCCAACGAGCGGTGCCACGCGCGAAATCTCGCTCCGCTTGATCGCGTTATAGAAGGCGACGAGACCATAGAGGAACAGCATCCCCGAGATGAGGAACACCACCGCTGTCTGCCATGGAATTGGCCGATAGCCGAACGGGACGACAACGACCGCAAAGAGTGAGAGAACCGAGACGAAGAAAGCATAGACCACCGGCTCCTTGATCCGGCCAGCCAGGAGGAATTTGTCGAACAGTGCAGTGACTGCATTGAAGAAATAGCCCGCGAGCGCGAAGGTAAGCCAGGTCATGGAGATTTGTTTGTCTTCAGTATACCCTCTTGGAACGACAAACGGAAACGGCTACCGATTGGCAATTTCGCGGTAGTACATATCGACGTCCGATATCCACTTCCGAACGCTCTCCGGGCTGTGCCCCGCACAGGACGAGCCGCATTTCCAGATGATCAGACTCGCCGGCTCGCTTGTGTTCCGCTTGGCGACCAGCTCTTGAAGCCGATGGCCGATCGTATGCACGGCTTCCGCTGGCTCGCCGAAACAGCCGTGACCCATGGCGATGCCGCGGGCGCCAGCACCCTTGTACCCCCAATAGTTGAAACAGTCATCGCCCGTATCCGTCCGTGGCACACGTTTGCCCCAATTGCTCTCTTTTTTGGCGATACCGACGATGAGTCCGGCGATATCCCGATCATACTCGGCGATAGCCGGCACCATCGCCTCGATGGGATAGCCCGAGACGATGTCCCGGAGCTCCTGTTCAAATCCCTGTTTTTCACTACTCGCCGACGACGCCACCGGCTGAGGTTCCTCTTTCAAGGCAAGTTTGGCTGTCTTCAGGAAAGCCTCTTCGCACGGCAGTGTATCGACTTTTTCGGTTTTCGGCGTCCGGGAGAAGAAGCGGTAGTCGCGCTGCCAATCGCACAGACTCACTCGAGAGAGAGGGTCGTCCGACGGGGCCCCAGCACCGGTATCACTCGAGACATCCGCCACTGGACTGAATGACAAAAACACCGCGCCGGCCAGACTGAGCGCCTGACAAGACTGGCGGAAAAGACTCTTTTTCTGAAGACGATTGGACTCTGTAGCGTTTGAAAATCGATGCATAGAATTTCATCAAGCAAGCGTCATTTTTAGGAATTCCTTTTTGAGACGCAAGTCTGAGAATAGCATTTTTCATCCACTCGTTCAAAGGATTTTTCCTCTTATTAAGCACTTTTTTGCTTCTTTAGAGCGGAAAAACCGCCCTTACAGGCGGTCATAATTACACAACGTAAAATAAATATGTCAACCCCATTCAAAACCTACTCGATGGGACCACCTTCTTCTTGATTAAGCTCTTTGAAATACATATCGACATCCGCGATCCACTTACGGACGCTCTCTCGGCTGTGGCCATCACAACTATAGCCACATTTCCAGATAATCATCTTAGCTGGAGTATCAATCTTGGACGAGTAGATAAGTGACTCAATCCGGAGTGCGACCGTATCGACAGCATCTTTGCGGCTATTGAAACAGGTGTGCCCACCCGTACCCATCAGGCGGCGCACTCCCCGATACCCCCAATAGTTGAAGCAATCCTGACCATCCAAAACCGGTACCCGCTTGCCCCAATTACTTTCCTTCTTGCCAATACCAATGAGGAAAGCAGCGACGATTCGGTCTTTTTCCAGAATATAGGGCAGCATGTCCTCAATCGGATAGCCCTTCACGAGGTCCTTAATCTGCTCGCTATACTGTTCCTTTTCGGCCTCGCTGAAGAATTGAAGGAACAGATCATCGTTCGGATCATATTTCTTCTTCTCCTCAGACAGTTCTTTCGCGAGTTTGGCATCATCAGTCGCCTCTTCTGATACGGTAGCAACAGTCACTGGCGCGCCCGCATTCGCTTCATCGCCCTTCACATCCTGAATAACCGACATCGACACCATACCAAAACTCACCCCAGCAAAAAGCGAGGCATAGAGGGCTTTCTTCGGGGAGAGATTGCCCGGCTCAGGCAAAAGCCGGCTCATCCGGCGACCAAACCGGCGAGAAAAGACGAAGACACGACGAAACAACATGAGGCGTTTCCAATCCCGACTCAAACCAGCAAAACTCCGCTTTGAGTGAGTTCGTTCCTTGAGGAGCACAGCATCCAACTGGCGCCGCGCCCGAATCATCGATGGCGTTACGACCGGCCGTGGTGCCAAAGCTGGACGAGGCGAACGGTACTCGCGGCCGTGAGCGACGCCATCAAAGAGCATCTTCGCCTGCGATATAGATTTCGCTTTCGGTGGGACGATTTCTTGCATGATTTCAAATACCGGCTTTTTGTTTGAAAAACTCAATCACTTTCGGGGTACCCACCAAACACTGCCCGTCAGAAAAAACAAACGGAACCGCAATTTCCTGCGACTTTAGAGAGCAGACGACAGCAGCCTCCTGCATGAGGGCCGCATTAGCCCGATTATGCCAAACCTCGCGCTTCACAAAACTGAACTTCTCTTCCACCTTGTTCTCATCGATAAACTTTCGAACATCTTTGCAATGAGGACACTCCTCGCCATAGAAATAGGTCGTGATCGTCTGATCCAGGGTTTCTTTCGCACCCTCCTCTTGTAGACCCCACCAGACGAGCCCGCCGATGGCCACCACTAAACCAAGCGCTAGGCTAATGCCGTATTTCTTATCCATAGGTTATTTTCTTTTATTATACCACGCGGCGGCGGGGCAGAATGAGAATCACCAAGCCCAAGACTACCAGAGCGAGAGAGAGAGCCTGACCGACGGAGAAATACCCCAAGACAAGGTCTTCCGGTAAAGGTATCGCCCGATAGCCTTCGGCCAGATAGCGAATCCCAGCATAGAGGAAGAGAAAGAAAGCTGTGAGCCTGCCTGGCGTCGCCGTGATTCGACCGAGGATAAACATGACGATAAAGAGGAATAGACCCTCAAACGCTGCCTCATAGAGCGTAACCGGATGCAGCAAAAGCTGGTCAGTCGCTGGGAAATACATCCCCCAGGAACCAGTCACCGCGCGGCCCATGATTTCCTGATTCAAAAAATTGCCAATCCGGCCGAAAAAAATCGCAATTGGGACGGCCTGGACGAGAACGTCCGCGAAGCGGAGAAACTCCCGCTTGGCCTCCCGCGTGAACATGAAAAGTCCGACAGCACCACCGACGAGTCCACCATGGAAACTCATTCCTCGGATACCAATCCATTGATCGATCCCGAAGTCATACGGTGAAATGATACGCCACGGTTCGCGAAGGAATTCATTTCCTCCATAAAAAAAGACATACCCCAAACGCGCGCCGATAAGCACTCCCCAGAGAATACTGACGATGACCTCGATCGATACCGAAGCATCCATGAGAATCCCCTGCTTTTTCGCCAGCACAACGAAATAGAGTGCGGAAAACAATGCCCCCAGGATATACATGATGGCATACCAAGTCACCGGGAGGCCGGCGATATGACCCGCCACGGGGTCGAGTGTCAGGGGCAGCACTTGCCAGAACGACGGCATAGGCTAATCATTGTTGTATTCCGCGAGCTGACCCTTGAATTCGATGGAATAAATCTCGCCGAGTGCCATAAAGAGTGAAACAATAATCGGCCCGATAATGAAGCCTGGGAGTCCGAAGAGTGAGATACCCCCGATGGTCGAGAAGAATATCATCAAGGGATGCATCTGAGTGTCTTTCCCCACAAGTTTCGGCCGCAGAATATTGTCGATGATGGAGATAACACCGAAACCTATAATTAAGAGAAAAACGCCCTGCCACACCTGACCGATCAAGAGAAGAATGATGCCGACTGGCAACCAGATGAGTGCGGAGCCGATGAGCGGAATGATGGAGAGGAGCACCATGAGCAGCCCCCAAATGGCCGGCGACGGTACACCGACAATCCAGAACGCCAGGCCGCCGAGCAGGCCCTGGATAGCACCAACAACGAGTGTGCCCTTCAAAGTCGCCCG
>JBATNS010000003.1:0-2431 GCA_049290475.1 Candidatus Moraniibacteriota bacterium | reverse complement strand
TTGAAAGCGCGCCGTTCCCGGCCGTGCCTCTTTGACTAAGACCCGCTCGAATGCCGCGATCACCGACCCAGCCACCGAGATCGATGTTGTGCATCTTGGCGGTCAGCACCCCGTCGATCCACATCTCAAGGGCGCCGTCGCCACGATTGGTATCGACCTGCCCGTAGAGCTCCAGGCGGAACCACCGTCCTTTTGGGATCGGCACCTTTTGGTGGTGCTGATATCCTGGGATTTTCCACAAATGAGAGAACGGATCTTCTCGAATCCTGTTCACCCCGTTGACGCGCGCGCCGTTGCACTTCACGGCTGAAAGTACTCCCTCCGGCGAGAGGGGCGCACTCCAATCAGGGGGCAATATTCAATGCCGATTGACAGTTGGGGCTCAGTCGGTGATCACTTGCGGGAACGCGGACGGTTCGGTGCCTCATCATGGGTCGGATTGCGATGGATCACGACGGACACCACGAAACGAGGTGAGTATCCTGGTTTGCCCCCTTTGGCCTTCTCGACAACTTCGCTCTTTTCATCACCTGTCCAAAGCCCGAACAAGTCGTAGGTCAGCCAGTGGGCAAATGACCGCGACGCGTAATATGTGGGAGCTTGTGGCAAAGTTCCCTTGGCCCCATGAAGATCGGATAGATTTCTCACTAGTCTAGCAGGCGTCATCCAGACTTCCCGGCCCACAAAAGCGGGGCTCAGGAACATGTAGAATGATGATTCGGTCTGGGCGATGAGATCATCGCATTGGTCGCGCTTGATGTCGAAAGACGGCCTCCACGCACCGGCGTCATTAGCGTTCAGCTTTTTGCACTGAACGAGGGTTGCTCGGTGGGTTACCAACCGCCCGGCATCGGTAACGCGAATCATGAATGCTACGTCCGTCGCAAAGCTGCGGCTTCCAATACCGGAACTTCCTTCTTCGTGTTTCGGGACCTGGCGGAACGAAAAAACAATCCTCGGCGCGACGCCAATTCCCTGAAGAGCCAACGCATCGAGAACTCCATTGACGCCTGCCAAAGCTCCTTGAACTTTAGAGAGCAGGGATGACAAGTGCATCTCCTCCTCAAGCCGCCATTCCCTTTCGTATTCTTCGCAGAACACACTTTCGACACGGCGCACACCATCGTAGATGATGCGCTCGACAGCGCCATCCTGCATCCATGTTCTGGTCGGCGAATACTCCCCACCTGCGACGACTGAGAGGGCTTGATGCGCTGCCGATGCGGTAACGCCATCGTCTGGCAGCGGAACAAATGGATTCGGTTCGGAAATCTGGCCCAGACGGGCCAGTAATGCCGTTGCTCGAACTTGAACCAGTCTTGATGGGTGGCCTTGAAGGTTCCTAATAAACTGAATATCCACACTTTTCTGGCAAAGAGCGAGAACAAGCAATTCCATCTCGGAGTAAATTTCGTTGCGAAAACGCTCTCCTGTCGTCTGCCACAGCAGGAATTCGATTAGTCCGTGGCGGACGTCAACCTGATCGCCGACATACTTGGCGACTTCCGCTCGCCACGCGGCCTTCTCATCTGGCCCAAAGTCACCCCATACTGACCAATGGCTGTAGTGACGCGTAGGCAGGTCCTGAAGTCTGGCGAAGAGCCACAAAACGGCCATTCCATGTGCGAGGCCCCCGATTTGCTCCTTCTGCGCATCAAACTCCTTGGCTTTGTGCTCAGAAGGACGGTCCCTCATTCCAGCGAATTCGTCATGCGCCCACATCAGGAAGACCAAGGCGGTGCATACTCGGCTGGATGCGGTCAACTGAGAAGAAGGCAATAGCATCTGACGGATGATATCGAACGAACGTAACTCATCGCTCCTATCAAGGCACTCAAGAAGTCGCCTTGAGGTATCGTCAGTCCAGCACCGAAACTCTTGAATAATAGACTTCCACTTATACTGAGTCACATGCCGAAACCCGTCTGAAGTACGGGACTTTTGCACAAACTCATAAATACACCAATCCAACCAATTCAGATCTATAAGGGCTGGCGGCAAAGCCAATATAATATCATTGGGATCTCTACGGTCATGGCCGAAACTAGAATCACCGAAAAGGTTCTTCCATGCTTCCAAAAAGTGGGCGCTAATTCGGGGCCAACTGGCCTCTATGTGTCTGCACCAAAATGTATGGAACGCGTGCTTATCTTTATCACAAATTTTTGTTTCAAGCGTTGAAAATTCAAGGCATTGTTCAGGATAATTTATATAATGTTTAAATATACTTGAAAACGACGACGACGATAAACCGAAAAATTCGAACGAGTCATTCTTAAATGATATTTTCTCGTCACCCGCAATTGTGACTGCTCACGGGGTTGACATTTTTCGGCATTTTTCGCTTGCGAGGGCGGCGCGAATCTGACTCAACGTATGAGTGACTCCGCCATTTCGATACCGCCTGAGCGAGCAAGAGAAGGACGCCCTG
>JBATNS010000002.1:0-11672 GCA_049290475.1 Candidatus Moraniibacteriota bacterium | reverse complement strand
GCTGGGTGGTGCGTGCGTGCATGATGACCTCGCTACGGTTGATAAAGAATGTTTCTGGCCAGAAAAAAACCGCCTCGGAGGACGGCTAGACCGCAGTGGTCACAAGTATGGACTTGTTTTTCATGTGGCTCATTAAGAATGAGTGTACTCCTTATATCAGTCAATTGTCAATTTTTTATCTATTCGTGAATTAAATGAGAAAGAAGTCAGGAGATAATAACTGCTGTCATTACTAGATAGCAGAAGCCTACAATTATACTTAAGATAAGCCCAAGAATGGAGATGAGTTTGTAATCTTGTTTATATAATCTCCATCCTCCTCCAATACCAAAAGCAATAAGGAGAACACCTAAGAACAATCCAAAAATTTTAAATGATAGTGGCTGATACTCGTAGACGGTACTATCAAAAGGAAGGGGAGAAAAGAAATAGGTTGCTTTGGCCAAGAAAAAGAGAGAAAGGAGATAGAAAAACCACGAGAGAAATTTTTTCATATTCTATGAATCTTCCACGAGCTTACGCCCAGGGATTTAGTTATGCAGTTAAATGTTACCGCGGATAATAGCGAGGAGTTCATCGCGCTTTTCAGCCATCAGTTCTGGCGTATCGGCTTCACAATTGAGACGAAGCGTCGGTTCGGTGTTTGATGGGCGGACATTGAACCACCAGTCGGGGTACTCGACCTTCAATCCGTCGAGTTCGTGTTGCTTACCATCGGCATATTTTTCGCGGAGTTTCATGAGGATAGCATCCTTGTCTTCTACCTCGCTATTGATCTCACCGGAATGGGAGTAGCGGCGCAGCTCGTGGACAAGTTCGGAAATGGTTTTTCCCGTTTCGGCCATCAGATTCAAGAGCAGGAGCGCAACCAAGGTTGAGGCTTCAGCGTAAGAATTTTCCACGAAGTAATAGTGTCCCGAGAGCTCGCCGGCGAAGATGGCACCATCATCACGCATCTGACGCTTGATGAGGGCATGTCCGACGCGGCATTCGATAGCGTGTCCGCCATTTTCTTCAATCGCCTCCTTTACTGCCTTCGATGAGCGGAGGTCGTAGAGAATGGTGGCACCGGGATTCTTCTTGAGAACGATTTCCGAGACGAGGCCAGTGATGAGGTCCATCGGGATAATTCGGCCGGTCTCATCGACAAAGCCGATACGATCAGCGTCACCATCATAAGCGATACCGAGGTCAGCACCCTTTTCCTTTACGAGCGCACAGAGCTCATCGAGGGTCTCGGTTTTGAGCGGATTGGCCTCATGCGCCGAGAAGGGTTGGGACAGGTCATTGTAGAGATTGTGGACAGTCAGGTTTTCCTTGAATTCGTCATAGATTGGGAGCTCAACGACGCCCATGGCATTGGCTGTATCGATGGCCAGCGTGAAGCGACGATCACCGAGCTTGCCAAAAGAGGCGAAGAACGAATAGTACGCCGGGAGGATGTCTTCATCAGTCAGTGTTCCATGGGTAGCACTTTCGGGAAAATTACCAGCCATGACGAGATCACGGATATCAGACAGGCCCGTCCGCTCACCGACTGGTATGGCACCCTTCAGATCGACCTTGACTCCGTTGTATTCCGGTGGATTGTGCGAAGCGGTGATAGCAACCGCAAGATCGACATCGAGGCGTCCGGCCGCAAAATGCACCATCGGAGTAGTCACAATGCCGAGATTAACGACATCGCCACCTTGTTCCATCACCCCCTTGACGAAGGCCTCATACAGCGCCGGAGAAGAAGCACGGACATCTCGACCGACCGCGACTGTCTTGACCTGGAAATGAACGATGAGCGCCCGCCCAATCCGGTACGCGGTGTCATCATCAATTTCCGGACCATAGATACCACGGATATCATAGGCCTTAAAAATTTTCGGATCAGTCATAGGGTGAAGTGAATGATACGCCTCAAGTGTGGCAATTTTTGCCTCTTTCAGCAAGCGTCTTGGGGATTGACCCCGTTAGAAAAGCAGGTAGTCCAAAGGTATAGGGGAATTTATCAAGATCAGTTCAATGAGCCACTTTCGGCGAGGGTCTTGTTTTTCTAAACGGGGTTGACAGATACCTCCTATCGCGCTATATTTCCACGTTGCCGTCAAGGCCAAGTTTTTCTCCGAATCACTCTGTCTTGATGGGCAACAGGCCCTTCTTTGACATTTCTCCCAAGGAGATACACGTGATTCGAAACCTCATTGCTTCGGCCTTCGCGGCCTTTTTCCTCGCTGCCTGCGGCGGCGGGGGTGACGGCGGGCCCTCCAGCTCGCCACCGACTCAGGCTGCTCCGCCAGTCATCTCGGCTCCGCCGCCTCCGACTTCGGGCGGCCTCGCTGCGGCCGACGTTCGCATGAAGATCATGGCGGCAGCGGCCATGGCCGATACGCCCGCACTTGGCACCATCGAACCCCTGCCGCTCACCCCAGGTGCCAAGGTCGTCATGAACGAAGTTCAGCACTTCATCGGCCTCAACAAGACCCCGAGCGGCAAGTACTTTGGCCTATCGAACGAGTCGGGGACACAACTCGTGGATCCGGCGACGGTCGACAAGGCGTGTTTCAACTCCTTCGAGACCGGCTGGGAGTTCGATGGCAAGACCTCGCGCGCCTGTGCTCCGGTCGATCCCACAACCGGTTACGCCGAGCTTCCCATCAATACGACATGCAACAAGGCTGTCGGTACCTGGAGCGTCATCCTGAAGGACAAGACCGTGCTCTGGAGTGACAACAAGGGTGATCGGATGTGGGAAACGGAGGGTCTGCCGGCGATTCGTCACCCTGATCCGACTGACCCACTTTACGGTCTCCTCGAGTACGGCGTTGGCGGCCGCAAGCAGCCCACGGCCTCGGCCATGGTGGTCGGCAGCAAGGTGGACTTGACCATCAACTTTGGGTCGAACTGCCTCGGCGGCTTCGGCTACGAAGATTCCGCCGGTAAGGGCCATCTGACCAACTTGATGCCAGCACCCAATACCTACTACAAGTTCCTCTACAACTCCAATGAGAAGGGTTGGGGACTCGTCCAAGTGGGCGAAACCAAGCCGTCGACGACCGAAGCCTATGCCGAGTACGACCTGGTGACCGGCAGCTACAGCACGACCTTCAAGGGGCTCACCTGTGGCGATCGTGCGCAGATCATCGTCTACAAGGGCGTCGGCCCAACTCCGGACAAGGTGGTGTGGGAGCACAAGCCCAACAAGACGGGAACAATGGCCGAAGGTGCTGGGTGGTTCGCCATCCAGAAGAACCCGACCGAGCTTCAGCTCTGGGTCGCTCAGACACCGCTCACGTTCGATCGGGACGAATACCAGTTCGTTCTGCCGCCGTGCTGATCTGATCGCCAACCCTGGGACCCACGTGTCCCGTACCGAAACGCTTCGCATTGTCGTGAGACACTCGAAGCGTTTTTCTTATTTTAGGGTTTACCTTTTCTCTTTTTTCCGCTAGGCTCGGGAGAGTCAATCAATTATCTGGAGTATTGCTATGAGTCTCAAAGTCGGAATTGTCGGACTGCCGAATGTGGGGAAATCTACGCTGTTCAAAGCGCTGACCAAAAAGCCGGTTGATATCAATAATTACCCGTTTTGTACCATCGAACCGAATGTTGGGATTGTCGAAGTGCCGGACGAACGACTCGGGAAGTTGGCGGCGTTTTCGCAGACGAAAAAAATTGTCCCAGCCGTTATCGAATTCGTCGATATCGCTGGGTTGGTGAAGGGGGCGTCGGAGGGGGAAGGACTGGGCAATAAATTCCTCGCCAATATTCGCGAGGTGGATGCGATTGTGGAAGTCGTACGTGTTTTTCAGAACGATGACATCATTCATGTTCGCAACAAGATCGATCCGACGAGCGATATCGAGATTATAAATACCGAACTGATGCTCGCCGATCTCGAAACGGTGACGAAACGGAAAGTGAAAACCGTGAAGGAAACGCGGACGGGGAATAAGGAGGCAATCGCGGAACTGGCACTCCTCGAAAAGATTGAGACTGAGCTTCAGGCTGGGCGGCTGGCCAACAGTATCGTTTCAGGGCTTATCGACGAGGTCGAAATCAAAATAGCGAAGGGCCTACAACTCCTGACAGTGAAGCCATTTCTCTATGTCTATAATGTTTCTGATATTGAAGCGGCACTCCCGCCGGCACTCGAAGAAAAGCCGCACGTGAAGCTCGATATCAAGATCGAAGAAGAACTCATCGCGATGACTCAGGAAGAAATGGAAGAAATGGGCATGGTATCGCACTTAGGTGATCTCATCCATCGGGCGTATTCACTTCTCGGTCTCATGACGTATTTCACAACCGGCGAAGTCGAGACGCGAGCTTGGACCATACTCCAGGGCTCGACCGCGCCGCAGGCCGGTGCCGCGATTCATGGCGACTTCGAAGAAAAATTCATCCGGGCGGAAGTGATCCATTGGGAGAAATTACTCGAAGTGGGGAGCTATCCAGCAGCCCGGGAGAAGGGTCTGGTTCGGCTGGAGGGGAAAGAATACATCGTCCAAGACGGGGACGTCATCATCTTCAAGATTTAGGGTAGTTTTTCCATGGGTTGCGTGATAAAATGAACTTATAGAACTAGCAAATTAATTGCTTGGTTTGTTTCGTTCAGCAATCCCCATGGCTTTCAATTGGAAGAACACAAACAAAGGTATCCAGTCTTTTTTTAGAACCTTCTCGAGGCGGCGGATTATTGTCGCCAAGTGGCAATTCAATGCCGTTAGTCTTTTCTTTCTCGGGTTCGGTGCGTTCATTGGATTCTATCTCACTCTCTCCGGTGTCATCCCAAAAATTCTGGCCGCCGATACGACAGATACCTGGAATTTTTCCGTCTCTGGCGATTACACGCCGTCAGATGCAAATACGCTCGAAGTAGCATCGTCTTCAGCTCGGCTCAAGGTGCAGAACTATGCGAACGATGCCAACACGGCAGCACTCTATCACCTTGATGAGTCGAGCGGAAATGCAGCTGATAGTTCGAGCAATGCGAATACAGGAACAGTTGCCAACGGTACATATTCCGCTGGGAGTTTGAATAATGCGCTCGGGTTCAACGGATCGACCGCTTCATTGACCGCAACGGATTCGGCTTCGCTCTCACTGACAGGTAATTTCTCGCTCGAAGCATGGACGAAATTCAATTCGTCTTTTAGCACTACATCCAATCGCACTTGGCAGGGCATCCTCGACAAGGGTCCCTACCAGATGTATTACGACAATGAAACGGGGAAGGTGGTCTTTGAGATGGCGCCATCTTCGGCAAACCAGTGGGCGCAGGTCGCCGGTCCGGACATGCTCAATAATAATGGCGTCTCAATCAATACCGAAATTAACCGAAGTTGGGACGCAAATAGCAAGAACTTCGTCTGGAATCAGGTTGTCGTCGGGAGCGACGTCTACGTGGCCCTCGGGAGTGCGACCACTGGCACAACGGTGACGGGTGATGCCGAGGTTTGGAAATGTACGGTCTGTGCGACGAGTCCGGTCTGGTCGAAAATCGGTGGCGACGGATTGAATGGCAGTTGGGACGACGGTCTGTATGAAGACGCTTCGTCGATCGTCACGGACGGCACAAATATCTATACGGGTATCGGTAATAGTTCGGGCGAGGCAGAGGTCTGGCGCTACAATGGTTCGACGTGGACCAAAGTCGGTGGTGATACGGTGAACTCGAGCTGGCTCATCGCATCGCCTGGTCCCTATGAACGCGTGACGACGATGGCTGCTGATGGTACGACCATCTATGCGGGACTTGGGACGGGAGCAGGCGATGCCGAGGTCTGGAAGTGTACGAGCTGTGATGGCGGTAGCCCGACGTGGTCAAAAGTCGGTGGTGATGGTTCGGGTACGGCAGGACAGAGTTGGGCGACAAGTGTGTATGAGGAGGTTTCGGCACTGACAATCGTGAATGGGACGACACTAGCGGTCGGGCTCGGGACAACGGCTGGTGATGCTGAGCTCTGGACCTGTACCACATCATCGTGCACGGTGACCTCCGGTTGGACGAAACGTGGAGGGGACGCGACCGGATCAGGCGGGCAGAGCTGGACAAATGCGATGGAAGAGATTCGCTCCCTCACCTCGAGCGGAACGGTCGTCTATGTCGGTATCGGCGTGACTGCGGGCGATGCAGATGTGTGGCGCTGCGACCTGGGTGGTACGTGTACGACGACTGCCGGGTGGACTCAGGTCGGTGGTGATACACTGAACTCGAGCTGGGCGGCGGCAACCTATGAGCGCGTCTGGTCGCTCGTCGCGAGCGGGACCACCGTGTATGCCGGCATTGGTGATACCGCTGGCGATGCCGAGGTCTGGAGCTGTGCCAATTGCGCGACGACTCCGGTCTGGACCAAACTTGGTGGTGATGGGACAGGTATCAACGGTCAGTCGTGGGGGAATACAACCGGTGCGTCATTTCTGTATGCGGCGAGTCTTTCGCTCATCGGTACCAATCTCTTTGTCGGCGCGAGCTCGGGCGCGGGTACATCGGGTGCCGAGGTGTGGACCTGTAATACGGCCGCAACCTGTAATAATACAGCTGGTTGGACACGAGTCGCGGGGCAATACCTGAACAAAAGCTGGGGGATGTTCAACCTCAATAGTGTCGAGTCGATGACGACCATCGGCGGCAAGCTCTATGCAGGCACCGGCTATGACACGGGCGCTGCGACTGCAAATAGCAACGCTACTGTTTGGGAATTCGACGGCACCAATTGGACCATGATTGGAGGACAAGGGATAAATAGTTCTTGGACCTATGGTCATCCGACGTTGACTACGATCACCTATCGTTCGATCACGTCGATGACGGGGTATAATGGTACACTCATCGTTGGCCTCGGTGGTGGTACGAACGGCGATGCAGAAGTCTGGAGATGGAATGGTACGACGTGGACAAAAATTGGCGGTGATGGAACTGGTGCTGGTGGTCAGAGCTGGGCAGCCGGGACAAAGCGATCGGTGACGGCGATGACGGTAATTGGCTCGGTACTCTATGCTGGCCTACAAGGGACGGCGGCCGGTGACGGAGAAATGTGGACGTGCGATTTGGCGGCGACGTGTACGACGACCGCTGGCTGGACGCTTCGTGGTGGAGATGCGACTGGCGCTGGTGGGCAGAGCTGGAATAACACGACCTTTGAAGCGGTCTGGAGCTTTGCGGTCCGCGGGACGAATCTCTATGTCGGACTCGGCTCTAGCGCGGCGGATGCCGAGGTCTGGTCATGTGATACCGGTGGAACCTGCACCCAGACGGCAGGCTGGACCAAGCTTGGCGGCGACACCGTTAATTCTAGTTGGGCAAATGCTACGTATGAAGAAGTGACGGCACTCTCTTGGTATCGAGGCGAACTTTACGCTGGACTCGGCGCCAGCACCGGCGATGCCGAACTTTGGAAATGGAACGGTACCAACTGGGGTGGAGTCGCTGTCGCGGGTGATAGTCTCAATGGAAGTTGGACGGATGGATTGTACGAGCGTATCAAGTCTTTGACGACGTACAATGGCGATCTCATAGTCGGACTCGGAGATGGTACGGGTGAGGGTGAAGTCTGGCGTTACAATACGAGCGCTTGGTCGCGTATCGGCGGCGACGGTGTGAATTCGGGCTGGACCAATATCATCGAGCGCATCAGTGCGATGGCCGTGTACCGAGGCAAGCTGTATGCCGGTACTGGGTTGAATGTGAACAGTGATGCGACCATCTGGGCATATGGCGGCAATATTTTGCTCGAATCGACCACGACGAGTCAAGATACGAACTGGCACCACTTGGCAGTGACGTACAATGGGTCAGCACTCAAGCTTTATATCGATGGGGTTGAGGATGCGAGCATATCGACGACAGCGACCATGTCGGACACGGTGCATCCGCTCCTTTTGGGTACCCAGGCCGGATCAACTGTCGCCGGACGGGCGCCATCGAGTTTCGCTGGCATGCTCGACGAAGTCCGCATCAGCAATATCGCTCGAGCTTCCTTTAATACGACTCCTTATACGAGTACTCGTGTTGCGGTGCAGCCGACCGCTGCAGTGCGTCTCGCGGGGACACAGTCTTGGGATACTTTTTCAACAACAGAAACGGCGAATGGGGGGACAATCACGTATCGGCTGTCGGATGATGGTGGGACCACTTGGAAATACTGGGACGGCGCAGCTTGGGTCACTTCTTCTGGATTCACTCAGGCCAATGACGAAACGACCGTCAATACGAATATATCGACTTTTCCAGTCACTGAAGACGGGTTTTTGTGGCAGGCGGTTTTTCTCGGCAATGGCAATCAGCGCGTGACGCTCAATGAGGTAATCATGCAATCGACTTCTGATCTTGTGGTTCCAGCGGCGCCGAATGCGCTCACGGCGCTTGATCAGTCCGGAGGGATTATCAATCTCACGACAAATACCTGGTACACCTACACGGCACCCTATTTCAGTTGGTCAGGTGCGAGTGATGCGGGATCGGGTATCGCCGGGTACTACGTCTACTTCGGTACGGATAATACGGCTGATCCCCAGACTGCCGGCACCTTCCAGGCGGGGAGTGATTTCACGCCATCAAGTGTGACGAGTGGTCAGACCTACTACCTGCGTCTTCGGACACGTGATAATGCACAGAATGTCAGTCCAATTTATGCCGCCTTTATTTACAAGCTTGATAGTACAGGGCCGCAAAATCCGACCGGTGTCACCGTCGCGCCGACCGGCTATTCGGCGACCAATGATTTCACTTTTTTCTGGACGAATACAGCGACGGATGCGGCGTCTGGTGTGGCTGGCTATCAGTACCAGGTTGGCGCGAGCGTGAATCTCGGGAGTTGGTCTTCGACGATCGGGACGACCAGCGTCAATTTGCCGGGCGCCGCCTATCAGACGGGGGAGAACCTGTTCCACCTCCGAACGCTTGACAATGCGGGCAATGCTTCAAGTGTCAATGTCCAAGTCGCTTTCTATTATTCTGGTACCGGTCCGACAGCCCCGCAAAATGTTGATGTGTCACCAGCGTCGAACAGTACAAACTCGTTCGCTTTCTCATGGGATCCACCGTCCAGCTATTCGGGTGATGTCGATGACCTCACGTACTGCTACACGGTGAATACGCTCCCGTCTGAAATCACGTGCAGTTTCACTTCAGCCGGTGCGACGTCGATTGCGGCGGGGGCCTTTGCAACCCAGGTCGGCACGAACACGTTCTATGTGGTTGCGAAGAATGCGGATATCGTTGGTGGAGCAATCAACTACGGAGCGTACGATAGTGTTACTTTTGTTGCAAATACGAGCGCTCCCGGTATTCCGCTCAATGTGGAAATCGCTGACGTATCGGTGAAGAGCACCAGCTCGTGGAAGATCGCCTTATCCTGGGAACCGCCGTCGACGGGGGCATCATCCGTCCAGGACTATGAGATTTTCCGTTCGATCAACGGGACGACTTTTACTGAAGCTGCCTCGACGACGGGTATCGCGTTCGTCGATACGGGACTCCTGCAACAGCGGTACTACTATAAGGTCCGGGCTTGTGACAATGTCCACAACTGCGGCTCATTCAGTACGGCCGTCGAGCTCTTGCCTTCTGGTCGGTTCACTACGGCCGCCGAGCTTTCGACGGAACCGAAGGTGTCACTCGTTACTACTCGTTCGGCGACAATCAGCTGGGGGACAGATCGTACTTCGGATAGCAAAATTCAATACGGCAAGGGGGCCCGGTCATACTTCAGTGAAGAACCGAGCAATTCTGATCAGCTGACCGATCATGAGATCAAGCTGTCCAACCTCTCGCCCGGGACGCGATATTATTTCAAGGCGAAATGGACGGATGAGGATGGCAATACAGGGGTCTCAACGGAAGATTCTTTTGAGACTTTGCCGGCGCCGACGGTGACTGACCCGCAAGCGAAGTCCCTCGGCCTTTCCAGCGTCGTGTTGGAATTTACGGCGGAAGACGCGAATTCGGTGAGGATTTACTACGGTACAACGGCCTCATTCGGGAGCGTGAAACAAATCGCTACCTCAACGACGAAGACAACGTACGATGTGACACTCGATAATTTGCTCGATGGCACAAAATATTTCTACAAGATCAATACGCTCGATAGTGAAGAGGAGGAATATGACGGTAGTACGCTCTCATTCGAGACACTACCTCGCCCGAAAATCTCGAATGTTCGTATCCAACAGGTTCGCGGCTCTGCTCAGACCGTGATGCTCGTGTCCTGGTCTACCAACACTGAAACGTCTTCGATCGTCACGTACTACCCGGAGGGTAGGCCAGAGGAGAGTCGTGATGAGGTAAACGTGAAGCTTCAGAAGGGTGAGCACAAAGTGATCGTGCGCAGCCTGGTGCCACAGACGCCGTATGTGCTTGTTGTCAAAGGCCGAGATAAAGCAGGCAACGAGGCTGGGTCGGACTCTCAGCGATTTACGACCGCGACCGACAATCGGCCACCTCAAGTCATCGATGTGAATGTTGAGGGTTCAGTCTCAACGAAGTCGACTGAAAATACCGAGACACAGTCTGAGGCACAGCTCGTGGTCTCGTGGTCGACTGACGAACAATCTACCTCTCAGGTAGAATACGGGGAAGGGACCGGTAGCACCTATTCGCAAAAGACTCAGGAAGACGGTAATCTTGTTACGAATCATACCGTCATTATCTCTGGCCTAACACCGTCGAAGGTGTACCATGTGCGTGTCGTTTCTCGCGACAAGGCGAGTAATGTGGGTAATTCTGTCGATACGGTCGCAATCACGCCGAAGGCGACCGCTAATGCGCTTGATCTTGTCATTACGAGCCTTCGTTCGATTTTGGGCCAATAGCAACTATTCTGATGCCGATACAAAAAACAACTGAAACCCCGTCTGTCACTCCTACTGCCCCGATTGTCGAGCCAGTCGCAGCGGCCGTGATGGAGAAGCGAGTCGGAGACGAAATCATCCGGGCCGACGATGTCTTCAAGGCCTTCGATATCGGGACGCAGATGGTCCTTATCCTCAAAGGAGTGACTTTTTCCGTGACACGGGGCGATTTTATGGTTCTTTTCGGTGCATCAGGCTGCGGCAAGTCGACGCTGCTGCATATCTTGCTCGGTCTCGAACCGCCAACGAAGGGAGTGATGCGTTTCCTCGGGGTAGATATGTACGCCGGGCGCAGTGAAGATGATCGGGCGCAGTTCCGTAAGCACCATATCGGCATGGTCTATCAGCAATCGAACTGGGTGAAGTCGCTGACGGTTCTTGAAAATGTTGCGTTTCCGATGATGCTTCTCGGGGAAGAGAAAACGAAGTGCCTTGAGAAGGCATATGAGACACTCAAACTCATGAAGATGGAGAGCTGGGCCCACTATCATCCGATGCAGCTTTCGGGCGGCCAGCAGCAGCGTGTTGCAGTCGCGCGGGCGATTATCACCGATCCGGAAGTACTGGTCGCCGACGAACCGACCGGAAACCTTGATTATGAGGCTGGGCAGAACCTGATGTATCTCTTGAATGATCTAAACCAAATGGGAAAGACCATCATTATGGTGACGCATGACCTCGAATACATTCGCTATTCGAAGACGGCTTTGAATATGAAGGACGGGCGAATCGAGGGCATATATCGCGATCAGGACAAGGCGACGCTTGAGTCCAAGTTGGCCTATAAGAAAGCCGACTTCAGCGTACTAGAAAAGAAATAGCGTATGTGG
>JBATNS010000001.1:0-1880 GCA_049290475.1 Candidatus Moraniibacteriota bacterium | reverse complement strand
GGGTGCGGCGGTCGTCAATGGAAAGCCGCCGAAAAACGACAGGGCTTTGCTCATATGAGGCCTCCAAAAGTGGTAAAGGACTGTTCAGTGCTTCAAACATAGTGTGTGTTGACGTTCTTGGCAAGATGTTGTCATGGGGTGGTATACTGGAGCCGACACGCGTCCGGATTTCCCAGTGGCGCGTAGTAGTAAATATAAACAAACTTAAACATAAGCGTTATGATACCGAGAAAAATGCTCGGCTTCGGGTTCGTTCTCTTCCTGATGCTCGTCATGTTGGCGGTTGTCTATTCGCAGTTTGCGATGCAGAAGCAGTCGAATTCAGCCATGAGTCCGCGCAGTTCATCCGGCCAAGAACAGAAGCAAGTGACGCCGGCCATGGCACCGCTGCCGGCGACCGTCACCCCTGAAGCTGCTGCGACCGACCTTGTCGATGAGGCATTGGCTGATCGTGACGACCTTACCGCTCATGTCGAGGACGAGTTGACGGCTCTTGAAGAGGGGAATTAATTCGCAAAGATATACCACACCTATGAACATCATCAGAAGCAAACGGTATCTCTCCGCTCTGTCGCTCGCTGCGATGCTCGCTGCACCAGCTATCGCTGCAGCAGAAACATCGGGTGCGAATATCCGGTTTACCCAGAGGGCCGAGGAAGCCAAATCACGGATGGAAAACCGTCAGGCAGCCGTCGAAGAACGTCAGGCGAATCGAGAAGAGAAGATGGAGGAGAGGAAAGGTCAGATGCAGGATGCTTTCTGCGCCCGTTTCTCCACCCGGCTGGAAAACAAGGATGGTCGGATGGGAGACCGCGTCGAGAACGTTAAAGAGCGCGTCGCGGGTCGCATGAGTCAGCGAACAGATCGCCGCGATGACCGTGACAAGAACCTTGATGGGAAACGTGATACTCAAGATGAGCGCCGGTCAGCGCTGTACGCGAAACTCGATGAGCGGGCTGATACCGATGTGGAAAAGGCGGCTGTCGCCGAGTTCAAATCAACTGTTGATGCCGCGGTAGACACTCGTCGGAGCGCGGTTGACAAGGCAATCGATGATTTCCGGGCAGCGGTCGATAAGGCCATTGCCGCCAAGAAGCAAACTGCTTCCAGCGCGTACGCAAAATTCCAGTCGGCTGTCGCTGCCGCCGCTGCGAAGGCGGAGTCCGATTGCGAGGCAGATGTCGATCCGAAGACTGTGTTATCGAACTACGAAGCGGCTATGAAGGCTGCTCGCGAAGAGCTGAAGGGGAACAAAGATGAACTCACCGGCCTGCGCGATGAAGTAAAGGCGCTCGCTGAGACTCGAAAGAAGTCGATTGAGACCGCTCTCGAGACTTTCAAGTCGACCGTGAAGACTGCCAAAGAGAAGTTGCAGGCAGCGATGGGCAAGAATTAAAGGAGGCTGAGCGTTCCCGGTTGCAAAGCCCCGCCCTTCCGAAGAGGCGGGGTTTTCGTCGGTTCTCATGCGAGCGTGTATACTACAGTCATGATTATTCGCCCCGTCCTCATAGTCCCCGGCATAGTGGCCATTTTCGTGATTGCTGCAGTCGCATATTTTTGGCCGGGCGACCGTAATCCGGACCGAAGGATGACCGAGAATGACCAATCGCTTTCAGCGTCGTCCGGCGGATCGGTTCAGTCGACCAATACCGCTTCCCAGAATACTGACGCGAATGATGGCGCTCAAGAATCCTTGGGTGAGAATGAAAGTATCGAAACGCTCGTCAGTGAAATTGAACGGAGCGTTGCCGGGGACACCGCGGCTATTGAGGATGAATTGTCCGGTGAGAACGAGAGTTTCATGGAAGGTGCGGTCGTGATGGAGCAACTCGGTCAAAGTTATGATGAAGCCAGTTACTAGTTTTCGTACACTTGCATTC